>NC_011126.1:1247611-1559514 GCF_000020785.1 Hydrogenobaculum sp. Y04AAS1
GGTAATACCAGAACCAGCATAATAAGAAAAATATTTTGCATTTCCTACTATAGTCCTTATCAAAACACTTGAAACCATATTTTTACCTTTTAAAAGCAAAGCTACACCACAATAATACCCTCTATCAAGAGGCTCTAATGTTTTTATAAGATATGTGGCCATTTTCTTTGGAGCACCGCTTATAGAAGCCACTGGCAGGCATTGATTTATTATATTTATAGGCTTTTCCTTGGTTTTGCCAAATACTTCAGAAAACATATGATAAAGGGTTTTGTGTTTTGATATGGCAAAAAGTTTTTTACAGCTGACATTGTTTGATATTTTGTTAAAATCGTTTCTCATAACATCTGTTATCATAAGATTTTCAGATATGTCTTTTTGGCTTTTAATAAGTTCACATTTTCGTTTTGAAGTGCCCTTTATAGGTTTTGATATTATGACATCTTTTTCTTTTTTTATGAAAAGCTCCATAGACCCACTTATTATATAAAAATCTTTATCTTTAAAGAAAAATCCAAAATCCACCGGCTGATATCTGAAAAAATGCCAAAACAATGCTTCTTCTTTTGATAAAAGCCCAAAGTCAAACTTCATAGCTAAGTTTATTTGGTATATATCACCATTTTCTATGTGTTTTTTGGCTTTTAGTAGCATATTTATATAGTCTTGTTTTGGTGTCATATCAAGAAGTTTAAAACGAGATGTTGTATAAATGGCTCTAAGTCTTACAAAAGAAGATATCTTTATATCTATTATCTTGGCTTTTGAAAAGGGTATTATTAGAAAGTGTATATATTTATCTTCTTTAAACTGATCTAAACTATCTAAATATAATATATCTTTTATATTTGCTTTGTAGAGTAATTTATTGTGCTTATTTAAAAAGCCAGAGGCTATTATGAGTTTTCTTTTTCTATCCATGAATTTAAATAATACTCCAAATCTTGGTCTATTTTGTAGTTTATATGATCTATGCTTTTTATGGATTTTACACCGATTACAGAGTTTAGTATAAAAGCTTTTTCAAACTCTTTTAGGTCTTTTGCTTTTATTGGTAAAAACTCTATATTTAGATGGTCTTTTAGCGTTTGAAGGGTTATACCAAACAAAATACCGCTTTGAATATAAGGGCTGTAGTATTTGCCATCTTTTTCAAATAGTATATTTGAGCTTGAGCACTCTTGGATATCATCGTTTTCATTTAAAAATATCCCGTCAAAAAATCCCATCTCTTGGGCTTTTCTTTTTGCTAGTGTGTTTAGAAGGTAGTTTGTGGTTTTGTGGTATATGGTTATATCTTTACTATGTCTTTTATAGGGTGAGATTGTTAGGTTTACTACAGATGGAATAGGTCCTTTTTCACGGTTTTTGATATAAACTTTGTAAGTTTTTGGCTTTTCGTAGAAAATCTTAGTTTCATCGTAGGCTATTAAAATCTTTAAAACTGTGTTTTTGGGATATTGGTTTAATGTAGTTTTTATATTGTTTAGATCAAGTTCTATGTCAAATAGTTCTTTTGATGAGTTGTTTAATCGTTTTAGATGTCTTTCTAAAAAGGGTGTATAGCCGTTGTATATAAAAGTCTCAAAAAGCCCTTGAGAGTATTGGATGTTGTTGTCCATAGTAAATATAACCCCCCCGAGGGCGACCTACTTTCCCGTGCCGTTTGCCCAGCACAGTATCATCGGCGCAGAAGGGCTTAACTGCCGGGTTCGGAATGGATACCGGGTGTTTCCCCTTCGCTATTGCCCGCGGAGAATCTTGATTTTTAATTTTATAAGCTCAATAGGTTTGAGAAAGAAGAAGTTAGTGGGTATGCAAGTCGAACGAGCTATTAGTACCCTTTAGCCCCACCAATTGCTTGGCTTCCACTACAGGGCCTATCAACGTGGTCATCTTCCACGGCTCTTCAGGGAGTTCTTATCTTGAGGTGGACTTCGCGCTTAGATGCTTTCAGCGCTTATTCCGTAGAAGGATAGCTACTGGGCGCTACCACTGGAGTGATAACCCATACACCAGAGCCTTCCCTGTCCCGGTCCTCTCGTACTAAGGACAGGCCCTCTCAAAACTCCTGCGCCCACGGCGGATAGGGACCGAACTGTCTCGCGACGTTCTGAACCCAGCTCGCGTCCCCCTTTAATGGGCGAACAGCCCAACCCTTGGAACCTGCTTCAGCTCCAGGATGGGGGGAGCCGACATCGAGGTACCAAACTTCGCCGTCGATAGGGGCTCTCGGGCGAAATTAGCCTGTTATCCCCGGAGTAGCTTTTATCCGCTGATCACATGCCCTTCCACTCGGAATGCATGTGGGTCACTAAGCCCCGCTTTCGCGTCTGCTCGACATGTCTGTCTCACAGTCAGGCACCCTTATGCCTTTGTACTCGATGGCGAATTTCCGACTCGCCTGAGGGTACCTTTGGACGCCTCCGTTACTCTTTGGGAGGCAGCCGCCCCAGCTAAACTGCCCGC
Organism: Hydrogenobaculum sp. Y04AAS1; assembly: GCF_000020785.1. Taxonomy (NCBI): domain Bacteria; kingdom Pseudomonadati; phylum Aquificota; class Aquificia; order Aquificales; family Aquificaceae; genus Hydrogenobaculum; species Hydrogenobaculum sp. Y04AAS1. Next base: position 1,250,081 of record NC_011126.1, read on the forward strand.
CTGACACTGTCCCTTGCAAGGCTCACTTGCTAAGGTTAGAACTCTAACCTATCCAGGGTGGTATCTCACCGGCGGCTCCACCCCTCCCGAAAGAGGGGTTTCCTAGCCTCCCACCTATCCTGCGCAGGATAGGTCAAAGTCCAATGTCAGGTTACAGTGAAGCTTCACGGGGTCTTTCCGTCCTGCCGTGGGTAGCCGGTGTCTTGACCGGCATCACAATTTCATCGGGTCTCTCCTCGAGACAGCGTGGCACTCGTTGGACCATTCATGCAGGTCGGAACTTACCCGACAAGGAATTTCGCTACCTTAGGACCGTCATAGTTACGGCCGGCGTTTACCCGGGCTTCGATTTGGGGCTTGCACCCCGCCTCTTAACCTACGAGCACTGGCCAGGTTTCAGACCACATACGTCCTCTTTCGAGTTTGCGTAGTCCTGTGTTTTTGGTAAACAGTCGGCACCACCTGGTCTCTGCGACCCACGGAGGCCTTCGCTGAAAAACTACAACCTCCATGGGCACCCCTTCTTCCGAAGGTACGGGGTTAATTTGCCGAGTTCCTTGAGGAGAGTTCCCCCGACGCCTTAGGCTACTAACCCAGCCCACCTGTGTCGGTTTCCAGTACGGTCAGCTAAGCTTCAAAGGTTACGCCATTGTTTCTCGGTAGTGTAGCGTCAAGGCAATTACTTCATCAGCTCTCGGAGTATGAAGAGACGGATTTGCCTATCCCTTCCTCCTACTACCTTGAACCTGCATTCCATAGCAGGCTGCCTTTAGCTTCCTACGTCATGACTTAACCTCCACTTAGCTGGCACGGGAATGTTGACCCGTTTTCCATCGGCTACGCCTCATCGGCCTCACCTTAGGTACCGGCTAACTGGCGTATGATTTACATTGACGCCAAAACCTTGGGCTTCCGGCGGATAGATTTCTCATCTATCTTCGCTACTACTCATGCCAGGATCCTCACTTCCCTGTCGTCCATCATGCCTTACGGCTTTGACTTCAGCCAACAGGGAACGCTCTCCTACCACAGCTTGATGCTGTCCGTAGCTTCGGTACTGAGCTTAGCCCCGCTAAATTTTCGGCGCGAAACCCCAATAGGCCAGTGAGCTGTTACGCACTCTTTAAAGGATGGCTGCCTCTAAGCCAACCTCCTGGCTGTTTTAGGGATTTCACATCCTTCCCCACTTAGCTCAGTTTAGGGACCTTAGCTGACGGTCTGGGTTCTTTCCCTCTCGTACCTGGAGCTTATCCCCCGGGTACTGACTGCCATGGACCGCTTTCTCCCCATTCGGAGTTTGGTAGGGTTCGGTACCCCTTTCGAGGCCCTAGCCCTTCCAGTGGCTCTACCTGAGAGAAGCTACCATGACGCTAGGCGTCGACCTATTTCGGAGAGAACGAGCTATCCCGGAACGCGATTGGCTTTTCACCGCTACCCACACCTCATCCAACGGTTTTGCAGCACCGACTGGTTCAGGCCTCCAGACAGTATTACCTGTCCTTCACCTTGGGCATGGGTAGATCGTTCCGCTTCGCGTCTGCCCCAAGCTACTTAACGCCCTATTCGGACTCGGTTTCCCTTCGGCTTCGTCTTGCGACTTAACCTTGCAGCTTAGGACAACTCCCTGGCTCATTTTGCAAAAGGCACGCAGTCGAGGCAAAAGCCTCTTCCACTGGATTGTAGATCCTTGGTTTCAGGCTCTATTTCACTCCCCTTCCGGGGTTCTTTTCGCCTTTCCCTCGCGGTACTATGCGCTATCGGTCAGCTAGTAGTACTTAGCCTTGGAGAGTGGTCTCCCCAGATTCCTACCACCTTCCGCGGGGGCGGTAGTACTCGAGGACGCATCCGGAAGACTTTATGCTTTCGCATACAGGGCTTTCACCTTCTATGGCGCACTGTTCCAAGCGCTTTTGCTAGCATAAAGTTTTGTAACTTCCGCAAGACCTGGCAGGGTCTTGAAGATTCGCCTCACGACCCCTACAAAGCTAAGGCTGCCACCATGGCACTTTGTAGGTTTAGGCTGATCCCCGTTCGCTCGCCGCTACTGAGGGAGTCTCATTCGATTTCCTTTCCTGGGACTACTAGAAGGTTTTACTTCGTCCCGTGTGTGCCCCTTTCGGGTGCTATGGTATTATCCATAGCGGGTTGCCCCATTCGGAGATCCGGGCCTCAAAGGCTGTTTGCACCTCCACCCGGCTTATCGCAGCTTACCACGTCCTTCATCCACTCTAGCTGCCAAGGCATCCACCAAGGACCCTTACTAACTTGCATACCCACTTTAATTACTTCTTCTCTCAAACCTATTCAACTTATAAAGTATGAGCTTCTCCACGTTTTATACATGGAGATGGTGGGATTTGAACCCACGACATCCTGCTTGCAAAGCAGGCGCTCTCCCGCTGAGCTACATCCCCTTAATACGCATCCCTGATAATGGGCCTCACTGGATTTGAACCAGTGACCTTACCCTTATCAGGGGTACGCTCTAACCAAACTGAGCTAGAGGCCCTAAGGGTTAATAGCTCAATGAGAGGATAGCGTAGCAAGTGTTATCCGTTAAAAAAGGAGGTGATCCAGCCGCAGGTTCCCCTACGGCTACCTTGTTACGACTTCGCCCCAGTTACCGATGTTTTCATCGGCCTCTGCCTCCCTTGCGGGTTAGCTTGAGGACTTCCGAAAACACCAGCTTCCGTGGCGTGACGGGCGGTGTGTGCAAGGCCCGGGAACGTATTCACGGCGACATAGCTGATACGCCATTACTACCGATTCCGGCTTCATGAAGGTGAGTTTCAACCTTCAATTCGCACCACGACAAGGTTTGTGAGATTAGCTTGAGCTTACACTCTTGCTACTCATTGTCCTTGCCACTGTAGCGCCTGTGTAGCCCAGAGCATAAAGGGCATACTGACCTGACGTCGTCCCCTCCTTCCTCCGGCTTGTCGCCGGCAGTCTCCTTATAGAGCACCTCATACGAGGAAGCAAATAAGGACAAGGGTTGCGCTCGTTGCGGGACTTAACCCAACATCTCACAACACGAGCTGACGACGGCCATGCACCACCTGTGGTAGGATTTCTCCCAAAAGGGAAACACGGCTATCTTTCGACAGCCTTTCCTACCATTTCAAACCCTGGTAAGGTTTTTCGGTTAGCATCGAATTAAACCAGACGCTCCACCGGTTGTGCGGGCCCCCGCCAATTCCTTTGAGTTTCAGGCTTGCGCCCGTACTCCCCAGGCGGGATGTTTAACGCGTTAGCTGGGGTGCAGCGAAGTTATCACTACACCTAACATCCATCGTTTACGGCTGGGACTACCCGGGTATCTAATCCGGTTTGCTCCCCCAGCTTTCGTCCATGACCGTCAGTACCGTCCCAGTAGGCCGCCTTCGCCACTGGTGTTCCTCCCGATATCTACGCATTTCACCGCTACACCGGGAATTCCGCCTACCTGAACAGGACTCAAGTAACGCAGTTCGGAATGCCTTGCCGAAGTTGAGCTTCGGGTTTTGACAATCTGCTTACGAAACCAGCTACGGACGCTTTACGCCCAGTAACATCGCGCAACGCTCGGGACCTACGTATTACCGCGGCTGCTGGCACGTAGTTAGCCGTCCCTTCCTCTGATGGTACCGTCAAGACCAGGAGGTATTAGCCCCTAGTCCCATCTTCCCATCTGACAGAGGTTTACACCCCGAAGGGCTTCTTCCCTCACGCGGCATTGCGGGGTCAGACTTTCGTCCATTGCCCACGATTCCCCACTGCTGCCCCCCGTAGGGGTGCGGGCCGTGTCTCAGTCCCACTGTGGCTGATCATCCTCTAAGACCAGCTACCCGTCATTGGCTTGGTAGGCCATTACCCCACCAACTACCTGATAGGACGCGAACCCCTCTTTGAGCCGAAGCCTTTGACAGCCTCGCTTTCACCTTTTGCCTTAGTGACAAAAGGCTATATAGGGTATTAGCTATCCTTTCGGACAGTTATCCCCTTCTCAAAGGCAGGTTATTCACGCGTTACTCACCCGTTTGCCACTGAAAGTGAGTTGCCCCACTCTCCGTACGACTTGCATGTGTTAGGCATGCCGCCAGCGTTCGCGCTGAGCCAGGATCAAACTCTTCAAAGAATTTTATCCATGACTTTTGATGTTAATGTGTTGCTACGCTATCCTCTTATTCAGCTATTGAAGTACGCTTGCTGATAGCCAATGTTTTGAAGCTATCAACCAATTGAGAATATTAAGTATACAGAAATTTTTTCTTTTTGTCAAGAGGGTGTTATATGATGTGGGTTAGGGTGGTGGTTATCTTAAAAGCATAGCATACTAAGGAAAAATATAATATATTTAAAATTATGAGTGAATTTGCAAGCATTGAAGAAGCTATAGAAGATATAAGGAACGGTAAGATGCTTATAGTGGTGGATGATCCCTCCAGAGAAAACGAGGGGGATCTTGTCATGGCTGCTGAATTTGTAACGCCAGAGGCTATAAATTTCATGGCTACCCACGGAAGGGGTCTCATATGCCTTACCTTGGAGGGAAAAAGATGTGATGAGCTTTCACTTCATCAGATGGTAAGTATTAATACAGACCCAAAAGGAACCGCTTTTTGCATATCTATAGATGCTCACCCTAAACATGGTACTACTACAGGTATATCAGCTTTTGATAGAGCAAAGACTATAAAGCTTGCCATCAGCGAAGATGCTAAACCATCAGATTTTATAAGGCCAGGACACGTGTTTCCCATAAGAGCTAAGGAAGGTGGCGTTTTGGAAAGGGCTGGGCATACCGAGGCCTCTGTGGACCTTGCAAAGCTTGCTGGTCTTTACCCTGCTGGTGTGATATGTGAGATTATGAATAAAGACGGCACAATGGCTAGATTGCCAGAGCTTCAAACGTTTGCAAAGGCTTTTAATCTAAAAATTATTACTATTGAAGATCTTATAAAATATAGGTTGAAGAAAGATAGGACTATAGAAAGAGTTGCAAGTGCTACTTTACCTACCGCTTATGGACTCTTTAAAGTACACGCTTATAGAAATAAATTAAACGGCGAGGAGCAAGTGGCTCTTACAATGGGAGAATGGAAAGAGGACGAACCAGTTTTGGTGAGGGTGCATTCTGAATGTCTTACCGGTGATGTGTTTAGATCTTTAAGATGCGATTGCAGGTCTCAGCTTGAAGCTGCTCTTGAAGCTATAGCGAAAGCGGGAAAAGGTGTTTTGGTGTATCTAAAGGGTCACGAGGGAAGAGGCATTGGTATAGCCAACAAAATAAAGGCTTACGCTTTGCAAGAACAGGGTTATGATACGGTAGAAGCCAACGAAAAGATAGGCTTTCCAGCGGATTTGAGAGAATACGGAACAGGCGTCCAGATACTTCTTGATTTGGGCATTAGAAAGATAAAACTTTTAACCAACAATCCACGTAAGATAGTGGCTTTAAAAGGTTATGGCTTGGAAGTGGTAGAAAGAGTGCCCATAAGCATAAACCCAAACGAATGCAACAGAGTTTACCTCAATACTAAGAAAAATAAGTTAGGTCATATGTTGTGAAGCTTATCTTAAAAGCTGTCGCATTGTTTGCTTTTGTAGCAGGTCTTAGTATATTATATATAATTTATAAGACTTTTAACAAATATACGATAGATGTTTTGTATAGATTAAACTTTAGATATGTGCTTTTGGCTCTTCTTTTGAGCTTTTTGTATCAAACTTTTGATGTACTTAGGCTTTTTACCCTTTCAAAAGCCCTAAACGTGAAATATCCGATATTTTATGGCTATATTATGTCTTTTATAAATACTTTTGCAGCTACAGTCACACCTCTTCACATAGGTGGAGAGCTAGCTAGCGTTTATATGTTAAAAAGAAGGGGTGTACATCTTCACAAAACCATGAGCATAGTCACTATGAAAACGCTTTCTGGTATGTTTTTTTTTATTGTGGCCTTTCCTATAACAGCTTTTTACCTTTATCAAAAGCCAAAGCTTGGCTTGAATGTCCTTAAGATTTTTCTAGTGTCATTTGGTATTGGGTTTTTAATATATATAGGTGCTAAACTTTTTTTTAAAAGCAACATACTTAGCGACAAAAGAAAGCTAAACATAAAATATACACTAAGAAAATACGTAGCAACGTTGAGGATTTTTTTAAGAATTAAGAAAAGTAGCGTTTTTTTGGCGTTTTTTTACTCTGTTATGCTCTATATAACATTTTTGAGTATAGCCCCAGTACTTATAAAAGCTTTTGGTAAGAATGTGGATGTTGTAAGTAGCATGTTGAGGCAGTTGGGTCTTTTGTATGGTATATACATGAGTCCTACTCCAGGGGGGGCTGGTGTAGGTGAGATAGGAGGGCTTGAAGTGTTTAAAGCTTATCTTAGTTTCTATGAGTTAGGGCTTTTTGTAATACTTTGGAGGTTTGTAAGTCAGTATTTTTCAGCTTTTATAGGCTGGATATTGTTTCAAATAATACTTATAAAGGACAATGAAAAACAAACTTAGTTTTTATCTTGGTATTGGGTTTTTATACTCTTTTTTATGCTATTACTGGATTTTTTATACGCTTTATAAATTTGGTGAGATGAATATATTTTTGGTGGTTTTGCTTTTTTTTGTTTTCTTGGTGGGGGTTGATATACTTCAATTTGGAAGCGTTTACTTGTTTCAAAAGCTTTATAAGTTTAATATTTACATGTTTCCCGTGTCATGGATAAGCGTTGAATACCTAAGAGAGTTTTTGCCTTTTGATGGTTTTCCCTGGTATCCGGTAGGGACTTTAATAGTGCATGTACCTATTTTAAAGTACGCTTTGGCGTTTTTTGGTGTATATGGAGTGGGTCTTTTCTTGCTTTATTTTCTTGTTAGTCTTAAAAGCAAGAAACAATTTGTTTTTTCTATTGCTCTTACGATATTTTTAGCTATAATTTGTTATAATTACAAATACTATGTTTATAACTTTTACAAAGATAAACCCTCTATAAAAGTAGCTACGATACAACCAAACATAGACGAGAACATAAAGCTAAATTATTATCAATTTGAGAAAGAGTCACTAGTTTACTTTCCTTTGATAAAAAAAGCTATATCAGAAAAAGCAGATCTTATAGTGCTTCCAGAATCTGCTTTTCCATTTTTGTACTCAGATTACAAAGATCCTGTAAGAGAGTTATTTATGTATTATACTTATTACAAACCTTTTGTGGTGGGACTTGTGGATATAAAATACAAAGGCAATAAGATACTTCCCACCAACAACGCCTACTCTTTTTATAAGGGTAACATGATAGATTACTATTCTAAAATAAAACTTCTTCCCTTTGGTGAGTATATGCCTTATCCTTTTAAGTTTGCTAAAAAGCTTTTCGCTGCCATAAACGGTATAGATTTTGTACCTGGTAAAAGCATGAAACCTATAAATGTAATTGTTAATGGACACATCTATAAGGTAGCAACACCCATATGCTTTGAATTGGATTTTTCTTCTTATGTAAGAAAATTATCTTTGCACAGCGATTTTATAATAAATCTTACAAACGACGCTTGGTTTGGCCCTACTTTAGAACCTTATGAGCACAACGATCAAGCTGTTGCAAGGGCAATTGAAAACGGAGAATATCTTATAAGGTCCAACAACTCTGGTATATCTGCAATAATATCTCCTCTTGGTGATGAAAAGACGCTTTCTTATGGGAAAAAAGGTGCTCTTGTTGGTTATATAAAACCCTACAAACTGAAAACACCCTTTGATATGTTTAGTTATAAACCGCTTGTTTTTGTAATACTTGGTGTAAATATATTTTATCTTTACAAGTTTGGAGCTTTTAAAAAGAGACACCAAAAAATCTATGATAAAAATCTATGATTATCAAGTCATAAAAATTAATTTTAAACTAATACTTCTCATAAAATACCTTTAAAAAGTTTATATCTTTTTAAATTAAACGGAGGTAAGTATGGCAGTAAAAGAAATTTTGGAAAAAATTAAAACTCTTGATTTGAAAGATTTAAACATTCAAGAGCCTACAAGCATAGTCAAAGATTTAAAAGTGTCTGGAGATATTATAAATTTAAAGTTGGCTGTACCTGAATCTGTTAAAGAGCAGGTTAAAAATCGTTTTGAGAACCTTATAAAAGAAACAAATCAAAACCTAAAGCCAAACATAGAATTTGTGGAAGGTGAGCCGAAGAAAAATCCCTTTGAACAGCCTGTTTTTAGCAAAAGAAGTATAAAGGGTGTTAAAAGGATTATCCCTGTAGCAAGCGGTAAAGGTGGTGTTGGTAAATCTACGGTGGCAACGAACTTGGCTATAGCTTTAAGCAAGCTAGGCAAAAGTGTCGGGCTTTTAGATGCAGATATTTATGGTCCTTCTGTACCTACTATGCTTGGTACCAAGGGGGCAAGGCTAACCGCAAACGTGTTTAACAAAATAATACCCATAGAAAAATATGGCGTAAAGATGATATCTATGGGATTTTTGCTTCCTTCCGAAGACACCCCTGTAATATGGAGAGGTCCTATATTGATGCAGGCGTTAAATCAATTCTTGTTTGATGTAGATTGGGGACCGTTAGATTATCTTATACTTGATTTGCCTCCTGGAACTGGCGATGTCCAGCTTAGTCTTGCACAAAACACAGCTATAGACGGCGCTGTGGTGGTCACTACACCTCAGGATGTAGCTTTGGCGGATGTTAAAAAGGCGGTGTCTATGTTTAGAGAAGTAAATATACCTATACTTGGGGTTGTTGAAAATATGGCTTATTTTGTATGTCCAGAAACTGGGAAAGAGTACCGCATATTTGGAGAAAGCAAAGTGCCCCAATTTGTGCAAACTTACAATCTAAAGCTTTTAGGCTCAATACCTATAGAGCCAGATGTTACAAAGTACGCAGATGAAGGAATGCCCATAGTGGAAGCCTCACCGGAGTCTAGGACGGCTAAGGCTTTTATGGGAATAGCAAAAATAGTTGATTCTATATACCAAGGAGGTAAATAACATGTTTTTCAAGAAGGCAGGGGAAAAGACGGTTTACTTGGATCACATAGCTACTACCCCGGTGGCTCAGGAAGTTTTAGAGGCAATGTTACCTTATTTTAGAGAGATCTTTGGAAATCCAACCTCTTTACACAGCTTTGGTCAGCAGGCTAAGAAAGCCATAAACCACGCAAGAGAGCAGATAGCTTATTTTATAAATGCTAAAAGCCCTGAAGAAATAGTTTTTACATCTGGTGGCATAGAGGCCAACAACTTAGCTATAAAAGGGATAGCAAAATCTTATGAAAAAAAGGGCAGACACATTATCACCACGCCGATAGAGCATCATTCTATACTTCATCCTTGCAAAAATTTAGAGAAAGAAGGTTTTGAAGTTACATATCTTGAAGTGGATAAGTATGGATTTGTAAACCCAGAGCAGTTAGAAGAGGCTATAAGGCCAGATACCATATTAATTTCTATAGGGCATTCAAATAGAGAAATAGGTACTATTCAGGATATGAAAAATCTTGTTTCTATCGCAAAAGCTAAAAACCCTAAGGTTATATTTCATAGCGATATAGCTCCTTCTTGCGGTCATACTCCTATTGATGTGCAGGAGCTTGGTATAGATGCAGCCTCTTTTACAGCCCATCTTATGTACGGACCAAAAGGTGTTGGTGCTCTTTGGACTAAAAAAGGCATTAAGGTAAAACCCCTTATAGAAGGAGGTGTTCAAGAGCGTGGTGTTAGAGCTGGTACTGAAAACGTGCCTGGTATAGTGGGCTTTGGAGCAGCCGCAGAGCTTGCTATGAAAGAGATGGACGATAGGGTAAAACGCCTTTCTTCCTACAGAGATAAAGTGAGAAAAGCCCTTGAAGAAAATCTTGATATGATAGAGTTTACTGGACACCCAACCCAAAGACTTCCTCATCATCTTTCCGTTATAGTTCATCTTATAGAAGGTGAGGCTATGCTTCTTAGATTGGACCTACAAGGTATAGAAACAGCTTCAGGCTCTGCCTGTGTGTCTACAGCTTTAAAACAATCCCACGTTATAGCAGCTATAGGTATACCAAAAGAAGTGTCAAACGGTTCTTTGGTGTTTAGTTTTGGAAGAGATAGTACCAATGAAGATATAGACTATGTGGCGAGAGAGTTTCCTAAAGTCATCAAAAAGTTAAGGGAAATATCCCCTTTCAACAGGTCAAACTGGGATAACTACGTAAAGTCTAAAAAATAATCTTATCTTACAATCTTGTCTATGGGGCCTTCGCTGCCCCGTTTAAAAAATATTTTTCAATGTCTTTATGATACTGATTAAGTATAAATTTTATTTATAGTGCTATAATATATAATTAAGAGTGGTTGGATGATAGATATTGTTAAGCTTAAAACGTTTATAACTGTAGCGGATCTTGGAAGTTTCTCAAAATCTTCAGATGTGCTTTACGTCACTCAGCCAGCTATAACCCAACAGATAAAATCTTTGGAAAAAACCATTGGTTGCAAGCTTTTAAGAAGACAAGGTGGTAAAATAGTTTTAACAGAAGAAGGAGAGAGGCTTTACCAAAAAGCGAAACTTCTTTTAGAAAGCTACGACAATCTCGTAAAAGAGATGTCTCAGTTAAAAAAAGATATAAAAGACACGCTTTATATAGGTTCTAGCCCTACCTTTGGTGAATACAAGCTCCCAAAACTTATAGTGGATTTTCAGAAGCTTTATCCGGGTATCACCGTAAAGCTCTACGTAGATACCTCTAAAAAGATAGAAGATAGTATAGTAAATGGACTAATAAACGTAGGTGTAGTGGATAAAGAAGCCGATTCTAAAATAAACAGCGTTGAACTTTTTAGAGACGAGCTAGTGCTTTGTGTTGGGAAAAATCACGAGCTTGCAAAAAAAGACATCATAGAACCAGAAGATCTTTATACTATAGACCTTGTAATGAGAGAGGCTTATTCTTGTACAAGGAAAACCGTAAAAGAAACGCTGGAAGCTATGGGTATAAATTTTGAGCTTTTAAACATAAAAATAGAAACAAACTCTATAAGATCTATTATGAATATCGTAAAATCCGGATACGGTGCTTCATTTTTCCCTAGAAACTCAATACAAAAAGATATTGAAGAAGGGGAGCTTACGCCTGTTAAAATTAGAAACTTCAGCGCTTACAAAGTTTTTAACGTAATATATTATACCGATTTTACAAAATCAGCCCTTGTGGATAAATTTATAAAATTCCTTCTTGCCAACAAAGAAGCTCTTGGAGAAGCTGTTGGATTTCAATCTTAAGGATAAAATAGACGCTGTTATATTTGATGTAGACGGCGTTTTGATAGACGTAAGACCTTCTTATCACAAAGCTATATATGAGGCTTTTAAGCATTACACCGGTAAGGATTTGAAAGAAGAAGATTTTATATTTGTAAAAAAGAAAGCCGGTATAAACAACGACTGGGAAAGTAGTTCTGTTTTGATATTGATGGCGTTTGGATATATAACAAAAAAAGAAGCTTTGCAGTATACCACAAATCAAACCTATGTCCAGCAAAAGATTTTTAACAATCCTTACTTTGATTACAACGAGCTTGTAAATGTTTTTGAAGCTTTTTATAGAAAATTTAGAGAAAACGAAACACTTCTTTTGGATAAAGACTTTTTAAAAGCACTTAAAAAAAACTATAAAACTGGTATAGTGACCGGAAGACCTAAAGATGATTTGATATTTTCTTTAAGGCTTTTTGGTATTGAGGATATGTTTGACTTCGTGGTGGACGACGATTATATAGAGGACAAGACCAAAAGGAAACCAAGCAAAGAAGCTCTAAAGTTTTGCGTAGATGCGATTTGTAAAAAAGGCGGAGTCTATATTGGAGATACTATAAGCGATATAATGATGACAAAGCATTACAACGACTTTTACAAGCCCTATGTATATTATATACACTGCAATTTTTACAATGAAGAGAACACCATCTTGTCAAGAGAGTATATCTATGCTACAGCAAAGTCTCAAAAAGAGTTAGAAGATTTGCTTTTATGATTTTAGCCCATTTATATAACTAAGCAAAACTTGATAATGATAGTTTATAAGTACGGTTTTCTCGTGGGATATTTTTTTATCTTTTACCTTATCAGGGTGATATTCTTTTATCATTTTTCTGTAGGCTTTTTTTAGCCTGTCTTCATCAAGCTCTTCTAAGCCAAAAAACTTCATAGAATCTGATATTTTGGAGGAAAAACCTTTTGGGTTTCTACAAAACCTCCAATAAGTGGAAACGTAGGATTTTGTGATATTCTTTCTTAAAGAGCAGTATCTATCAAAACATTCTACGAGCTTTGTATAAGGCATATATTTGTATAGGGTTTTTATTATAAATTTATCAAACCATTCTTTTATAAATTCTTCTTCGTTTAAATAGCGATATTCCCTGTAAAGGTTAAAAAATGAAGATTGAAACTCAGACAATCTATTTTGGTATATATAATCTACGATCTTTTCATGGAAACCCATTTTTGTCTTCAAAGATCTTGTCAATATCTATTATAATGAGTATGCCGTTGTCTATCTGGGCTATATTTTTTATGTATTCACTATATCTTCCTACCATTGGATTTGGTTCTAAATCATCTTCTCTTACTTTTATAACACCATAGATCTCATCTACTATGATACCAATTTTCCCAAACCTTGTTTCTAATATTACTATCCTTTGAGATTCCCTAGTTTCGCTTAGCCCAAGTGTCTCTTTTAAAGAGACTATGGCCATTATTTCACCGCGTATATTGATTACTCCTCTTATATGGCTTTTCGAAAAAGGTACTGGTACTATATCCCTCATTTTTGTTATTTCTACTACTTTTGTAAGGGGTATACCCATAAGCTCACTCTCTAAGTAAATAGCCAAAAATTCCAATATATTTGCTTGAGCCTTCTTGCCCCTTTGAGTAGTTGTCTGCGTAGGCTTTGCTGGCGCACTTTCGGCTTTTAATATGTCTGCCATAAAATCCTCCTTCTATATTATATTAACATAATGTCGTTATTCAATTGAAAATTTTTTAGATTCTTAGGACCGCATTTTCTAAAAACATTCTAACAGATGGTTCTTTTGAATTTAGGAACTCTTCTTTGGTGCCTAAAAATTTTTGCTCTCCTTTGTCTAGCACCATTATTCTATTGCTAATACCAAGAGCGCTTACCATATCGTGGGTCACTACGATGGATGTTATACCTAACCTAATTTTTAGATCCAATATCAATTTGTCTATTATGCGACTTGTAATTGGATCAAGGCCAGAGGTAGGTTCATCGTAGATGATAATCTCCGGGTCTGTGGCAAGGGCTCTTGCCAAGCTTACTCTTTTTCTCATACCTCCAGAAAGCTCCGACGGCATAAGATATAGTATCGACTCATCGAGGTTTACCTCTTTTAGCTTTTCTATGGCTATTTTTATTATCTCGTCTTTAGATTTGTTTGTATGCTCTAAATAGTAAAAACCTACGTTTTCCCAAACCCTAAGGCTGTCAAACAAAGCCCCTTCTTGAAATACGTATCCCATCTTCATTCTTATTTTGTTTAGTTCATCTTTGTTTAGGTTTACTATAGATTTACCTTCAATCTCTATATCTCCTTCGGTGGGTTGCCAAAGTCCTATGATATGTTTTGTAATAGATGTCTTACCACTACCACTACCACCTATTATGGTAAATACCTCTTTCTTATAAACATCAAAAGATATATTTTTTAGTATCGTCCTATTGTTTATTACCTTTGTAAGATTTCTTACGCTTATTGCGATATTCATCTATTCTATATGAAGAAAGTCTATAGCTTGAAGACATCTTATAACCACATTTTCAAAGTTTATATCTAGCACGTCCATAACGGCTTTTATTTGTTCTTCTTCTTTTAAGGCTTTAAAAGAGTCCGATTTTATGCCTTTTTCATGAAGAAGTATCGGTATGAAGTGTCTTCCAAGTACAAAAAAAAGATAGGAAAGCTGGTTTTCGGATAGCTTCGGAAAGTTGTTGAAAACCCTCATAGTTTGATCTACACCCCAAATAGCCCATCTTCTTACCTCTTCGTCTTTTGTCCTTGACTCGATACCCCCTATTATAGCTGAGGCTATGGCGAGGGCTAATCTTTCGTCAGTGGACTGATTTAAAAAGTCCTGTTTGTAGTTTTGTATGTTTTTAGTGGCTTCTTTATATTTTTCGTACAAGTCTATATACTTTTGAAGGGGTTTTATAGGATCTTCAATGTATGCCACGCTTTTAACCTGGCGTCTCAGCTTTCTGGTAATCTTTGCAATCTATCTGAGATACATCAATATTTGGTATTTTTTCTTCGTATACATTGTGAAAACCACACAAGTTACAAGCAATTTCCACAAGATAACCATTTCTTTTGTGGCCTATATCGTTTTTGCATATGGGACACTCGCCTTCTTGTGCCCTTACACAATCTTCTAGTTCTTCTTTCTTTAAACACTCCCATACTTTTTTAACGTTTTTTATAGCATGTTGAAGCTCCTTGCTGTTCCATTCTGCACCACAGTCAAGACACCTAAACTCTTTGTAATTTCCCTCGTCTATAAGCCTTATTATGTTTTTAGATCCGCAATCGTTGTCTACGCATACAAGACCTATTTGTTTTCTGCTTAAAAGCTCTAAAATATTTTTAAAATCTAAGTCGTAATGCTTTGGTATTTTGTCTTTTATAGTATAACCACAACAAAGACAATTAGCCTCTACTCTCGGATAAGGCTCATTTAGCTCGCAAACTTTTAGAGCCACATGATAACAGTATGGGCAAACCTCTAAATGAGTTAAACATATCATACTAATATAATATCATGTTTTGTTATAAAAACTATGCTTAATGTTTGAATGGTATACTTATCCAAAGCTCTTCTGCAGAGTTGTCTTTTTTTAGCTCAACTTCTATGTTGTTTACATCAAACTGGTAATATTTAGAGAAAACCGCTATGAGATCATCTCTTAAAGAATCTATAAAATTTGGCGCTAAACCTTTTCTTTCATAAGCTAGCACCATAGTAAGGCGCTGCTTGGCAACATCTTTGCTTTTATTTTTAAAAAAAATATCTAATATACCCATTTTTACCTCCCGAAGAGTTTTGCCAGTAAACCCTTCTCTTTGTTGTAGAGGGTAAGAGGTACATTTTCACCGGTTATTCTTTTTGCTATATCCATTATTGCTTTTGAGGCGTTATATGATTCATCGAGCACTATAGGTTCACCTCTATTGGTAAAATCTACAAGCTTCTCTTCCTCTGGGACAACTCCGAGCACAGGCACTTTTAAAACCTCTACTATGTCTTCCATAGAAAGCATCTCCCCTTTTTTAACCTGGTGCCATCTTATGCGGTTTATGATAATCTTGTAATCATTCTTGCCCATGCTTTCCATAAGACCTATGGACCTATCTGCATCTCTTACCGATGATACCTCTGGGTTTACTACCACTATGGCGCTATCTGCTGGAGTTACCGCATTTTTAAATCCTTGTTCTATGCCAGCCGGCGAATCTATTATTATGTAGTTGAATTTTCCAGATTCTTTAAAATCTTCTATAAGCTTGTTCCATTTTACTGGGTCTATAGCATCTTTGTTCTTTGTTTGATTTGCCGGTAAAAGCCATAAGGGTAATCCTCTCTTATCTTTTACCAAAGCTTTTTCTGGGCTTACTCTTTGCTCTATTGCATCTAATACGTCATAAACTATGCGATTTTCAAGCCCAAGTATCATATCAAGATTCCTAAGGCCTATGTCGGCATCTATTACTAGTACGCTTTTTCCTAGCTTTGCCAAAGCGGTGCTTATGTTGGCTGTCATCGTAGTTTTGCCGACACCACCTTTGCCGGATGTAATAACAATAACTTTCGAATCGCTCATCAAAAACCTCCTATAGGTTCTAATATTATTTTATTATCTATAACTTTTGCTATCTCAGCCTCTTGAGGTTCTTCTTCATTTTCTCCTCTTATGGCTATATGATGTCCTATCCTTAGCTGTTGGGGTATCATCTTCTTCGCCACCACCACAGAGCTATCATCTCCTATAGCTCCAGCATGAGCATATCCTCTTAAAGCACCCATAACTACTATATTCCCTGCGGCTATAACTTCCGCACCTTCATTTACATCACCAAGTATTAAAACATCTCCGCTATGCTCTATCATCTGTCCTGAACGAAGGTTTTTGTTTACTATTAAAAGCCTAGATACGCTTGTGGGTTTTTGTGCGCTTACCGTTTGGGCACTCATTGTTTTTATGCTTTTAACGTCTTTTCCTTCCAGCAGTTTTTCTATTTGTTTTAGAGTTTTTTTGTCTACGCTTTCATCTATTTCTATGAGAAAATAGCTGTTTGAGAATACGTTTGAGTTTATCTTCTCTACAAGCTCATTTATGAGGCTTTCTTTTGTGGTATCTTTTAAAGAAAGCGTCAAGCTCACAACAGGTAGCGTTATACCTTTTATCTTTATCATATTAATATGATATCATATTTGTATGAATTTGGAAAATCTTGCCAATATTTTTGATTCAATATCTGGGGCTTATGATAAATTTGTGGGATTTATAAGTCTTGGCCAAAACAAAAAATGGCACAAAAGCATAGCCTACGAGTTAAAATCTGGAAACATGCTGGATATTGGTACTGCCACTGGAGATGTTATTTTTAGGGCTTTTGAGCAAAATAAAATAAAGACAGGTTTTGGTATAGATTTATCTATAAAGATGCTTAAAATAGCCAAACAAAAACTAAAAGGAAAACCCACTTATTTGTTTATAGCATCTGCTGAGCATATGCCTTTTAAAGATGGGGTTTTTGATAACGTATCCATGTCTTTGGTTTTTAGACATATAATAGACAAAGATTCTATGTTAAAGGAGATAAACAGAGTTTTAAGAAAAGGTGGTAGGTTTATAGTGCTTGATACTACGAAGTTTGTGGGTATGGATTTCTTTGCTAAAATCTCAAAGACGTTTTTAAGACCTCTTGGTATCGTCATCTTTGGTAACAAAAATTGGGACTTTTTTATACACTCTTTGGAAAACAGTCTATCCACCGAAGAGATAAAAAACCTTTGCGAATCCTATGGCCTTAAACTCATAAATAAAAAGCTTTTTATCCTTGGTATGGTAGGATTGCTTGTGTTTGAAAAGCCTTAGGTAAAACGTTTATTAGCAAGCGTTTATTATCTCTAAAAACGTGTTTGGATCTAAGCTTGCACCACCTACCAAAAGCCCATCTACGTTTGGTGCTTTTAGAAATTCTTTAGCGTTTTGTGGATTTACACTCCCCCCATACAAAACTCTTATGTCCGTATCTTTTTTTGCTATATCTTTTAATGTATCTTTTATAAAGCTATGTATCTTTGAAGCATCCTCTGTATTTGCAGATTTGCCAGTGCCTATTGCCCAAACAGGCTCGTAAGCTATTTCTATATTCTCAAACCACTCTTCTAAACCAGCCAGTGCAAGCTTTAATTGAGATTCTATAACGTTAAAAGTAAGCTGAGACTCCCTTTCTTCTAAAGTTTCCCCTACACAAAGCATCACCTTTAGACCTTCTTCCAATGAAGATATCACTTTTTTCCTTATTAACTCATCGGATTCTTTAAATATGTGCCTTCTTTCTGAATGTCCTATGAGCACATAATGGGCCTTACAGGATTTTACCATCACCGGTGATATCTCTCCGGTAAAAGCTCCTTTCTTTTCGTAGTATACGTTTTGAGCTCCTACTTTTATATTTGATTTTTCTAAAAGCTTAGAAACCTCGCATACATATAAAAACGGCGGATATATAAGAACATCTTTTTTTTCAAAATCTATATTTTTCTTCAACAGCTCATTTATATAAGATATGGCTTCCTCATAGGTTTTATGCATCTTCCAATTGGCGGCTATAATCTTTTTCATAAAGTTATTATACCATGTGTTAGTGTTTAATATATTAGCATCTCAATAAGCCTTTTAGGCCACTTAGCCAGTTAAACTAACATGTATATTAATAAGCCTTTCAGGCCACTAAACAATACAACAAATGTGCATATTAATAAGCCTCTTGCGAGGCCACTTTGCTTTCAAAGTACATGCATCTCAATAAGCCTTTTAGGCCACTCTCGCTTTCAACTAACATGCATATTAATAAGCCTCTTAAGAGGCCACTACTCTGTTTCTCCCTTCTCTCTTTGCTTTGTAAAGGGCTTCGTCTACTCGTTTTAAAATGGTTTCTTTTGTATCTTCTTGGTTTAGCGATGTAACACCAAAGGAGCATGTTATACTAAAACCTTCTTCAAAAAGAAAATTTTCTATTTCTTTTCTTAGTTTTTCAGCCAAGGCTTTCGCATCCTCTAAAGTGGTTTCTGGCGATATTATAACAAACTCCTCACCACCGTATCTTGCCAATATGTCTGTGGCTCTTATGTTTGATAAGACTATATTTGCTATAGTTTTTAACACTTTGTCTCCTATATCGTGTCCATAGGAGTCATTTATGTGTTTGAAAAAATCTATGTCAAACATAATAACGCTTAAAGGCCTGTTGTATCTTTTTGCAAGGGTTAGATACTCTTCTAGCTTATCTTCTAAACACCTTCTGTTGCATATTCCAGTTAGGTCGTCTTTTATAGATAGTTCTTCAAAATATTTTATAATCATTGACTCTTCTGTGATATCTTGAAGTATACAAAGTATCAGTGTTTCATGGTTTTGGTTTATTCGGTTCATGTTTAGTTTTAGCACAATATTTTTATCTTGTTTCATAATAATATCGTTTATAGTAAAAACTCCACCCTCGTCTGCTGTAATTTTCCTCAAATATCTCTTCATTAGTTCTTTTTTATCATCATCAAATATAAGAAAATCTTCGAAAGTTTTTATACCTTGATTTTTTATCATAGTGTCAAAATATTTATTTTTATATATAATTTCTATCTCTAGATTTTCTAAATTTTTTAGTTTAAATATAAAAGCCCCAAAGTTTGCTCTATCTAATATATTTTCTAATGTTTTTTTCTCACGTGTTAGTATGTCTTTTAGTTGCTTTTCTTGTGTGGTATCTACAAAGCTAAATATAGCGATATCTTTACCGCTTAAATCTTTTGTTAGGGTTAAAGAGCCCTTTACATATACAAGATGGTTATTTTTATTTATCAGGTTAAACTCTTGTAAAAGTATCGATTTTTTGTTTGGGAAGGCTTCTATAAGATCTTTCGTGTGTATTGGAGAAAATATATCAAATATGCTTATTTCTTTTATCGTATCTTCGTCATATCCTAAAAGCTCAAGAAAGTATCTGTTTGTATAATAAATATTATCTATATCAAATACCACCACACCTATTTGAGTATTCTCTACTATATTTTTAAGAAGTTCATTCCTATAGTTTAACTCTTTTCTAAGATTTATGTGTTTTAATGCATTTTCTATCTTTTCTTTAAGCTGTGTGATGAAAAACCCATAATCTTCAAAGTAGCCTTTAATGTTTGAACATATGCAAAGGGCTCCGTAGGGCTTACCATCTTTCAATACAGGCACTGCAAAGGATGAGACGGTCCCTCTTTCTAAAAGCTTCTTTCTTACAAACTCATCTTCTATATCTTCCATATTTTTATGGTAAACAGGGATTTTAAGATAAAAAGCCTCAAATATGGGAAAATTTTCTTCTTTATCTTTTACATTTTGAATACAGCTTTCTGATGACGAACTTATTTTGGTTTTGCCTTCTTGGTTTATCATAAAACATACATCTTTTGATATATCCTCTTTTTCTAAAAATCTAAAAAGATTTTCTATAAATTCTTCTTCTGTGTCAGAGATGTTGCTAAGACTATCTATCTCTTTTAAGATTTCTAAAAATTTTTTAGCCCTTTCTTCTTTCGTAACATCATATACGATGGACAAAAGGTATATTTTACCACCCAGATAAACAGGGGATGAGTAAACTTCCACATCTCTTATCTCTCCAGATTTTAATCTGTGCTTAAACTTAAAGAAGTTTAGCTCTTTGTTTTTGGCTTTTGATATGAGTTCTTTCATTTCTTTTTCGCCTAAAGTGTTTATATCCCAACTTTTCAAAGTAGTTATTTCTTCTTTTGTGTATCCATAAAAATCAAGAGCGGCCTGATTGGCGTTTGCTATGCTGTAGGTATCTGGATCTACCAAAAGCATGGGTATACTGTGTCCTTCAAAAAATGTCTTGTAAAATTCATTTTGATCTTTTAGAGTATAGATAGCTATAGCAGTTACTATTAAGATATTTAGATATCTCATACGCCAGTATATACCGTATAGATTTTCTGTGTCTTTTTCTTTTATAAGCTTATAAAAGTATTGAGCGGCATAATGAAGCCTCTCGTGTGCTTTATGAACATTCTCTTTAACATCTTTTGGCATTGCTGAGTTTTCTATTTCCTTGTAGACTGGGCAAGATTTTGCATCCATCGTTATGGAAGGTGTTTCGTTTAATTCAAGATAATCTTTTGTTATAGCGGCTTTAAATTGTGCGCTTGGTTTTAAAAGCTCTGGTAATATATCCTCAGCATACAAAGTAGATTCCAACGTTTCTGAATCTTCTATACACCTTATACCGTAAGCTCTTGATATATTTTTTTCAAGAATTTTAAAGAAAGAGTATATCTTGTCGTAAGCTTCCTCTGTAAATTCGTGGCTCTTGAAGTATTCTTTTATAAAGCTATTTTTTATATTCTCTATATTGTGTTTTATATAGTTTATATGAGTTTTATCATAGGCTTCATACCCTATCTTCTTTATGGTTTCTTCATCTATAATCCCTGTATCTAGGTAATCATCTATCAATTTTTTTATGCTTTCTTTGTATACGCAATCAGAAGTTTCCATAGTTGTATAATTATATCAAAAAAAAAAAAAAAAAACGATTTTGGAAATATTTTAAATTAAGCTTAGGTTATAGCTTTAAAAACTTTTCAACGTTATCAACCACAAGCTTTGTTTTAGCGTCGTATTTTTTGAAAGCCTCCAACTGTTTTTCATTAATATTGGTGTTATATTTTACCTCTATTAGGGTTTTGTCCTCTGTTAGAAAATCTATCTCAACGTTGTTTTCATAAACATAGCAAGGTTTTTTTGATTTTATTTTTAAAAATACAAGATTTTCAAATATTGCCCCTTTATCTTTGAAACCTGTAAATGCGTTTTTTATACCTACATCAGCCACGTAGATTTTCTTAGGGGATTTTATTCTCTCGTTTAACTTACCGCATTTTTCTATCGGATATATTAAAAACGAGTCTTTAAAGTATTCAAAAAACCTTCTTGCAGTATCTACGCTTATTCCAAGCACTTTGGATACCTTGTTTAAGCTAAGCTGCTTTCCAGATCTTTCCATAAGAAGATAGAAAAAATCTCTTAAAAGTGACGCTTCTTTTACGCTATGAAAACTCATGATATCTTTGTATATAATATCATCGGCAAGCTGTTTTATATATTCTATATCCTCTGTTATCACATATTGGGGTACCCCCCCTAATTCCATGTATTTTTCAAAGAATGTATAGGTAAGATGATGGTTTGCTTTGGTTATTTTTAAGTTTTTAAAAGCCAAAAACTCTTCAAAATCAAGAGGTAAAATCTCAATCAAGTTGCTTCTTCCAGTAAGGTAAGCGTTTTCGTCTTTTAGCATAGAAGCTGATGAAGATGTTGCAAATAGCTTTATATTGTAAAGATCGTAAATATTTTTAAGTTGTTGTGAAAAATCTTTTTTATAAGCTATTTCATCTAAAAAAACATAAACTCTTTGCTCAAAAGCTATGCCTTGAATCTTAAAGTAATCTTCCAATAAATCAAGGATTGATTTCTTTTCTAAAGCGTAAAAGTCCAGCGATATATAAAATATATGCTTGGGGTTTATACCGAGTTTATTTATAAGACTGTGTATTATTAGTTTAAAAATGGTTGATTTCCCCACTCTTCTAATCCCTGTTATCAACTCTATCTCTTTTTTATCAAGGCGCTTTATAAGTTTATCCACATACTTTGGTCTATTGATGGCGCTTATCTTATAATCATTTTCCCACCAAGGATTGAATCTATAAAGTATCTCCTCTATATCCATATGTATATTATACGATATCATCGTATAAAAATCTATAAAAATATACGATGCCATCGTAAAGAATTTGCAAAATAGTTTTTTGGCTTGACTACTGCCTTGATTGAAGATAAATTAATAGAGTTAGAATATTTGGAAAGGAGTGTTTTTATGATTTTAGAAGCAATAGATGTAAAAGAGCTTTTACAAGAAAAGGCCGGTTATATACTGTCGTTTTTGATGGGAAACGGCGGAGAATACGGAGAGATTTTTTATGAGGACTCTTCAAATACACGTATTGTTTTTGAAAACAACAAAGTGGATAAAATAGAACATGGGTCTGATGTGGGTGTAGGTCTTAGGCTTATAAAGAATCACAAGGTATATTATGGATATTCTACGGAGTTTGACATAGACTCTTTGGTGGAGCTTGCTAAAACCATAGCAAACACGTCTTCTCAAGGTCCTATAAAGGTTGGAAAAGCCTACGCCAAAGCTTCTATGCCTATAGGGATAGACCCAGAACAAATAGAGCTTTCAAAGAAAATAGAGATTTTAAATAGAGCTAATGATGCTGCCAGGTCTTTTGGAGAATATGTAAAACAAGTGAGTGCAGTCTTGATGGATAAAAAAAGACAAATAATGATAATAAACTCTTTAGGAGAGCATGTAGAAGACATCCAGACAAGAACAGTCTTCTACACGGAAGTTGTGTCTTACAAAGATGGCATCCTTCAAAGGGGATACGAATCTATGGGGGGCAACGTAGGTTTTGAGCTTTTTGAAAGAAAATCCCCTGAGGAAATAGCAAGTGTAGCTGCAAGAAGGGCTATCATGCTTTTGGATGCAAAACCAGCACCAGCGGGTAGTTTTACCATAGTGATGTCTTCAGAAGCAGGCGGGACGATGGTACACGAGGCTGTGGGTCATGGGCTTGAGGCAGATTTGGTACAGCAAGGCCAATCTGTTTATAAAGATAGGATAGGTCAAAAAGTGGCTTCTTCGTTGGTGAGTGTCATTGATGATGCTACGATTCCAGGCATGAACGGCTCTTTTAACTTTGACGATGAAGGGGTTGAGGCTCAAAGGAAAGTTCTTATAGAAGATGGTTATCTGGTAGGCTATATGTACGATAGGTTAAGGGCTATGAAAGACGGTGTGAAATCCACTGGCAACGGTAGGCGTCAAAGCTATGCCCATCCTCCGGTGGTGCGTATGACAAATACCTTTATTAAAAGCGGTAAAACAAATCCAGAAGATATAATAAAAGACACCAAAAAGGGTATTTTGGTAAAGAAAATGGGTGGTGGACAAGTAAACACCATCACTGGAGATTTTGTTTTTGATGTAATGGAAGGCTATATTATAGAAAATGGCCAAATTACATATCCTATAAGAGGAGCAACACTCATAGGAAACGGCCCTAAGGCTTTGGAAGATATAGATGCCGTAGGTTACGACGAGGGTTTTGCCATAGGCACCTGCGGTAAAGATGGTCAAGGGGTGCCAGTTTCAGATGCTCAACCCACTGTGAGGATAAAATCTATGACTCTTGGTGGATGCGAGGTTTGCAGTGGATAAAATAATAGATATAAAAAAACAAGAGCTAAACCTAAAACTATCCGAGCTAAACAAGGTAAAAGATGAAATAAACACCTTAGAAACCGAGAAAAAAGATATAGAGAAAGCTATGAACCTTTTAAATGAAGATGTTTCTTCTTACGATGAGTATATATCAAACTTGGTAGCTTATCAAAAGCTGTATGTAAGGTTAAAAGCTATAGAAAAAACGCTTGATGAGTTAAAACTGTTAGAGGAGGCTTTGGCTGAGGAAGCAAAAGATATTGTTAGAGATATTAAAGCTATGGAGATCATAAAACACAATAGACTGATTGAGCATACAAAGAAAGAACTATACAAAGAGGAGATGAACGCCAGTTTTTTCTACAACCTAAAACATTTTTACATAGTTTTGATAGCCTTGTTTTTGGCTTTTAGTATGAAAAGCTTTGGAGCACCGGCTTTGTATCAAAACGCTAAAACGCAAGTGGAACAAAATATTAACTCCGATGAACAAAACCTAAACCTTCTTTTAGACCAAAAACTTCAGAAGTTAGAAAAAGAAAAGAAAGAACTTCAAGCCCTTATAAAACAACAACAAGAGCTTCAAAAGCTTCAAAAGAAAAAGCAAGAAGAGGCCAAAAAGAAAAAACAGCAAGAAGAACAAGAAATACAAAAGTATGTAAAAGTAGTAGCCGCTGCTGATAGTGACCAAGCGGGAGCTATGCTAAACGATGTAGACCCTGAGATAGCGGCTAAGATTCTTGTTATGCTACCTTCTAGAAAAGCTGGAGATATACTTTCAGCGATGGACCCTAAAAAAGCTGCCCTTGTTACTGATTATATTATGACACACAAAAAAGAACTAAACGCCATGAAAAAAGAGATTATGAACGCCAACAATCAAGCTCAAAATCAGAACGCGCCTTCGGTTTCTCCAAATCAAAACCAACCCCAAAATTCTCCACCACCTCCATCGGGATAAGATATGAAAACGTTAGATAAAACCAACGAAAAACTCATAGAAGATATTTTAAACAAATACAAAGAGCATGAGGATGTTATAAGCAAAGCTATAGATTTTATATATCAAAAGCATGAAAACCAAACAAGAAAATCTGGAGAACCCTACGTAAACCATCCTATAGCAGTAGCCAGCATATTAGCTTCTATAGGGATGGATTATCATAGTATTGTGGCTGGGCTTTTACACGACGTAGTAGAAGATACTGATACTACCGTTGAGGAGATAAAAAAAGAGTTTGGCCCTCAGATCGCAAGCCTAGTGGATGGCCTTACCAAGATAGACAAGTATAAGTTTTCTTCAAAAGAACATGCAAAGGCTGAAAACTATAGGAAAATGCTTTTTGCTATGTCAAAGGATGTAAGGGTCATAGTCATAAAGCTAGCAGACAGACTACACAACATGAGAACCCTTGATTACATGCCGAGGCACAAACAGCTTGAAATAGCCAATGAGACTATAGATATATACGCTCCGATAGCCCATAGGCTTGGAATATGGAGCATAAAGAAAGAGCTGGAAGACCTTTATTTAAAATACACGCATCCTGAAGAGTACGAAAAAATAAAAGATTTTGTCCAAAAAATAAGTACAGAATCAGAGGTTTATCTAAAAAAATACTTTATATCGAAAGTGGTAGAAGCCATAAACGATTTTTTCAAAGATAAAAAACCAAACTACACCATACAATATAGACAAAAGCATATATACAGCATATATCAAAAGCTAAAACGAAAAAATCTAAGCTTGGAGGATTTACAGGATATTCTTGGCATAAGGGTGATAGTAGAGGATGTGGCAGAGTGTTATACTGTTTTAGGTATAGTTCATAGTATTTTTAGGCCTATACCAGGAAGCTTTGATGATTACATATCGCTTCCAAAACCAAACATGTACCAATCTCTTCATACTGCCGTGGAAGGGCCCAAAAAGAGAGTTGTGGAGGTACAGATAAGGACTTACGAAATGCACGAGAGAGCTGAAAAGGGTATAGCAGCTCACTGGGCTTACAAAGAAAATTCCTCTACAAAAGACAACTCCATATTTGCATGGTTAAGAGAGGTGTTAAATAGCATAAAAACCAAAAACGCCAATGAGCTCATAGAAGCTGTTAAAGATGAGCTTTTCGAAGATGAGGTATTTGTATTTACTCCAAAAGATGATGTTGTAGTGCTTCCAAAAGGTGCAACGGTGCTTGATTTTGCATATTACATACATACAGATATAGGAAACCACTGTCAAAGGGCTATAGTAAACAACAAGATAGTGCCTCTTTCTTATGTGCTTCAAAGCGGTGATAGGGTAGAAATTATAACAAACCCCTCTCAAAGCCCAAAAATAGAATGGCTTAAGATTGTAACCACAAAAAAAGCAAAAACTCGTATTAGGCTTTTCTTGAAAGCAAAAGAAAAAGAAGTGGCTATAGAAGAAGCTCACAAAACCCTTTTAAAGCTTTCAGAGAAACTAAGTTTAGGTTTCGAAGATATGATAAAAAAACTCAGTTCTCATTTTGATTTAAACGAGCAGGAGCTTTTTGCAAACATAGGTTTTGGTAAAATCCCAATAAACAGGGTAATAAAGCTGTTTTCCAAAGAAAAAGAGCAAAAACATATAAAAGACGAGGGTAAAGAGGGGTCTTTAAAACTTGAGAGCGTATCAAACGTGCTTTTTAGTGTAGCGAAGTGTTGTATGCCAATTCCAGGAGATCCAGTAATGGGGGTTATATCAAAAAACGCTGGTATTGTTATACATCATGAGAAATGCCCAAACCTTCAATACGCCATTAGAAATATACCTCAAAAAGTGGTAAAAATAGACTGGAAGTCCCAAGACAAGTTATATACCACAAGGATGAGAGTTGTAGCTTCAGATAGACCTGGCATACTTTCAGAAGTGTCTTCTGCTTTTACAAAATCAAACATAAACATAGTAGAAGCTTCTACAAAAACCAACAACCTCAACATAGCAAACATGGATTTTAAAGTGCAATTAAGAAACACAAAAGACTTAAAAAGAGCTTTTGACGAAATAAAATCTATAAAAGGTGTAGAATCTGTAAAAAGGGTGTTTGGATGAACTCTTTAGAAGTTTCTAAGAGCTTAGGTTTGATACATGAGGGGAAACCGTTTTTTATAAAAGATGTATTTTTTGATTCAAGAGAGTCTATAAAAGATGCTTTGTTTGTAGCTATAAAAGGAGAAAAAACCGATGGCCATCTTTATATAAAAAACCTTCTTGACGAAAATATAGCGGGTTTTTTGGTAAGAGAAGACTTTGACTGTAAAGAGATACTAGCAAAAGGTAAATCTTGTTTAAAAGCCAAAGATACGATAAAAGCTTTGCAGGACATAGCCTCTTTAAAAAGGAATAGCCTTAAAGCGAATGTTGTAGCGATAGCTGGTTCTGCTGGTAAGACCACTACAAAAGAGCTTATAGCCCATGTGTTGCCTGGCAAAGTGCATAAAACTTACAAAAATTTTAATTCTCAGATAGGTCTTCCAAAGGTGGTTATAACAGCTGATGATGATATAGGTTATCTTGTGTTGGAGATGGGAGCCACCGCTTTAGAAGATGTTAAAAAGCTTACAAACATCGCAAAACAACATATAGGGGTTATATCTTCTATAGGAGAAGAGCATCTTGAGAGTTTTGGTTCTATTGAAAACGTAGTAAAAGGAAACTTTGAAGTGTTTGACTCTCCAAATCTTTTGTCTGGGGTCTACCCTAAGGCGTTTCATAGCTTTTATAAAAAAGAATATGGGCTTAGTTTTTGTAGGTTTAGAGACGATGCTGATATAAGGGTAAAAAATGTCTATATAGACGAAGAAGGTACACATTTTGAGATAATGGGAATTAGGCTTACTATACCAGTTTTGAGCATAGGTATAGCAGAGAGTGCAGCCGCAGCGGTTGGTGTTCTTGCATCTTTTGGTATAGATTGGAAGGAGCTAAAAGACAGGTTTGAGAGTTTTAAAGGTGTGCAAGGAAGGATGCAACTTATAAAAAAAGGACCTTTTAGAATAATAGACGATACTTACAACGCAAATCCTGTTTCTGTAAAAAATGCCATTCTTACTATAGATAGTTTTAAAGATTTTAATAAGATAATAGTTTTGGGAGATATGCTTGAGATGGGAGAGTATTCAAAGGCTCTTCACGAGAAAGTAGGGGCTATGCTGAAGTCTTCTCATATTAACAATGTGTATCTTTATGGAAGCGATATGAAATACGCTTACGATGTTTTAAAACTTTCCAACAAAGAAGTTTTTTACTTTGATAATCAAGAGGAGTTGTCTTTTCATCTTGTTAAAAGCCTAAAACAAAAAACCGATACCAATACAATGATTTTGGTAAAAGGCTCTAGAGGCATGAAGATGGAAAATGTTGTGGATAGGCTTGTAAATGGTTTATAATATATATTGCTTTTATAGGTATTATATTTTGATTTATATATAGATATTTGGAGGTTTATATATGGAAGATTTAGGAAAAGACGAAGTGGTGATAGGAAGGTATATAGTAAAAACACAAAAGTACTACTATTCAAAAGATCATGTATGGGTTTTGCTAAAAGGGAATATCGCTAAAATAGGTGTGACAGATTACGCGCAATTTCAAGTGGATACCGTAGAAGAGATAAAGCTTCCAAGCGTAGGAGATTACTTTGAGCCACAAGATGTAATTTGCAGAATAGAAGGTCTTAAAGGAATGTTTGAAGTACTATCCCCTATTACTGGCACTGTAGAAAACACAAACTCTTACTTAGAAGACAACCCTAGTATAATAAACGAAGATCCCTATGAAGAAGGCTGGATTGCGGAGATTAGAATGTCAGACCCCCTTGAAGTAGAAGATCTCATGTCTTCAGAGGAGTATATAGAATATTTGGAAGAGCTAATAAGAGAAGAATCTGGTTCAGTAGGTATAATACACTCACCAGATATATTAGAAGAAGAGCATTTAGAAGAAATACCGGAAGAGGAGCTTGGTTATGAGGAAGAACATTGATTTATTTTATATTAAATAAATCTTCGTTGTTTTTTTCATTGTAAAAGCTCAATACCTTTATATATAAAACGCCTTTTTGTGGCATATAAACGTAAAAAGATTCTGGAGTTAGATTTCTTGTTAATTTTAGGATTACGTAGGATACATCTTTTACGATGCTTGATTTTGGTATAAAGAGTATCTCATAATAGCCATCCTGATAAGAGGTAAGTATAGGTCTAAATACGCTGGTTATATCTTTGTTTAATATGCTTATACCTTTTATCTCTTGGCTTTTACCTTTTATATCGTAAGTATAGTTTGAGCTTTTGTTGTAGAGTATGGTGCTTTTACCGTTGTATAGTATAACAAACTTGTTTGGCTTTTCATATGTAAGTTTTATTTTAAAAGGTGGTTTGTTTTCAATATATGCTTCACCATAAGATACAATAGGCTTAGTGTAACCTATAGGGTAAAACTTTTGCTGAAAATCTATCTTTATAAGCTCCATATGTTTTATCTTATCTAAAAATTTATCTACTACCTCGCCAAAAGCCAAAGATATCATCAAAATAATCACTAAAATATATCTAAAGCGCATGAAATCTCCTTAAAAATCCTGACAATATTTCAAACCAAGAGTACAGCTCTTCAAACCTCACACTTTCTATGTTGTCATATTTCGTATTTGATACAATGCAAGGATAAGAACCAAGCATGAGCGTTTTTACATCTTTATTTTTGAAGGGAGCATGCAAAAAAGACATTGTTTTTGTCTTTAGGAAAAATATGTTTTGATTTATGCTTTTTGCATATTTATAAAATTTTTCGCTCATATAAAAGGAGTTATCCCCGTGGGCGTCTTCATAAAAACAGCTTTTGTTTGTCCAGCCCATATTGAAAACAGATATTGCATAATAAACGTGTTTTAGATGTTTGCTAATATGCTTTTGCACACTATCAAAGTTGTAGTTATCTTCTTCTGTAAAAAAGAACCTAAATCTAAAATCGCTATTGTAATGTTTACAAAAAGATTGTGCGATACCAAGGGACAAAGCTATTGATGAAGCACTGTATATAGATCCGTAGCTGTCGTCTTTTGAGCTTATTGAGGTAATGACATATACAATAGGGCCTCTTCCTATATCAAAAGATATATTTTCTATCTCTATCTGTTCTTCTTTTATGGGTTCTAAGGTTATGTATGTTAACTCTTCTATATATTCTAAGTCTTTAGAGCTTATAGAAAACACCGGCATGTTGAAGTTGAAAACTCTCTGGTAAAAGTTTGTGTCGATGGTTATCAGGCTAAATATAACGGCTTTTGGTTTTATCTTATTTATCCTATCTTTATAAAGTTCTATATCTACTATATCTTTGATTAGCAAAATTGGAATATAATCTTGAAGGGTGTTTATATATTTTAACTTTTCTATTTCAACAATAAGAATTTTACCCTCTACATGCTCTTTGAATTTGTTTAATATATTTAGTTTTACAAGTTTTTTAGCTTTTAGAAAAAAATGTGTAGGTGTGGTTTTAGATCTATGCTCTTCTATGTTTAATAGTAGATTGTTTTTTATAGCAAACTCTTTTACAAGATCTTTTGCATAGCCAGATCCTAAAGAATTTACAGGTCTTGGGTATTTTGATACCTCTTGGCAAACCTCCTTTAAAAATTTATGTGTCATATACTGGAGTAAGCCAGTGCCTATATCTTTCTATATTTCCCCTTACTGCATCAAAGTATAGTTTTTGAAGCTTTTGAGTTATGGGACCTATACCTCCATCTCCTATTGGTCTATTGTCTACCGCTATTACTGGGGTTATCTCTGCTGCTGTACCCGTTAGAAACACTTCGTCAGCCATATAAAGCTCGCTTCTGGCTATAGATCTTTCTTCTACCTCTAAAAAAAGTTCATTTTTCGCAAGCTTTATGACGGCTCTTCTTGTGATACCTTCTAATATGCCTTCGCTAAAAGATGGTGTGATAAGCTTTTTGCCTCTTATTATAAATATATTTTCACCAGAGCCTTCAGCTATATTTCCTTGTTCGTTTAAAAGTATAGCCTCATCATATCCAGACATCAAAGCTTCTGTTTTGGCTAAAGCGCTATTTACATAAGCCCCAGCCACTTTCCAGCGAGAAGGTATAGAGTTGTCGGGGTTTCTCTTCCAAGAAGATACTTTTGCATGGATACCTTTTGAAGTGTCTAAGTATCTACCAAACTTATACGTATATATAGCTATTTCTGGCGTAAAATCTTTGAGCTTTGGTGTTAGCGCCAAATCTTTAAAATATACAAAAGGTCTTATGTAAGTATCTTCCTTTATTTTGCTTTTTCTCAAAATTTCTTTTGTAATTTCTGTTAGTTCTTCTGGGGTTTTATTTATGTTCATAAACATAGCTTTTGCATTTTTTAAAAGCCTAAGATAATGTTCGTTGGAAAAAAGTATGTAAAGCTGTTTATGTTCTTCGTTGTAATATGTTCTTATGCCTTCAAAAACAAGTGTACCGTAGTGTATAGAGTTGGTTTTGATGTTTATGTTGGCTTGTTCTACTGGTATTATGTTTCCTTCAAAATAAGCGTATTCCATTTAACCACCTCTTAAAAAATAAAATAAAAATGCCGAAGGTGGGACTTGAACCC
Source organism: Hydrogenobaculum sp. Y04AAS1 (assembly GCF_000020785.1). Classification (NCBI taxonomy): domain Bacteria; kingdom Pseudomonadati; phylum Aquificota; class Aquificia; order Aquificales; family Aquificaceae; genus Hydrogenobaculum; species Hydrogenobaculum sp. Y04AAS1. The sequence goes on from NC_011126.1 coordinate 1,281,381, forward strand.
ACATGCCCTTGCGGGCGGGGGATTTTGAGTCCCCTGTGTCTGCCATTCCACCACTTCGGCTAGTTATTATAATATCATATAAAAGGCTTTTAAGTCAATGACTTCTTCAAATCATATACACCAAATCCTCAAAGCTTTTTAGAACAAAATCTGGCTTTGTTTCTTTCAATTTTACATAGCCCCAGCTTGCCAATGCACTTTTACAATTTGATTTTTTCGCGCTCTCTATATCTACATACGTATCTCCTATTACTATACTCTCTCCTGGGTTTATACACATTTTTTCCAGAGTCCTCGCAATAGGCACTGGAGAAGGTTTTCTTTCATTGTAGGTTTCTGGACCTACTATATATTCGAAATAGTTTTCTATGTTTAGAGCTTTTAATATTATATTGCTAAGCTCTAAAGGTTTGTTTGATACTACGGCCATCTTCTTGTTTTTTGATTTTAAAAGCTTTAAAACCTCCGAAGCCCCTTCGAAAAGCTTTGTGTTTTTGATGGGTTCTTGGGCGTAGTAAGATTTAAATACCTCTATGGCTTTTTCTAAATAGGTTTTATCCTCTAAAATTCCTTTAAAAAGCTCCCTTGTACCAGAGCCTATATGTTTTTTTATCTCTTCTTTTGATTTTTCCTCAAAGCCTAAATCTTTCAGTGTTTTGTTGGCAGCGTTTGCTATGTCTTCCAAAGAATCTATCAAAGTGCCGTCCAAATCAAATATGTATCCTTCAAAGTGCATCAAAGTTCCTCTTTGTACCAAAAAGATATTGCTGTATCTCCGTAAACTCTCTTGTCTTTTGAGCCAAAATCAAGCTTTGAACTGTGTTCTAGTATAAAAAGTCCACCTTCTGACAAAACATTTTTTACCAAAAAAAGAAGCTTATCGTAATCTTGAAATTTGTAAGGAGGGTCTGCAAATACAATATCAAACTGCTCTTTTGAGCTTTTTAAAAACGATAAAACATCTCTTTTAACAAACTTTACATCTTTGGTTTTTACGTTTTTATTAGATATATCTACTGCCGTTGGTATGGCACCTCGCTTTTTTGCTTCCAAAGATATTGTAGCGCTTCCAGCAAAAAGCTCTAAGAACATGAGCCCCTCTATATCTCCAATTATGTTGAATATAGCTAATTTCACCATTGAAGATGTGGGTCTATAAGACATTTAATTATTATATCATTTTATGATCTAAAGACTTTGCTTTTAGGATAATTTATAATATTTACATGGAAGACTTGTTAAAAATTGTAAATGACTCTTTTATAAACAGCATAGAGACCAAAAGGGCCTTTTTAGAGATGTATAAAGATAGGATAGTGGAAGTGGGACTTATTATGGCTCAGGCGCTTTTGGATGGTAATAAGATTTTGTTTTTTGGAAATGGAGGCTCAGCAGCAGACTCACAGCACTTAGCGGCAGAGATTGTTGGCCACTACAAAAAAGAAAGAAAAGGCCTTCCTTCTATAGCCCTTACTACAGATACTTCCATACTTACTGCCGTTGGCAACGATTATGGATTTGATGTTATATTTGAAAGGCAGATAGAAGCCCTTTGTATGCCGGGGGATGTGGCTATTGGTATATCTACATCTGGGAACTCTCCAAACGTGATAAAAGGTCTTATGAAAGCCCACGATATGGGAGCTACCACCATAGCTTTTAGCGGTAAGCAAGGGGGCAAGGTGGTGGATATAGCCCATTATAGTTTTGTAGTACCCTCTTACGATACAGCAAGAATCCAAGAGTGCCACATAACCCTTGGACACACTTTATGCGAAATCATAGATGAAGTTGTAAATGAAAAGCTATCTATGGCCTAAAAGTGTATTTTTATATCCATTTTTATTTTTTATACTTTTGGGTTTTTTGACTTTTAAAAATAATATCAAAATCCCTAAAACTCATCTAAAGGATGGTTTTTACAAAATAGAAGCTAAAGCGCTAACAAGCTCCGAAATAAAGATCATAAACCCATCTTATCTAAAAGGTAATATTTTGCGTTTAAATATAAAACTCCCAAAAGACAGCTACATAAAAGGTTATATAAAGGTAAAAAACGGCATCGCAAAAACTTCAAAAGATTTCCTTGAAATATCAAAACCATATAACCGTGATTTGGGGTTTTTAGAAAGACTAAAGATATTTTTAAAAAATAGGTTCAAAAGCACCACTTCAAACGATTGGTCAAAGGATATAGGCCTTGCGCTTTTGTTTGGAGAGGGAGTGAAGGCTCTTCCAGAAGATCTTCTTACAAGTTTTTCGGTAAACTCTTTGATATTTTTACTTATTATGTCTGGGATTCATATAGATATGATTTTTAAAAACATGTCAAATCTCTTTTTTGGTGAGTATAAAGATGTTTTTGCACTTTTACTTTTGATAATCTATATCGGTATTTTTATGGAACACGGGGCCCCTATAATAAGGGCTGTTAGTTATCTTATGGTGAGTGTTTTGCTAAAAACCTTTTATAGATACGCAAGCAACATAAAAATATTTTTTATATCTGGTATTCTTACGCTTTGTTTTAATTTATCTTTTTATAAAAGTGTTGGTTTTTGGCTTTCAATGATTATAACATTCTATATACTTTTTTATCTTAAAAGCGTCGATACCCCTAAAACCTTCTTTGGTAAGATATTGCTTTCTATGGAGCTTTCTTTGGTGGCAATACTTAGCTCTATGCCAATGGTTTCAAAGCTTGGGCCTATATCTATATTAGCTGTTTTGGTGGTGCCATTTTTGCTTTTGGTTGTAGAATTATACCTTGTTTTTGGGTTTTTAAACATATTAACGGTTTTCTCTATACCTATATTTTATATACCTTTAAATAAAATAGCTTACTACTTTGGAGATTTTGTTTATAGCATTAATCTAATGCCTATTTATTTTAAAATACCTATTTACTATGGAGTGGTTTTTGATGGACTTTTGCTACTATCTATAGTTTTTATAAAAGATAGATTTTTAAAGATCTTTTCTATGATACTTCTTTTTGGTTTAGCTTACGCTATGTGGAGCTTATAAAATCTCACAAAAACTCTTTTAGCGTAGAGGTCAATATATCTAATCCTTCTTCTATCTCTTCTTTTGTAATAACAAGGGGAGGAAGCATCCTTAAAACGCTATTGGCGGTGCAGTTTATCACTAGTCCCCTTTTGTGAAGTTCTGTAGATATCTCCTTGCAATCTTTTTTTATATCAAGCCCAAGCATCAATCCTTTTCCCTTTAAAAGCCCAAAACCTTCTAAAGCATTTCTAAATATTGCCTCTTTTGAAGGTATATCTTTCATAAGATTTGGTAGCTCATCAAGGGTAATAGAGGCTGCCATACAAGAAAGGGCGTTTCCTCCAAAAGTAGCCCCGTGGGTACCCACTCCAAAAGATTCTGAAATCTCATCTTTTGCAATAACAGCTCCTATCGGAAGCCCAGAGCCAAGTCCTTTTGCCATTGTAACGATATCTGGTTTTATATCTGCATGCTGATATGAAAAAAACTTACCTGTCCTTCCCATGCCAGCTTGGACTTCATCCAATATTAAAAGTATGTCATTTTCTTTACATATATTTTCAAGCTCTTTTAGAAACTCAAGGTTTGCTTCGTTTATACCACCTTCTCCTTGAATGGCTTCTATCATTATGCCTGCCGTTTTATCCGTATCTTTTATCAGGCTTTTAACGGAGTTTATATCGTTAAACTCGGCATAATCAAAACCATCAAGCATTGGCTCAAAACCTTGGTGTAGGTTTGGTCTAGGGGTAGCCGATAAAGAACCCATGGTCCTTCCGTGAAAACCACCTTTAAAGGTGATGATACGGTATTTGTCTTTTCCTTTGTCTTTGAAGTATTTTCTTGTAAGTTTTATGGCTGCTTCGTTTGCTTCAGTGCCACTGTTGCAAAAAAATACTTTGCCGTTATCTTTATAAAAGCTTATCAACTTTGAGGCCACTTCTTCTTGCCAAGGGTTTTCGTATAAATTTGAAGTATGGATTATCTCGTCTATTTGATGTTTCAAAGCGTTTTTAAGCTTTTGATGTGAGTATCCCAACGTATTTACAGCAATACCCGATAAAAAATCTATGTACCTTTTGCCATTTTTGTCAAATAAAACAGAATTTTCTCCTCTTACAAAGACTATATCTTTACGAGGATACGTGTTCATTAAAAACATAAAACTACGCTTCTTCTTTTTTGGCTTGGGCTTTTTGCTCTTTTTTGTTTTCTTCTGATGGTGTTGGGTTGTTGGAGCTGTATATGGCTTGTCTTATTTTGGTTTCTATGCCTTTTGCTACATCTTTGTTTTCGTTTAGGAACGTTTTTACTTGCTCTTTGCCTTGTCCTATCTTTGTATCTTGATAGCTGTACCAACTACCGCTTTTTTGAATTATACCCATCTCTATTGCTACATTTACAAGGTCACATATTTTGCACACACCTTCGCCAAAGTAAACTTCGTATTCACCCTCTTGGAAAGGTGGTGCTACTTTGTTTTTTACTACCCTTACCTTTGCGCTATAACCTATCTTGTTATCCCCGCTTTTTATGTCTCCGGTTTTTCTTACTTCAAGCCTCATATCTGCAAAAAACTTCAAAGCTCTTCCACCGGGTGTGGTCTCTGGGTTTCCGTACATTTGGCCTATCTTTTCTCTTATTTGATTTATAAATATAAGGGTTGTATTAGATTTGTTGGTGGCGCCCTTTAGTTTTCTTAAAGCCTGAGACATAAGTCTTGCTTGTTTACCTACTTGAGCATCGCCCATTTCACCTTCCAATTCATCTTTTGGTACCAACGCTGCCACTGAGTCTACTACTATAATATCCACTGTGTTTGAGTTTATAAAAGCATCCGCTATCTCAAGAGCTTGCTCTCCATAATCCGGCTGAGATATATACATAGCATCAAGATTTACTCCAAGCTTTACGGCATACTTCGGGTCTAAAGCGTGCTCTGCGTCTATAAAAAGTGCTATACCACCTTGTTTTTGGGCTTCTGCTATAGCATAAAGAGCTAGCGTGGTTTTACCTGCAGATTCTGGTCCAAATATTTCTATAATTTTGCCCCTTGGTAAGCCACCTACTCCCGAAGCTTTATCCACAGACAATATCCCTGTGGGAATGACGTTTACAGTTTGCTTCTCATAGGCAGCCTTCATAGGCATAACGGCACCTTTGCCGTATTTCTTTTCTACTTGTGTAAGAGTTGCCTCTAGAGCTTTTTTCTTTTCTTGATCCATAGTTACCTCAGTTTGCATCTACTATTTTAGGAACTTCAAACATGTTTAAGCGCTTGGCTGGAGCGTTTAGAAGGACTTTGTCCACTTCTAAAGAAGTCTCTGGCTCGTCTTTTCTTAACGGTGTTGAGTCGCTATACTCTTCTTCTAGGAGCTCGGCTTTTACTTCGTTTAACTTGTTTACAAACTCAAGTATGTTTTTTATCTGAGCTGAGAAAAACTCTACTTCATCCTCTTTTAACTCTAACCTTGAAAGCTTTGCTATTTTGATGACCTCTTCTTTGCTAATACTCATATTCTTATTATATCATTTTGAGGCTTTTAAAAGTAAAAATCTTTAATATATTAAAGGGTATAAACATTAAGAATATGTAAAGGTCTATGGTGAGTACTATATAAACTGGAAGCTTTGGCATTAGAAAACCGTATAAAGCCATAAGGTTTGAACCTATTATTGCAAAAAGCATAGAAAACAATAATGCTTTTGAAGGCATATTTTTTATGCCAAAGCCTCTTTCTCTTACGGAGAATACACTGACGGGTATGGTAAGGACTAAGGCAAGAAAAGTTAGGGTTTTTATATTTTGAAGAGGGAGCTTGAATACTAGATGACCAAAGATGTATATACCACCTACAATCCATAAAACACTAAAAATACCAAATACCAAAGATGCTATAGATATCTTTTTTATATCCCATTTATCTGGTTTTTGAGAATAGCCGACGTTGTCGGTGGCCAAAGAAAGCGTAAGAAAATCGTTGTAGAAAAACATGGCTATTATCATTTTTGTAGTAAGTACAAAATCTTTGTCTATGATGAAAAATGCAAATATCGTAAGCACTACGGCAAAAACCCTTATGGTCTTTGAGAATACGTATGTTAGAAGTCTTTGATATATTTTTCTTGATACCACTATGGCAGAAACTATATTTATTAGTCCCTCTTCCGTTAAAACCACCGAAGCAGCCGCTTTTGCCACATCAGTGGCGTTTGACACTGCTATACCAAAATCCGCTTGTTTTAGAGCGGGGGCATCGTTGATGCCGTCTCCAGTCATACCCACTGTATGACCCATCTTTTGGTAGGTTTTTACAATTTTAAATTTATCTTCTGGTAATACTCCGGCAAACACTCCGCAGGTTTCTCTTATATCTTTTGCTTCGCAAATATCACCTTCTATTCCTACCAAAGAGGCTATATGACTTGCAGTTTCTTTGGTATCACCGGTTATCATTTTTACATCTACACCTAAGCCCCTTATTTTTTCTATAAGTTCTTTAGAGTCTTCTCTTGGAGGATCAGAAAAGCCTATAAAACCCACCAACTCTTTTTTGTGGTCTTTTTCTATCCAAACCGCCAAAACTCTTAACCCCATACTGGCCATTTCTTTGTAAAGATTTTCTTGTTTTTCATTTTCTATAGGAGCCATCTTAGGCGAACCCTTAAATATATATATTTCTTCGTTGTCTTTTTTGATTTTTGCTGTTGAGTATTTTTTTGATGGATCAAAAGCCTCAAAACCTTCTTTTTCTATTTTGTAGCAATCATCTTTTAAATAGTTAAATATTGCCTCTTCTATGGGGTCTTTTTGTTTTGGATCTGAAGCTAGAGCTCCGTAGCACATTACATCTTTTTCTTGGTAATTGCCTAAAGGAGTTATCTTATCTACTGTTATCTTGTTTTTTGTAATAGTACCGGTTTTATCGGTGCAAAGTATATCCATCGATGCAGCAGATTCTATGGCTGAGAGTTTTGTGGTGAGGACGCCGTTTTTAGCTAGTTCTTTTGCTCCAAGTGCTGTGGAGAGTGTGAAAGCTGCTGGCAAAGCCGCTGGTATGATAGGAAGAAGCATCACCACAAGAACAGGTAAAACATCGCCTAAATAAAAACCTTTTGATATGGAAAGACCTAACAATATTATTATGAGAAAGACCCCAAACAAAAATAAGTATTTTACCAACTCAAAAACCACTACTTCAAGTTGGGTTTTGGTTTTAGCCTCTTGTACTAGCTTTGCAGATTTTCCAAAAAACGTATGCTCTCCTACGTTTATCACCCTTCCTATAGCCTCTCCTCTTACCACAAAAGAACCCATATACGCTGTGTCCTTAGGTTTTAGGCTTTTAGGAAGAGATTCTCCTGTTATGCTTGATTGGTCTACTGATATTGCACCTTCTAAAATCTCTACATCAGCTGGTACTGCAAATCCACTTTGTAAAAGTACAATATCATCTATTGTAATATACTTTGCGTCTATCTCTTTCCAAGTGCCGTCTCTTAGTACTTTAGCTTTTATGCTTAGATGTTTTTTTAAAAGCTCCAAAGCGTTTTGAGCGCTTAGTTCATGCCAAAAGGATACTACCCCGTTAAATATTAGCAATACAAAGATAGCTATCGCATCAGGATACTTTTTTAGTAAAAACGTCAATATACCTGTAAATTCTAAAAGCCAAGGTATAGGACCCCAAAATTTTTTGAGAAACAAAACAAAAGCTGGTTCTCTTTTTTCTTTTATCTCGTTGAAGCCATACTTTCTTATATTTTCTTTGGCTTGATCTTCCGTTAAGCCTTTGTAACTTTCCACAAAGCTTATTTTAACATAACATTAGTTTATGTTTCATCCTCTTGCTCATCGTAATCTAAGACTTTATCGGATTCATCATTTGGATCGTAAACAAACATCCATATAAAATACACCACTATACCAATAAGCGTTATCACGCCTACTATCTCAGAAATTCCCATAAAAAATCTCCTTTGATATCATATTATTGCGATTTATGAAAAAAGTCAATGATTTTATTTTAAAAGTTTTAAAATGGGAGAATTTTAGCTAAGAATCTAGCTAGCCATCCTGGTTGAGAGCCATTCACTAGATAACCATGACCTTGATATAAGATCTCTAAGTTTGCTATATCCTGGCTTGGGACGGTATCTGTGTTGTCTATGTCTTGAGGTCTTACGATGCCCCTTAGCGTAATTACCCTTTCTACGTTGTTTAGGTATATGATTTTATGACCCTCTATTAGAAGGTTGCCGTTTGGGTAAACTCTTTTTACATAAGCTGTAATAGTAGTAGTAAAAACCCCACTCTGGCTTTCTGTGCCTTGAGCTTTCTGCTGGTTGTTTGAGCTTGCTCCAACCCCTAAATTTCTAAGAGTGCTTGAAGGAAGTCCAAAAAACGATGACACTGCATCGTTGAAGGTACTTGAACGTTGGGTTTGGTTTGATATACTTTCTACGGCGTTTACGCTTTCTGAAACAAGGATGTGTACTAAATCCCCGACCGCAAAAGCCCTTTGGTCGCTATAAAGATTAGCCATAGGACTATCTGGTACGTACAGGCTACCTTTCACATAGTTTAGGTTTTGAGATGGTGTTGAATAGGGTAAGTATTTTAGGTGATGAGGTGTTGAAGCACAACTATTTAGTAATAAACTAAGCATTGTAACGTTAAAAGCTAAAAAAACAAACTTTTTAAACTTCATTTTCCAAATTATATCATGTTTTCTAAAAATCTTACATGATGCTCATTTTTTTTAAACTCTGTTGTGTCTAAAAGCTTTTTGTGAAGATCCAAATTTGATTTTAGAGATTTTCCTTCTATCTTTGCTTCGTTAATGGCTCTTTTCATACGATCTATAGCTTCTTCTTTGTTTTTGCCGTGAGCTATTATCTTGGCTAAAAGAGAGTCGTAATATTGAGGTATGGTATAGCCTTGGTAAAGATGAGTATCTACTCTTACCCCGAACCCACCGGGTAGTCTTAGTTTTTCAACAACACCCACAGAAGGCATGAAGGTTATAGGGTCTTCTGCATTTATTCTACATTCTATGGCAAATCCCTTTGGTTTTATAGAGCCTATGTCGAGATCGCCTTCATCCGCTATTAAAAGCTGATAAGATACTATGTCAACACTTGTGGTCATTTCGGTTACAGGATGCTCTACTTGTATGCGAGCGTTCATTTCTATGAAATAAAATTGCCCTTCTGTGTAGAGAAACTCTACAGTACCAGCACCTATATAGTTTATAGCTTTTGCAAACCTTACGGCGTATTCGTAGAGCAGTTCTCTTTCAGAATCGGATATTGAAGCAGAAGGTGATTCTTCTATTATCTTTTGATGTCTTCTTTGTAAAGAACATTCTCTTTCTCCTAAGGTTATAACGTTTCTCCCATCAGATAGTATTTGTACTTCTATGTGCTTTGGGTTTATAAGATACTTTTCTATATATATCCTTTCATCTCCAAAGGCATTTTTTGCTTCGCTCATGGCCGTTTGCATCACCTCAAGGAGCTCTTTGTCGTCTCTTACTATCCTTATGCCTCTACCACCGCCACCGGCTGCCGCTTTTAACACAGCTGGATATCCTATTTTGTGAGCTATATCCTTTGCTTCTAAAAAGCTTACTTCGCCGTCGCTTCCTGGCACTACCGGTACTCCGGCTTTTTTTGCTATTTCCTTTGCCTTTACCTTATCACCACTTAACTCTATAACTTCTGAAGGTGGTCCCACAAACTTTATATTGCTAGCCTGAACTATTTCTGCAAATGTTGGATTTTCCGACAAAAAGCCGTATCCTGGATGTATGGCGTCTGCTTTTGTGACTTCTGCAGCCGCCATTATGGAAGGAATATTTAAATAACTATCCGATGCCTTTGGTGGACCTATACATATTGCTTCATCTGCCATCTCCACGTGTAAAGCATTTTTATCTGCTTCGGAGTAAATAGCCACCGTTTTTATGCCCATCTCTTTGGCGGTTCTTATGATTCTTACAGCAATTTCGCCTCTGTTTGCTATAAGTAGCTTTTTAATCATATATTTCCACAAGCTTTTCTCTGGAGCTTTTTCCAGCTTTTATATTTATCTTAGATTTTGACACCTTTAGAAATTCCGATAGCACTTTGATGAGTTCTTCGTTGGCTTTACCATTTACCGGCGGAGATTTTATACTTATTTTTAAACTTTTATCTTCTAATTGCTCCACCGAAACGGTTTTTGCGTTTGGTTTTACTTTTACCCTTAAAATCATTAAAACTTTTTAAACTCTTGAGGTAGCTCTCTTGGTTCTATCCCGGTGTATTCAGTTTCTTCTTCTTCGTTTAATCTTTTGCTAAAGGGCTTTTCTTTGGTAAGTTCTTCGTATACATGAGCCACAAGCCCAGGAACCCTTCCTATTATAAAAAATCCTTTTCCAAGCCTCCAATCAAACCCCATTTCCGATGTAACGGCAGCTATGGCACCGTCTACGTTTAGCACAAGCTTTTTACCTTTTTGCTTAAATATTTCTTCTTCTACTTTTTCGGCAAAAGCACAATATCTATCGTAAAAGCCCAAAGATTTAGCTATATCCATCAACCTCTTTGTTCTTGGATCGAATTCTTTATAGTATTTGTGTCCAAAACCAGGTATTGGTTTTTTATTTTCAAGATATTCTTTTACAAGCTTTTCTATATTTTTGTCTATGTTGTCTTGCATAAACTTCATTGCATCTTCCAAAGCCCCACCGTGAGCAGAACCAAATGTAGCAACACCAGCAGCTACACCTACGTTTAGCGTATTCCCCCCAGAAGCTACAGCCCTTGCAGCTATTACAGAAGGCGGAGCTATACCGTGGTCTATCACAGATACAAAGATAGCATCCATCATTTTAGCTTCTTTTTCAGACGGCAACTCACCCTTTAATATGAGGTATATCGCTTGCGAAAAGCTAAGGTTACCTACCAAGTCCAATAGCTTGTAACCTCTTATATAGGTATCTTCGCCTTTGTGAAGAGTGATACCGGTGCGCCATTTCTTTTCCATCTAAACCTCCTAAAAATGAACATCGCAGGTTTGTTCATATTCTATCAGCTCTTTTATATGAGCATTTTCTCCGCAAAGTGGACAAGATTTATCTTTTCTTAAATTGACTTTCCTAAAATCCATAGACAAAGCATCCATTATAAGCAGTTTACCTATAAGGGGCTCTCCACATCCTATTACAAGTTTTAAAGCTTCTGTGGCTTGTATTGCACCCATTATACCACCGATAGAACCAAGAATACCGGCTTCTTGGCAAGTGGGTACCAATCCTTGAGGCGGTGGTTCCGGGAACAAACATCTATAGCAAGGAGAGTTCTCTTTGTCCTCGTAATTAAATACGGTTATCTGGCCTTCGAATCTAAGCATTGCGGCGGATACAAGCTTTTTACCTAAGAAATAGCAAGCGTCGTTTATTAAAAACCTCGTGGGAAAGTTGTCGGTGCCATCTAGTATTATATCGTAATCTTTTATAATATCCATTACGTTGTCTTTGTTTATCATCGTGTTGTAAGTGATAACGTTTACATCTTTGTTCAGAGCTTTTACCGTCATAGCGGCAGATTCAACCTTAGACATTCCTACTCTATCTTCTGTATGAATAATTTGCCTTTGGAGATTTGAATAGTCTACTTTATCAAAATCTACAATACCAAGCGTGCCAACCCCAGCAGCTGTTAAGTAATATATGGCTGGTGATCCAAGTCCACCTGCACCTATCACTAAAATTTTGGCTTGGCTTATCTTTTTTTGTCCAGCACCGCCTACTTCTGGTAATATTATATGTCTTGCATATCTTTTAATTTGCTCCTCAGTGAAATCAAACATGCTTAAAACCCCTTCAACGCCTTGATCTTTCTATGGTGATATCAAGGCTGTTGTTGTGCCTTTTTATATCTGTTACATATAGATCTTCTTTTTCTGGCACAAGCACAACAACAACGGTATCTTTACCATTTTGAACTATTAACTTGCCAAGAGCTTCGTTTCCAAAGTATACAGGTTTTACAGTCCTGGTTATTGGATGTTTTATCCTTCTTGTGAAAAACACATCTATTATACCTATTCTCCTTCCGTCCACAAACTTAGTGTGGTAATCATATTTTCTGATAGATCCATAAGCTTTCGGAAACTCTAAAGAAGCTACTTCTTTATAAATATTTTTTTGTGGTTTTGTCAGTTCTTTCTTCTTAGGCTTTGGTATGTTTGTGGGTTGTAGCTTTGTAACTTCTTTTTGGATGGTTTGTGCTGGTTTTCTGGGTGTCATACCCTTTATGTATGCAGATATTGTTATTGGCTCCGATTTCGTATATATAAGGCTTACCTTTGCTGTGCCGTTTATGAAATCCTCTGGAGGTATTACGTCTGGAATAAGCTTGCCACTGCCACTTGCCACAAGGTGAACAGTTTTACCCACTATGTTGTAATTTCTTATAACGTGATCATCTTGATCGTAGGCCGTAACGTATACTTCAAAGGGCTCACCGGCGGATATGGTACTTTCTGGAATCTCTACTCTGAACTTAGACGGTTTTGGTGGATATAAATCTACGTAATAATCTTGGCTTGATATTTTACGGTTGTTTACTTCGTAAGCGTCTATAGCTACTTTGGAAGGCGTATCGTATCTCAATACCACATCAGCTATACCGTTTTTAAACTTATAAGCATGAACCGTGTAAGGAAGCGTGCCGTTTGGTGTTTTAAGCTCTATTACAACGTCAGAGCCTATAGAAGCATAATTTCTAACGACATTTCCATAATTGTCTAAAGCGATAATCTTAGCTGCAAAGTCCCTACCAGCTTCTACTGTAGAAGGCGCTTCTATGGCGAACTTATAGACAGGACCATTGACTACTTTTATGCTAATTACAGGCATCATACTACCGGTGGCTTCGTTTTTTATAAGGATTGGATAAGAGCCTTCCAATATTGATAAAGTAGCCACCCCTGCTTTATTGTCTTCTATGGTTATACTAAAAGAACCATCTTTAAAGCTTTTTGAAGAAAAAAGCGCTGGATCTACAGATAACTCACCGGTGCTTCTTACAAGAAACTTCTTATCGTAATAAGAGAAATCTTTTATAAAATTTCCATAAGCATCCATTGGTCTTAAAATAAAGGTTACTTTTTGTCCAGCGGTGATGTAAGTTGGTATATAAGCATCAAAGTAAGAAAAATTACCAGGTTTTACGTAAACTTGCTCTGCTCTTGATAAACCTACACCTACTAATACACTCATAAATATTAAAAATAGATACACCTTGGTAGTTTGTATATAACTTTTCATCATAGCACCTCCTATTAAAATATTATATAACATTTTTTTCATAAAAATAGAAATTTTATGTCAAACTCATGTAAAATATTAGAATGATAAAGATAATTGAGCCAAGGTTTACGGAAGAAGATGCAAAAGTCTTATCAGACATAGTGCTATCTGGTCATATCACCAGAGGTCCTTGGACTAAGAAATTTTCTGAAGCTTTTGCACGGTTTTTAGGCGTAGAAAAAGTTTATACGGTTTGCTCTGGCACCGCCGCTTTATATGTGATATTAAAAGCCTTAAGCGTTGAAGGTAAACATGTTATAGTCCCAGCTCTTAGCTTTATGGCTACGATAGATACAGTACTTTTGGCGGGTGGTATACCGGTGGTGGTGGATGTGGATGAGTATTACACCATGGATCCAAATCAATTAGAAGATGCTATAAAAAAATACAACCCAGTTTGTATAATACCGGTGCATCTTTATGGTGGTATGGCTGATATGGATTCAATTATGTCGCTTGCAAATAAATACAACATATATGTACTAGAAGATGCAGCCCAAGCTCACGGTGCATCGTTTGAAGGTAAGATGGCTGGTGCTATAGGACATGTGGGAGCTTTTAGTTTTTACGCTTCTAAGAATATTCCAATGGGAGAAGGCGGTGCTATATCAGTTTCCGATGAATATATATCAAAAGCCATAAACTCCTTGATAGATTTTGGAGATTCACCGGCTTTAAACTTAAGAATTACAGAGTTTCAGGCTGCCTTAGGGTTTTTAGGACTTCAAAGGATAAAAGAGCAGAACGATAAGCGTATAAAAAACGCAGAGTTTTACAACGCACATATCAGCGATGAAATCATAAAACCAAAAAAAAGACCAAACTCTTTCCACGTTTATCATCTTTATACGTTAAGGCATAAAAATAGGGACCATATAATAGAATCTCTTAAAAAAGAGGATATAGACGCAAGGGTATATTACACTTATACGCTGGCTGGTCTTAGAAATGCTTTGCATCTGCCACTTGATAATGCTAACAGATATATAAACGAGCTTTTTAGTATACCGGTGCACCCTTACCTTTCTCAGGAGGATTTAGAAAAAATAGTTTATATTATAAACAAAAGCCTATGATAGGTATAATAGATTACGGTATGGGCAATTTGGGAAGCGTGTTTAAGGCTTTTGATAAAGTGGGTTTAAACCCTAAGATAATAAACACCAAAGACCAAATAAAAACTTCTGATGCTCTTTGCCTTCCGGGTGTTGGAGCTTTTAAAGATGCAATGGATAATTTGAATAGTGCTGGTCTTGTTGAAAGTGTTGTGGGTTTTATAAAATCTGGTAAACCCTTTATAGGTATTTGTCTTGGATACCAGCTGTTGTTTGAAAAGAGCTATGAGTTTGGTGAACATAAAGGACTTTCTATTTTTAAAGGAGATGTGAGATTATTTCCCGTTGGTGTTAAAATACCTCATGTAGGATGGAACCAGCTTTGGGTAAATAAAAAAGATGGTATTTTTAAAGGTGTAGAAAACGGGGCTTTTGTATACTTTGTGCATTCATATTATGTAAATCCTCAGGATAAAGGAATAATCTCTACCTACACCGATTATAGCGTTGATTTTGCATCTTCTATAGAATACGAGAATGTAGTGGGTTTGCAGTTTCATCCAGAAAAAAGCCAAGAAGTAGGCCTTAAAATACTTTCTAATTTTAAAGAAAAATACAGGCTATGAGGTGAGAAAGCTATGAGAGTGCTTTATCTTACAAGATGTGCCAACAAGTTTAGCGCTTATTCTGATTTGGATTGTAAACAAAATTTGTTTGTCGATGGAAAATTTTCTTTTTTACAAGGAAAAAGAAACAAAGCCTTTAAGCTTTTAAAAGCTAAAAAACCAAAAGAAGGAGGGCCTCTTTGGAGAATATACAAAGACAAGTTTTGGGAAGGGCTTCATATGCACGTCATGCCAAAAGCCGTAAAAGAGAGAATTTTTGAAAGGACGATAGTATTACATCCTATAATGGGTATGCTATCACCAGAGGACAAGGTTTGCAAATGGGATGTTTCTTGTCAGTATAAGTCTATGGCTTTTTGGAAAGAAGATATACAGAGATATATACTTAACGATGATTTTATTGTGTTTAACTTTCTGCCAAGCGCTTTTGATAGGCTTTTACCAAAAGAAACAAAGGTAGTAAACTTTAAATACATAATAAAAGATAAACCCATGAAAGATAGTTCTTTGATAAAAGCTTACACGATGAGATATGTAGTTGAAAAAGACGTAAACAGCATAGAAGAGCTTAAAAAGATAAACTTTTTAGATTTTGTGGTAAGCGATATACAAGAAGAGGGTAACGCTATAACGGTTTATATGCATTCTGAGGGAAAATACTCTGTTAAAAAAGCGGGCATCATATGAAAATTTCTATAGTGATACCAATTTACAACGAGGAAGAAAGCGTAGGAACGCTTTACGAAAAAATCGTAAACACTATGAAGAAGCTTCCCTACGATTATGAAATAATAGCGGTAGATGATGGAAGTACGGACAACACCTTTAACAAGTTAAAGGAAATAGCCTCAAAAGATGAGCGTTTAAAGGTAATAAGCTTTAAAAGAAATTATGGACAAACGGCAGCCATGTTTGCTGGTTTTCAGCACGCTTCTGGAGACGTAGTCATCACTATAGATGCAGATCTTCAAAATGACCCGGCTGATATACCGCTTTTACTTGAAAAAATGAACGAAGGTTACGATGTGGTAAGCGGTTGGCGTAAAGACAGAAAAGACCCGTTTTTTTCAAGGACATTGCCTTCTAAAATTGCCAATTACATAATCTCTAACGCTACAGGTGTTTATCTTCATGATTACGGATGCTCTTTAAAAGCTTACAAAAAAGATATTGCTAAAAACTTTAGACTATACGGAGATATGCATAGATTTTTACCGGCTTTAGCCAAAGGCTTAGGGGCCAAGATAACAGAAGTACCTGTGAGTCATCATCCAAGGGTTTATGGTAAATCAAAATACGGTATAGGGCGCACGGTAAGGGTTGTGCTTGACATATTTTTGGTAAAGTTTTTAAATGAGTATATAAACAAGCCCCTTTATGCTTTTGGGGGCATAGGTTTCGTACTTTTTAGCCTTGGATTTTTATCTGGGCTTTATCTAACCTACGATAAACTTATAAACCATCAAGAGATAGGTCAAAGACCTCTTTTGTTTTTGACAGTCCTTCTAATAATATCTGGTCTTCAGTTTATATCTACTGGCATCATAGCAGAAGTTATTATAAGAACCTATTACGAATCTCAAGATATAAAACCCTATAGGATAAAGGATGCAATAAATATAGAACCAATAGATGAAAATTAAAATACTGATCTCTTTTCTTTTGAGTTTTTTATTTTTGTATGTGTTTTATAAAACCGTTGGTTTTGAAGAGGCTAAAAAAGAGTTTGAAGCTTTAAACCCCATTTATGTAGGTATTGGTTTTACTCTTTACGCTTTTAGTTCTTTCTTAAGAGCTTATCGCTGGCATCTAATGATAAAAGATATAAACATGAAAGATTTTTTTCTTATAAATAATGTCCATATTTTTTTGAACAACATACTACCGGCTAGGACTGGAGAGTTTAGCTTCTTTTATATGCTTAAAAAGCGTGGAATAAACCTTACAAAATCCTTTTGGATATTTGCTTTGGCTAGGCTCATGGACGCCTTGGCGCTTCTCGGGTTTTTCTTTGGTTTTTTCTTTAAGTTTTATTTTGTGGCTTTTATCGTTGTATTTGGTCTGATAATGGTTTTTTTGCTAAAGCATACTATAGCTATTTTACCAAATATATTTATCTTAAAATCCCTAAAACAAAATCTATCAACTCATTTTGAAAGCAAAACCGCCATAAAGCTTTACTTTATCTCGGTGATGTCTTTTGCTTTTAAGTTTCTTGGATTTTATGAGATGGCAAAAAACATTATACCTATGGGATTTTTTGAGATATTGCCCTCTTATGTTTTAGCAGAGTTAAGCTCTATATTGCCTATAAACGGTGTAATGGGTCTTGGCACTTACGAGTTTGGCTTTTCTATACCGTCAAAACTAACCGATATATCTTTAAAAACTTCTTTGGATCTTGGTTTTATAACCCATGTGTTTTTGCTTGTTTCTTCTTCTATACTTGGTATACTATCTTTATTATTTTTGAAGCTTGAACACTACAAAGAAGAAAGATAGAGTTTTTCTAACTTTACAACCAAAATAGATATCAAGCATCCCATACCAAAACTCACAAGCACATCCCCCACATAGTGCATAAAAAGTAAAACCCTTGATAGACCCACCAGCATTGACCAAAGTATAAGATAAAACCCTAGTTTTTTATTTTTAAGATAAACGCTAAAAGCTATAGAACTGTTTAAGAGCGTATGTCCAGAGGGTAAAGAAGAATACTCTTTCTGGCTTTTAAAAAAGTAAAACCCATATATATCTTTTTTCAAAAAAAGCTCTGGCCTTGCTTTACCAAATGTAAACTTAAATAGCATGATAGCACTATCTGAAAGCACAAGGCAAACCGATAGTAAGAGTATATACTTTCTTAGGCTTTTAACATAAAAACTAATCAGCATAAGCACCGTGCACGCATAAAAAACAATGTCAAAATGCCCAAGCGTTGTAATAAGTTTTATTAGACTTTTAAAAGCCACAAAACTATCCCTATGGACATACAAAAAATATGTTATATCCTTATCAAATAAAAATATGCTTATAAACCCAAAGACTATAAGAAATATCCCTATTTTAATCATATATCTATTATAAGATAAAAACATATAAAGAGCCCGTGAAAGGGCTCTAAAGGTATTAAGATCTTAACTAACTTCTTAGGTCTTTACTTATTTCTTCTGGCAATGGGCAAGCTTCTGGGGGCAAGCCTTTTACTTTAGACCCATAATACATAACTGGTATAAGCACCAAGCTAAGGGCAGTGGAGGCTATTGTACCAAAAATAAGGGATATGGCAAGGCCGTTGAATATCGGGTCAAATATGATAACAAAAGCACCAACTATAAGGGCTGCCGCTGTTAAAAGCACCGGTCTTGTTCTTATGACACCGGCTTCTACCACAGCCACATGAAGAGGTACTCCTTCTCTTATACGCTGTTCTGCAAATTCCACAAGAAGTATTGAGTTTCTAAGGATTATACCAGCAAGAGCTATAAAACCTATCATAGAAGTGGCTGTAAAGAAAGCGTGTAGTATAAAGTGTCCTGGGACTATACCAACTAAAGTTAGTGGAATAGGAGACATGATGATACCAGGGGTTTTGAAGTCTTTAAACCATCCTACTATGAGGATATAGATTATGAAAAGAGCACCGGCAAAAGCAATGCCAAGATCTCTAAACACTTGTAGTGTGATGTACATCTCACCGCCCCATCTTACATATATATGATTTGTAATCTTTGGGAAAGACATCCAAAGTTCTGATACATGGCCATACGGGTTAGGTATGCTTAAAACCTTTTTCCTTATATCCCATATGCTATAAAATGGTGCACCTGCACCTTTTGCCACATCTCCTACCACATATACTACCCTTCTTAGATTTTCGTGATAGATGGTTTTGTGTATAGGGTGTTTTACTATTTTGATGAGGTTTGATAGTGGTATAAGCTGACCTTGTTTGTTGGGTATTTGTAGGTTTTCAAGGTTTTGAAGCGTCCTATAAGGTCTTGCTATCCTTACTTCTATTGGTACTGCTTCCGTGTCTGTGGACTGGATGATACCAGCATTATAACCAGCCGTTGCCACTCTTAAAGTCCTTACTATATCCTTTTTTGAAACCCCAAACTGGGCCGCCCTTGCTTGGTCTATCACAAAATCTATTTGAGGAGCGTTTGATTCTAAGTATATACCGCTATCGGTTATTTCTTTATCTTTTCTAAAAAGCTTTAAAACCTGCTTGGCAAAAGTCCTTTGAGAAGAAAGCGTTGGACCGTATATCTGAGCTACTATTGGGTCTAAAACTGGTGGTCCTGGCGGGGTCTCTACTACAGCCACATAAGAAGCTCCCATGGAGTAAGCTATCTTTTGTACCATTGGCCTTAACGACTGGGCAAAAGCGTGGGATTCTATCTTTCTTTTATCTTTTCCAACAAGCTCTATGGCGATCTGGGCATAGTAAGGTCTTGTTCTAAGATAGTAGTGTCTTATAAGGCCGTTAAAACCATAGGGTTTTGGCAAACCTGCATATATTTGATAGTATTTGACCTCTTTTTGTTTTGCTATGTAATCGGCGATCTTTTTAGCCACTAAGTATGTTTGTTCTGTGGTGGTGTCTTCTGGCATGTTTAAGACTACCGATAGCTCTGATTTGTTGTCAAAAGGAAGCATCTTTACTATTACAGCCCTACTTAGTATAAGAGCTAC
The DNA here is from genome assembly GCF_000020785.1 of Hydrogenobaculum sp. Y04AAS1. Classification (NCBI taxonomy): domain Bacteria; kingdom Pseudomonadati; phylum Aquificota; class Aquificia; order Aquificales; family Aquificaceae; genus Hydrogenobaculum; species Hydrogenobaculum sp. Y04AAS1. Next base: position 1,301,130 of record NC_011126.1, read on the forward strand.
AGATATACCCAATAAAGACCAAACGGCTATGTAAAATAGGCTTCTTTTTGATTTTGATATAAGAAGAGGTTCTACCATCTTACAGTATAGTTTCCAAAATACGGTATCTTTTATATTTATGATAGGTTTTTGGCTTTTATTATGATCATGATGTTCGTGCTTTAAAAGTCTATAGGCTGCCCAAGGGGTTGTTGTAAAAGCCACCCACAAAGAAAAAACTATCGCTGCACTGGCGTTTACTGGTATTGGCCTCATGTAAGGACCCATCAAACCACCCACAAAGGCCATGGGCATCAAAGCGGCTATAATGGCAAAGGTTGCAAGTATGGTGGGGTTTCCTACTTCATCGGTGGCTCTTATGATGGCATCGTGTTTTGGAAGTTCTGGGAAAAACTCAAACCATCTATGGATATTTTCTACCACCACAATAGCAGCATCTACCAATATACCAATTGAGAATATCAGAGCAAAAAGCGTAACCCTATTTATAGTAAAACCATAAAGCTTGCTAAAGAACAATGCAAATGCAAGAGTCACAGGCACAGCTATTGCTACTATAAGAGACTCTCTGAGACCAAGAGCTACTGCTATAAGAAGTATAACAGACGCAGTGGCTATAAAAAGGTGCTCTATAAGTTCGTTGGATTTGTTTTGAGCGGATTTCCCGTAGTTTCTTGTAACGGTTATATGTAAGCTTGATGGAACGACAGTGCCTTTTAAAGAATCTATCTTTTTAAGTACATCGTTGGCTACATTTACTGCGTTTGTACCTGCTCTTTTTGCTATTGAGATAGTAACAGCAGGGTACATAGGAGATCCATAGCGTTTAGAAGCAGCACCAAAGCCCATAGTCACGTAATTGTGTATACCGCCTGGACCGTCTGTTATGGTTGCCACGTCTCTTAAATAGACTGGTTTTCCGCCATACCATCCCACCACCAAATCTTCTAAGTCTTGTTTAGATCTTATGAAGTTCCCAGTTTTTACATAATAAAGTTTATTGTTTTGATTTACATAACCGCTTGGAAGTTCTTGGTTTGCCTCTTGGATGATATGTACTATATAAGCTGGTGAAAGACCGTAAGCCGCTTCTTTAGCTGGATCTAACATTACCCTTAATTTTCTTGGTTGGCCACCATAGATTTTTACTTGAGCTACGTTTGGCACGGTTTTAAGCTCGTTGTCTAAGGTGTCTGCAATCCTTCTTAGAGAATAATAGTCATATCCTTTTCCCCACAGCGTAAGTGTCATTATCGGTACATCGTCTATGGATTTTAGTTTTATAAGAGGTGGTAGTTGAACGCCTGGTGGTACTAAATCCATTGAAGCCATCATTTTGGCGTTTAACTGCACAAGTGCTTTTATAGGGTCTGTGCCAACGTGAAACCTTGCGGTCACAAGACCGTAACCATCACCAGAAGCGCTGTATATATAAGATATATCTTTTAATTCCCAAAGCTTCTTCTCTAACGGTGTAACCACTCTTTTTTCTACTTCTCTTGGAGCAGCGCCTGGATACGGTATCATAATATCTATCATTGGTACTACGATATCTGGGTCTTCTTCTTTCGGCGTTGTTACCACTGCAAATATACCAAGGGCCAAAAGCGCTATTATCATTATAGGCGTAAGCTTGGAATCTATAAAGTATTTTGCTATTCTTCCGGCTATCCCGTACATATTACTCTCCTATCTTGCATTTATCGCAAACGTTGTATACGTTTCCTTCCACTATTCTATCGCCTGGTTTTAAACCAGATAGTACTACGTAGCTATCGCCTACCTTTTGACCAAGCTTTACAAACTGCATATGGGTTATGTTGTTTTTGTCTACTAGCCATACCGCGTCTATATCGTCCCATTTAAACAGTGCATCCTTTGGTATAGTAACGACAGTTTCCTGGCTTTTAGGAATATAAACTTTTGCGTAAAGCCCGCTTGTGATACCATCTTGGTTTGGTATATCTATTTTTACATCGAACGTATGAGACATAGGATTTAAAGCTTTGGATACCTCTTTTACAGTGCCTTCTACTGTTTTATCTATGCCACCTATATATACTTTCAACGTTTGTCCTGGGGTTATTTTGTTTATATACTTTTCTGGTAGTGCCACATCTACTCTGTATGGTGGTTTATCTATCATCATAAGTGGCATACCAGGGGCTGCTATATCTCCTGTATTTACATTTTTCATATATATGCACCCTGAAAACGGAGCTGTTATATTGGCATAGGCTAAGTTTGCCCCGGCAGCGGATGCTCCAGCTTTTGCAGCCATTATAGCGTTTTTGGCTTGTTCTACCATAGCTTTTGCCGCTTCGTACTTGGCTTTTACCTCATCGTACTCTTGCTCTGTTACTGCTCCTGTTTTTATAAGCTTTTGAAATCTTTGATAGGTTTTTGAGATAGCTTGTAAGTTAGCTTCGGCTGCTTTCATCTGGTCTTGGGCTTGCTTGGCTCCGTAATTTGCTTGAGCTACCATACTTGATATATCTTTTGTATCAAGTTTTACCAAAAGCTGTCCTCTTTTCACACAATCACCATCTTTTACATAAACCCCCAAAACTTTGCTCATAAGCCTTGTGGAGATAGCAGCGTGGTTTTTGGCACTCACTACACCCTCAAACTCTTCTTCTAAAGGTGTGGAAGAAGATACTGTGATAACGTTTACATTTGAAATAACCTTTGGTTTTAGGGGCTTTTCACCGGGAGAGATTTTATGCTCAAAAAACCCACCAAGCCAAAGTATGATAACAACCATTGGTATCAGGAAATATAGCACATACTTTTTTAGAGTGTTCATATCACTTTACCTCCTTGTTCAATATACCTGCTTGATATAGGCTTTTAATATAGGCTAAATTGCAATCGTACATAGCTTTTGCAAAGTCAAACCTCGCTTTATCGTATTGAGTTTCAGCGTCTATAACATCTGTTATTTTAGCTAAGCCGACTTTGTACCTTTGGTCCATCACTTTTAGAGTGGCTTTTGCTTCTTCTTTTTCTTTTTTGGCATATTTCATCATAGCCAGTGCGTTTTCATAATCAGCTAAGGCTTTATTTATTTTAAATATCGAGCCTTTTGCCATGTAATCTATGTAAGAACTAAGCATAAGTTTTTGTTCGTTTAAACTTCTTATTTTATTAAAAGCCGTTAAACCATCAAAGATATTCCAATTTACACCAACCCCCACCATATAACCGTTGGCGGTGGCTCCAAAGGGTGTTGAGTTATCAAAAAGCGAGTAAGAACCAAAGGCCCCTATTTGGGGTAGATAATCTGCTAAGTAGGCTCTTTTCATTGATTTTAAAGCTTTTAGTTTTTCTTCCATAGATTTTATTTGGGGTTTTTGGTATACAGCTTTTACAAGAGTATTTCTGTCTATATTAGAAGGACAATAAAGATTTCCTTTTAAATCCACATCTTTATAGGGTTCATCCATTAGCAAAAACAACGCTCTTTTGGCGGTTTTATAGTTGTTTTTGGCTTCTACTAATTTTTGTTCTGCTTGATGAAGGTATACTTTTGCCCTTAAAGTATCTGAGAAAAGCGCCATACCAGTTTTATAATAGGACTCAGCCATATCTACGTGTTTTTTAGCATCGTTTACCGCTTGGGTGGCAAGCTTTATACCTTCTTTTGCCAAAAGCCCGCCTAGGTAAGCTTTGTATAAGTTGTAAACAATGTCTTGCTCTGTTTGGTTTAGTTCTTTTTTGGTGCTTTTAAGAGCATGATAAGATGCACTTTCGTAAGCTTGGACTTTACCACCCATCCATATGGGTATTTGTAATGTCAGTTGGGTTTGGTAAAGCTGTGAAGTCCCGGGGTTGTTAAAGAAGTTCTGCATGGACTGGAAAGCGCCATCCACCATTTGGGGTGTAGTATATTGAGCTTGGAAAAATTGAGGAGGTGGCTGAGGAAATTGAAGGCTTCTTGTATCCATTTTGTTCATTATGCTCCAAGGGGCTATGTTGGTGCGGTTAAAAGATGTTTGTAGGCCAAGCCTTGGGAAAAGCATACCTTTTACGCTTTCTAACTCATATTCTTTTGATTTTACGTCGTATCTTTTGGCTTTTATGGCTAAGTTGTTTTGAAGTGCCTCTTTGATGGCATAGCCTATATTTATACTCTGGGCTAAGGATATATGGGCTATTCCCAAAAACGACAACCCAAATACCATATATCTAAATCTCATATCATCGCCTCCTAATCAAATAATTTAGCACGATTAATAACCTCTAACCACTATAATATAATATCATAAATTAAGATATAAATTAAGAATATAAGAATATTCTAATATATTTAAAATGATAAAAACCAATGATTAAGCATAGCCAAGCTTGTCCCTTATTACATCGAAAAAGCTTATATTGTCTAAACTTATTGTTTTACAAACGGTGTTTGAGCGCTTTATCAATACAACATCTTCTTTGGATATGTTAAAAAATTCCTGACCATCAAGGGTAAGATAAGCTTCTTTTGTTTTATCTCCTAGTTTTAGGCTTATAAAAGCATCAGAAGACAATACCATAGGTCTCACAGAGATTGTGTGCGGACATATGGGCGCTAGCAATATATTTTGAAGCTCAGGGGTAAGTATAGGACCACCGGCTGAAAGAGCATAAGCGGTAGAACCCGTTGGCGTTGATACTATGATACCATCCGCTCTTAAATTTGCTATCATGTGTTCTTGTTGGTAAACTTCTATATCTATAAGCCTTGAAAGATAAGACCTTGCCAACACAGCGTCGTTTAGGTATGCTCCTAAGTATCTATCGTTTAGATAAACATCTATCATCATCCTATCTATTACTTTGTATTTGCCTTCTATAATGAGTTTTAACATACGTATAGCATCTTGCTTTGGTATCTCCGTCAAAAATCCAAGCCTTCCTAAGTTTATACCCACCGTTGGTTTTTCAAAAGCCGAAAACCTTCTGGCTGCACTCAAAAATGTCCCATCTCCTCCAATTACCACAAGTATATCTGCATCTTCAATCTCCACCAGCTCTTGCCCTAAGGCTTTTAGCTCGCCTTCAATATACTTTGCAAACTCCTTCGCCGTTTTATCCTCTTTTACATAAAAACCAAATCTCATTGTATATTTATCATATCATGAGCTCTCATTCTACTTAGATGCCCGCAGGCAGCGGCTAGCTCTAAACCTTTACTCCATCTTATTGTGCAGGATATATCGTTTTTCAAAAGCTCTTGCTGGAATCTATAGATATCACTCTCTACTGGTCTTTCGAAAGAAAGCATAGGGTTTTCGTTGTAGGGGATTAGGTTTACCTTTGTTTTATGTTTTAGGTTTTTAAGAAGATTTACAAGGTTTTTGGCATCTTTTAAAGAGCTATTTATATCTTTTATAAGCACATACTCTATTGTGATGCGCCTTCTTGGTTCTAATGGGTATGTTTTTAAAATCTCAAAAAGTTCTTTTAAAGACCCTATCACATTTGGCATAAGCGCTTTTCTTGTTTCATCATCTGAAGCGTTTAAAGATATGGCTAAGTTTAGTTTGTTTAAAAAGCTGTCTTCTTTTAGTTTTTTAATATAGTTTGTATAGGCGCTTGTGGATATAGTTATATGTCTTTTTGAAAGCTCAAACTCTTTTAGGAAAATAAAAGATGCTTTTTTTAGATTTTCAAAGTTTGCAAGAGGCTCTCCCATACCCATAAAAACGATATTTCTTATAAAGGTATTTCTTAGTATAGATATGTAAAAATACTGATCTACTATCTCTGAAAAGCTTAAATTTCTCAAAAGCCCACCTATGGTGCTAACGCAAAACTTACATCCTACAGCACAGCCTATCTGGGTAGATATACAAAGAGTATAATGGTCTTTTTCTTTTATCAGTACACTTTCTACAAAATATCCATCTTTTGTTTTAAAAACAAACTTTGTGGAATCCTCCCCTTCTAAAAACGAGTCTAAACTTAAAACGTGAAAATCTATCTTTAGTTCTTGTCTTAGGCTTTTAGGAATATCTGTCATAAGCTCTATATCCGTTATTTTTTTCTTAAAAGCCCAAGATTTGATTTGAGATATTCTATACTTTTCTAAGTTTAATTTTTGCTCTAAATTAAAATAATCTTCCAATAGGTTTATCATTGCAGCATATTTTCTATTAGTTTGTATGATAGTTCATTTGTAGTTTTTATATAATCTTCTTTTATAAGGGAGTCTTTTTCTATATTTTCTTGTTTTAAATCTTCTTCATAGGCTTCTATCCACTCTTTTATCATATCTTTTGTTAGCTCTATGTGAAATTGAAGACCTACGGCGTTTTCATAAACAAAAGCTTGGTTTTGATACTTATCTGAGCTGTATATTTGTAAAGCGTTTTTTGGTAGGTCAAAAGTATCTTGATGCCATTGAAAAACCATCAGTTTATCTGGAAAACCGTTAAAAAATTTATGATCGTTTTCTTTTTTTATCTCATACCATCCTATCTCTTTGCCATTTTGTCCTTTGTAAACTCTTCCCCCCAACACATGAGCAAGCATCTGAGCTCCAAGACATATACCTAATATTGGTTTTTTGGCTTTTAAAAATTGCTCTATTATTTTAAACTCTCTACTTAAGAAGGGATATTGGCTCTCTTCGTAAACGCCCATATAACCACCAAGCACAAAAAGTATATCAAACTCTTCTTGTGGAAGTTCTTTTGCCTGGTCTACATATCTAATATCTATACCTTTTGATGATAGTATGTCGTTAAAAACACCGGCATGCTCTATCTGAACATGCCTTAGTATTAGAGCTTTCATCAAAGCATACCTGGTGGTTTTCCTTTTGATATGATAAGTCTTTCTACTGGTTTGTCTTCTTTTAGATGGCTTTCAATGATTTCGTTTACATCTTCTTTTTTTACACCGCCATACCATATACCCTCTGGATATACAACCACCGTTGGTCCCATAGCGCAAGGTCCAAGGCAACCTGTAGGTGTTACCGCCACTGTCATCATAAGCTGAGGGTCTTGTTGAAGGGCATCTGCAAAAGCCGTATAAACGTCCCTACTTCCTTTTTCTGCACAAGAGCCCAAAGGATGGCCTGGTGGTCTTTGATTTACGCATACAAATACGTGTTTAAACATATCGCCTCCTTCAAAAGGTTTTTTAATAATGTATAAAGTTTATAGGCTTTTGGCATGATAAAAACCCTAAAACTGTGCATTTACTCTAAGCCCATAAACCCATAAAGGGCCTCTATTCTTATCATACCCTGGATGTCTTATGTATTGAGCATCTGGAGATATGGATATATATTTGTTTAGTTGATACTTGTAGTAAGCTTCCATTATTTCTTCATAGGAGTAGTTAAATTGTCCGTCTTGACCTGAGCCTACAAAGAATGAAGATGATGGTTCGTTGATGGTGCCTGATTCCAAATATCTTTTGTGGGTGTTTGAAAGACCGTTTATTCCAAGCCCTATGCCAAGTTGGTCTTTTGGTCTTTTCCAATGAACGCCGTTTATAGAAATACCACCTGCTATGTCTCTATCTACATCGGTATAGGCAAGATCTTCTGTTTGTCCGTTGTTAAAACCAGCTCTTAAAAAGAGTCCTGTTTTATCATCATCTGCTATAGGTTGTTCTAAGTTTAGGAAAAATCCCCATTTGTATCTTTTGTGATCTTTTGACTCTGTGCATATAACAGGGTAATCATACCCTGCCAAAGCTCCATTTGGCCCAAATTCTGTGTAATAACAAGGGCTATTTGGAGAATAATAATAGCTAAAATTATCCATAGCCTCAGTATAGCTTCCCATCCTACCGTAGTTTAACATGCCAAGAAGCCTTATCACAGTTCCTATGTCGTTTGGTCTTAGAGAAAGCTGTGTGTTTAGACTGTAAGCTCCAGACTGATCGTAGGTGTTGCCGTTTGCCTTCGTAGGTTCTGCCCCTAAAGCTATTTTAAAAGAATAGTGTTTTTTAACAACGCCAGATTCTATACCTACTGTGTATCCTCTTGTATCTGCTCCGTAATCCCAAGCTACGTTGTAGTTAAAATCATAGTTTAAAAACTGAGTTCTTGGAGAGTTAGCATATCGGTTGTTATCAAAATCATCTGCTATGGAAAACTTTCCTATCTTTACATAAAAATATTCTTTTGGATAGTACCCTGGAAGCTGATCTGGAGCTCTTCCTTCATATTCCAAAGATTGAGATAGGGCTTTTGTGTATATAATATAAGCTCTTGCTATATATGGGTTTTTGCCAAGGTTAGATGACCCTGCTCTTATGTAAAGGGAGTTTGGATAACCACCTATTCCTTGACCACCACCTATGCCGTTTCCTTTAAAAAGCTGTATATCAAGATAAGCTTGGATATCTTTTGTAATCTGTGCCCCTGTGTATAAACCGTAAGACTGGGTTAGTTCTTCTGATCTTCCACCACCGTTGTTTTTATATGGATTGCCAAAGGTCATAGGTCCTTCATAAGGGGAGTTGAAGTTTGTAGAGTATTGACCCACAAATGTTGCCCTCATACCTAAAAATTGAGGAAACCAAGGGGGAAGGTTTTCGCCAAAGGCTAAAGCGCAAGGAAAAAACGCCAAAAACAAAGTTTTTCTCATAAAAAATTTTTTACCTCCATTTGATACTTAGTCTCAATATATTTTTAATTTATATTTCTTGTATGATATATATTTTGTTTTATAGCTTTTCCATAGAAAATAAACGCTCCTAAAAATGTGAATATCATGAAAAGCACGATAAATATACCAGCTTTGCCAAGAGGAATAGCATTGACTAAATTTGTAAAGTAAGCCTTTGGCATAAACTGCTTCGTTAGAATCTGTAGAAACTCCAGCATGCCTATAAAAAGGGCTATAAAAATACTAGCACCAGTGATAACAAGGTTAAAAGATAGTCTTCTTATAGGGTCGTTGTTGGTCCAAGCATATATGTTGTTCATGATAAAAGAATCAAAAGAATCCATTAACGTCATACCTGCTGTGAAAAGCAGAGGAAACAACAGTATGCTCCATATATCCATACTTGTTTTTGCCAAAGCCACAGATATACCAAGTATAGCAATTTCTGTAGCCGTATCAAAACCAAGACCAAACAAAAATCCTACTATATACATTTTGTAAGGGGCATCTATTTTTTTATACAAAAAGCTAAAAAACCTTCCCATAAAACCTCTTTTGTTTAAAAGCTCTTGAAATATCTTGTTTAGTTCTTCTTGATATTCAGAAGAAGATTCTCTATACATTTTATATATATCGTATAGGGCTTTAAATATAAATATGTTGATAATACCTATGAGCGTTAGAAATAAAGCTGATATGAGAGTACCTACTATGTTTCCCATGTTTTGCAAAGTGGGTATGGAGTTTTTTACGGCCTTTGTAGCAAATATAAGAGCCACCGACAATCCTATAACAACGCTTGAATGCCCAAGCGAGAAGAAAAAACCTACGCTGTTGGCATTTTTACCATCCTGAACCAATTTTCTTGTGGTGTTGTCTATGGCTGCTATATGATCTGCATCAAAAGCGTGTCTTAGTCCAAAAAGATACGCCATACCTCCTATAGCCAAAAGCCCCGGTATATTGTAAAAGCTTGTTACGAATAAACTCCATACCAGAGTGTTGAACACCAAAAGCCCAAACAGCATAAATTTTGCTTTTTTCATTCTGTTTCTCCTGAATGAATTATCATTTATTATAATATTTTTTTAAAAAAAGTAATATAATATATATTATAGTTTTGAAGCTTTTACCAACTTAGCAAATTTAACGCCGTTGAGACCTGCTATGATGTTTACAGTTTCTACTATCGTTTGACTAGGACCTTTTATCATTATGGTTTCTAAGCAATTGTTATGATCTATATGTATATGCGTAGTACATAGAATGTTTATATAATGGTTGTGCTGTATATCGAGCAACTTTTGTGTAAGCTCTCTTTTATGATGATCATATATTATCACTAAAACCCCTATAAGCTCATTGTTTTCATCTTCCCATTCATCTTCTACAATGGCCTCTCTTATCAAATCTCTTATAAACTCAGACCTTGATGCATAAGACTGTTCTACTTTTTTGTCTATAAAATCTACAAGCTCTTTTGGTATTGTTATACATATCCTTTCAACCTTTGCTTTATCCATCTTTCTCATTATATTATATTACTATGCCAAATAGCAAAGATGAGAAGAAAAACCAGATTATAAAAGTAGCTTGTGAGCTTTTTGCTAAAAATGGTTATTACAACACAACAATGCCAGATATTGCAAAAGCTTCGGGCATGAGTGTAGGCAACCTTTATAACTATTTTGAGTCAAAGGAAGAGCTAGCAAAAGAAACGATGCTTACCGTATCAAGCCTTGTAGGTGAAAAACTCTCTTATATAAACTCTTTGAACGTAAGCGTTAAAGAAAAAATAAGCTTATTTGTTAGGAATTTCTTTGACATTGCAAAACACGAGCCTCAGCTTATGAGTTATTTTTTAAAGGTTTTCTTGGTGAATAGAGAAGTTTTCAAAAACGGATGCGAAGGGTTTACCTGTGTGAAAGATATTGTTACGGAAACTATGATACTCCTTTCAGATGGCGTTGAAAAAGGAGAGCTTAGAAATCAAGAATTTTTTACGGCTTTTTCTACTATGATGGGTTCGATAGGGGGCATAGTGTTTTTATATTACGAAGGTGTTTTGGACAACGACTTAGACTACTACGAGCCCTACATATCAGAAAACATATATATGGCTTTAAAAGCATGAAAACGCTTTTTTGGATACAGGGACTTTCTTGTGGAGCAAATACTCAGTCGTTTTTGTGTATGGAACACACAGATTTGTTTGAAAATATAGAAGTACTTTATCATCCTCTATCTGACAAATCCCTTGAAGAGAGCGCTAGACTTTTGTTAAAAGATGAAAAAGAATTAGATATCTTAATAGTAGAGGGTGCTATAGGTAAGTCTATTAGGCATGTTTGTTCTTATAGTTTTTCAAACATTGTGAAGATCCTATCCTCAAAAGCCAAATACGTTATCGCTTTGGGAGATTGCGCCTCTTTTGGTGGAATCCACGCAAAGGCAGGCACCCATATTACGGGACTTCAGTTTAGATTTAAAGAGTTTGGTGGGCTTTTAGGAAAAGCCTTTTTATCAAAATCTTCATACCCGGTTATAAATATAGCTGGGTGTCCTGCTCATCCAGAATGGGTTTATTATGTAATAAGCGCTTTGTTGGAAGATAAAAACATAGAGTTAGACGATTTCAATAGGCCAAAGGATATATTTAGGTATCTAACTCACAACGGATGTTTGAGAAATGAATATTTTGAGTGGAAGGTAGAATCAAAAGAGTTTGGCACAAAAGAAGGCTGTCTATTTTACGAGCTTGGCTGTAGAGGCCCACTAACCCATTCCTCGTGCAACAAGATACTTTGGAACGGTGTAAGCTCTAAAACAAGAGTAGGTACTCCTTGTGTTGGCTGTACTGAGTTTGATTTCCCAAGAGAAAATATGTTTAAAACAGAACAGGCTATGGGATTGCCCAAAGAGCTTCCTCTTGGCGTATCAAAAAGGGGATATATACTTCTTGCAGGTATTGCAAAAACTTTCGCTCCAGATAGGCTTAAGGATAAGCTCCGATGAAAATCACTAAAACTATTTTAAACAGATTGGAGGGTGAGGTAGAACTAAAGCTCGAATACTCTAAAGGCAAGATAGCAAAAGCTCATATTCTTGGTACTTCGAATAGAGATTTTAGTAGTATTCTTAAAGCAAAACCCTATCTTGACAGTATAATATTGATTCCAAGAGTATGTGGTATATGTGGACATGCTCATCTTATGGCCTCTGTTAAAGCTATAGAGGATGCTTATAAAAATGAGTGTAGCGATTTTCATTTGTCTACAAAAGCTTCCCTTGTAAGGTATATAACGCTTTTATCGGAGATGATTCAAAACCATATAAGATGGTTTTATGCCTATTTTATGTCGGAAATTCCAAAACTTGATAGAAATATGGTTGATTATCTTCCATTTGATGGTGAAAAGTGGAGAAGAGGCATTGCCATAAGCAACTATCCGATAAAGATAATAGCTTTATTTGGAGGTCAATGGCCCCATAACTCCTACGCTGTACCAGGTGGTATAACGTCTGATTTTACTTATTATGAGTTAAATGCAGCAAAAAGCTTTTGTAAAGAGCTTTTAAAAAGCATAGAAACTTATATAATAGGAATATCCATAGATAAATATCTTTCTTTTTCAAAAGATGAACTTTTAAACCACAAAGAAGGTGATATTGGGGATTTTATAAGACTTTCTTCAACTTTTGACTTTTTTCATAAAGGCATAGCCTACAAAAGATTTTTGACGGGTGGATCTATAAAAGGCTATGTAGATGCAGCGGTTTTTGAAAACGGTATCAAAGAATCTTTTGATGTTAAAAACATAGATACCAAAGAGCATGAGTTTAAGAAGATAAAAGAGATTACAGGGGCGGTTTACAATAAAAAACGATTTGAGACTGGGCCATTGGCAAGAAAGATAAATTCTTCGAATTCTTTGTTTTTAGAGCTTTTAGAGGAATTTGGAGATTCTTTGTTCTTAAGAGTTATGGCAAGAGTCGATGAAATAGTGTCTTTAACTCTTTTAATAAAAGATGCCTTAGATGCTATAGATATAAGGAAACCTTCTTATATTAAACCACCTATAAAAGAGCCTTTTACAGGAAAAGGAGTAGGTATAGTAGAAGCGGCAAGGGGCACTCTTATACACGAAATAAATATAGAAAATGGTTTTGTAAAAGATTATAAAATAGTTACGCCTACTTTATGGAATCTTGGCAACTACGACGAAGATATGAGCCCTGCCCAAAAATCTATCGTTGGGCTTTCTTCCGATGTAGAGGCTTACCTATCCCTTAGAAGCTTTGATGTGTGTGCTTCTTGCGTTAGTTATTAACAAAATCTTCATATTTATAAAGACTTAAATAATATTACGATATAAATCATATACAAATAGTGAATAAATGTTATCATAATACTATTGATTTTTATTATAAGGAGGTTTTTATGGAGTTATTTTTTGATGTAAAAACAAGTCTCCCACGGTTTACAAGTCTCCCACGGGTTTTAAAAAGAGACAACGTTACAGAGGTGGATTTTGATGTAAACAGGATAGAAAAGGCTATAGAAAAGGCCTTTGATGCGGTTTCGGAGTTTAAAGGAATAGATAACGCTTATATAAAAGATATTGCCAAAGAGGTGATAAGTGCTATATGTAGGAGGGGATTAAGCGTTATAACGATAGAGCAAATCCAAGATATAGTGGAAGAAACGATTATAGCGCATGGCTTTTCAAAAGTAGCAAGAGCTTACATAGTTTATAGAAGAGAAAGAGAACGGGTAAGAGAAACTGAAGCTGGTTTGGTAAATTTGGAAAATACAACTATAGATATAGACAAATTGGTAAAAAATTACATTAGCCAAGAAGATTGGAGAACTTTTGAAAATTCAAACTCAAGTTTTTCTTATCCAGGTTTATATTTACATGTGGCTGGGTCTGTGATTGCCAATTATACCCTTAAAAACGTTTATCCGGAACATATCAGAAAAGCTCATGAAAGTGCCGATATTCATATACACGACCTATCTCATGGCATAGTAGCTTATTGTGCAGGATGGTCTATGGAGGATTTGCTTAGGAAGGGTTTTAGAGGTGGTTATGGTCAAATCGTAGCTGGTCCGGCAAAACACTTATCGGCTCTTACTGGGCAGATGGTGAATTTTCTTGGTGTAATGCAAATGGAGTTTGCCGGAGCACAGGCTTTTAACTCTGTGGATACATTTTTGGCACCTTTTGTAAGAGTTGATAACCTTGATTATCAAGATGTTAAGCAGCTGATTCAACAAATGGTTTTTGCTATGAATGTTCCATCAAGATGGGGCTCTCAGCCACCTTTTATAAACTTTACCTTTGATTGGACAGTACCAGAAGATATGAAAAATAAACCCGTGATAATAGGTGGTGAGGAAAGACCAGACATAGGATATTATGGAGATTTTCAAAAAGAGATGGATGTTATAAACAAAGCTTTTATAGAAGTGATGCTCGAAGGCGATTATGCTGGTAGGATTTTCTCTTTCCCTATACCTACTTACAATATTACAAAAGATTTTGATTATTACGGCGAAAACGCTAAGCTCCTCTGGAAAATGACGGCAAAATACGGCACACCTTATTTCCAAAACTTTGTAAGCTCTAGTTTAAAACCCGGTGATGTTAGGTCTATGTGTTGTAGATTGCAGTTGGATTTGCGAGAATTAAGGAGTAGAATGGGTGGACTTTTTGGTGCGGCTGATAAAACTGGTAGCATAGGTGTTGTTACCATAAATTTACCCCGTATAGGATATTTGGCTAAAACAAAAGAAGAGTATTTTTCAATGCTTTTCGAAGCTATGGATATTGCCAAAGAATCTTTGGAGATAAAAAGACGCGTAGTTGAAAGAAACCTAAAAGCTGGTTTAATGCCTTATGCAGCCTCTTATCTCAATTCTTTTGATAATCATTTTTCTACAATAGGCATCGTTGGTATGCACGAGTCTTTGTTAAACTTTTTAGGTAAAGGTATAAACACAAAAGAGGGAAAAGCCTTTGCCATAGAGATACTTCAAAAGATGAGAGAAAGATTGAGTCTTTATCAAGAATTAACTGGTCATCTTTACAATTTAGAAGCCACGCCAGCTGAGGGGACATCTTATAGGTTAGCTAAGCATGATAAGAAAAGATTTCCCGATATAATAACCTCTGGGGAAAACGAACCTTATTATACAAATTCTACTTTACTACCAGTAGGATATACCGAAGATCCTTTTGAAGTTTTAGAACACCAAAAGGATTTGCAAACGCTTTACACTGGTGGTACCGTAGTGCATATGTTTTTAGGAGAATCTCCAAACGAGAATACTTTACCTGAATTTATAAGAAAAGCCTTTGAAACCTATCCCATACCTTATCTCACAATAACACCAACGTTTTCCGTTTGTCCAAACCACGGGTATATAAATGGTGAACATTTTAATTGTCCTGTTTGTAATGCACCTTCAGAAGTTTACTCAAGAGTTGTAGGTTACTATAGGCCTGTGCAAAGATGGAACGCTGGTAAAAAAGAAGAGTTTAAAGATAGGTTAGAATACATGTTGTGAGGTCCTACAAGTCTGCCACGGCCACAATATGCCATGGCCTACAAGTCTGCCACGATACACAAGTCTGCCACGATATATAATAATATGATATACGGTATACAAAAAACATCGTTTGTGGATTGTTCTGGGGTACCAAGCAGAGGTATCCAGCCGTCTTTGTGCACTGTTTTGTTTTTTGGTGGTTGCAATTTGCGATGTCCTTATTGCCACAACAAAGATATTGTGTTAAAAAATACAGAACCCCTTGATACTGACGAAGTTTTTGAGCTTTTAATATCTAGAAAACATCTAATAGAATGGGTATGTATATCTGGTGGAGAGCCTACCATATACGAGGACAAGCTTGTAGATTTTGTTAAAAACCTAAAAACAGCTGGTTTTAAAATAAAGCTGGATACAAATGGTACAAAACCGTTGGTGATAAAAGATGTGTGCGAGTTTGTGGATTATGTCGCCCTAGATGTAAAAACGATAAACTATAAGCTATGCAATAGCAGCGACGGTTTTTTTAAACTAATAGATACGTTGTGCTATTTATCAAGAATAGACAAACCATTTTTGTTGAGGACTACTCTTTATCCTCCTTTTGTGGGAGAATATTTCATAAGGTATATGCTTGATGTTTTTAAAAATCTTAACATAAAAAATATAGATTGGTTTTTTAATGCTTTTGATAACAAAAATGTTTTAGAAGAAAAAGCCAAAGCCTATGCATCTACCACAAGCGAATATATCAAAAATTTGCTAAAAGATATAGAGATACCGCAAGATATACATATTCACTTTTAATTTTTATAAAAGCCCAAAAAAGGGCTTTAGGTTGTTTGATTATACTGGTCTTGCGTTAAAACCATCATCTGGTGGTGGGTTTTGGTCGCCTGGCGGTGGGGTTTGGCCAGAAGAGTATAAGCTTGTAGCTATCTTGTTGGATATATCTGTTATCTTGCTGTAAGCTTCTTCTATAACATTCTTATCGGCGGAATTTAGTGCTTGTTTGCCTTTTGATATCTCAGTTTCCGCTTCTTGGGCAAGATCTTGAGGTATCTTGTCTTTATGTTCGTTTAAAAGCTTCTCAAGGTTGTAAATAAGTGAGTCTAATCTATTTCTTGCTTCTATAAGCTCCTTGTTCTTTCTATCTTCTTCAGCATGCATTTCCGCTTCTCTTACCATCTTTTCTATGTCTTCTTTGGAAAGTCCACCGGCGGCTTGGATTTTTATAGATTGTTCTTTGCCAGTAGCTTTGTCTTTGGCGGTCACATGAAGTATACCATCAACGTCTATATCAAAGCATACTTCTATTTGTGGTACTCCTCTTGGTGCTGGTGGTATACCTGTTAGAGTAAATCTTCCAAGGGATTTGTTGTCTTTGGCCATTGGTCTTTCACCTTGTAGCACATGTATCTCTACCTCTGTTTGATTGTCTGAGGCTGTGGTAAATACTTCGCATTTTTTGTAAGGTATTGGCGTATTTCTTGGAATAAGGGTTGTCATTACGCCACCCAACGTTTCAAGACCCAAAGAAAGGGGTGTTACGTCTACAAGCAATATGTCTTTTACTTCACCAGTTATAACACCAGCTTGTATAGCAGCACCAACCGCCACTACTTCATCTGGATTTACACCTTTGTGAGGCTCTTTGCCAAAGAATTCTTTTATCTTTTGTTGAACTAGAGGTATACGTGTAGAACCACCTACTAAGACTACTTCGTTTATATCTCTTGGAGTTAGCTTTGCATCTTCTAAGGCTCTTTTTACTATCTCCATAGTTCTATCTATGAGGTCTTTTATCATCTCTTCTAATCTCGCTCTGGTGAGTTTTTTCTGTAGGTGCATAGGTTGTTTGGTATCTGGGTCTATGGTTATAAATGGTAGGTTTATTTCCGTTTCCATCTTGAAAGAAAGCTCTTTTTTAGCTTGTTCTGAAGCTTCTTTTAGACGTTGGAGTGCTGTTTTATCGTTTTTAAGATCGATGTTGGTTTCTTTTTTAAACTCAGAGATAAGCCATTCCATTATACGCTCATCTATGTTAGCACCACCCAAATGCGTATCGCCGTTTGTGGCTTTTACCTCTATAACACCGTCTCCACCTTCTAGTATAGATACGTCAAAAGTACCACCACCAAAGTCATATACCAATATTTTTACATCTGCTTGTTTATCAAGTCCATAGGCCAGAGCTGCCGCTGTTGGTTCATTTAATATTCTTTGAACTTCTAAACCTGCTATAGCTCCGGCGTCTTTTGTAGCTTGACGTTGGCGTTCGTTAAAATAAGCTGGTACTGTTATAACCGCTTTTGTGATCTTTTCACCAAGGTAGGACTCGGCTGCTTCTTTTAGTTTTTTGAGCACTTGAGCCCCTATTTCTTCGGGTCTTACCTTTCTTCCTATGTTTGGTATGTCAAAAGCTGCATCTTGTTTGTCATCTGGTACCACCTTGTAAGATACCCTTTTCGCCTCATCTAAAACCTCGTCGTATTTTCTACCTATAAATCTTTTAGATTCGTATATAGTGTTTTCTGGGTCTAATACTGCTCTTCTTTTGGCTGGATCACCTACCAAAACTTCCTTTTCTTTTGTGTATGAAACTATTGAAGGAGTCAACCTAGCTCCTTCTTGGTTTGCTATAACCACCGGCTCACCACCTATCATTATAGCCACAACAGAGTTTGTAGTTCCAAGGTCTATACCTAATACTTTTTCTGCCATACGTTTTTACCTCCTGCTTTAATATACTATTATAATAAAACTTAAGTATAATTTTGTCAAGTTTTTTTAGTATGTTTATAATATGCTAAAAGCCAAATACTTTAAAACAGAAAGTAAATATTATCTTAAGTATTTGTTTTATCAGCTTTTTAGAAAAAAGTTATAATAAAAGTTATGCAAGAAAATTTCGATAAGGAAGAGATCAAAGGGCAGGAAAAAGCTAACCCAGATCTAAGCACTATATACGTTGGTAAAGATGCTATAAATGAATAATAATAAGATATTAAACGATATATTTAAATACAAAAATATAGCTCTATGGTTTTTTCTGGCTTTTGCATTTATATTTTTTAGCTTAGGTTTAAATTTGTTTTATATAAACAAATACAAAGAAAACACTATCAAAGAAGCAAAAGTTGACTTAAGAAATAATCTATATACGTTAAAAAATCACATAATCAATGAAAATAGATTAGAGTATTACTTTATGCAAAATATCAAGTATATAATAAATAAATTTGGTATCGATAAAGCTATACATATTATTCAGAGGAACTTTGACAGCAAGAATAGATTGTTTTTTGTAATAGATAAAAATCTCAATCCCATCGGACATAGATATACACCAAATGAAATATCCATATATCAAAAAGCGCTTTCTAATAAAAGAATAAAAAACGCCGTTTATAACTGTGTTTTATCTAATAAATACTGTTTTACGACAGCTTTCAATGTGGGCGAAGATTACTTCATATTTACCATCTTACCCATAAACAAGACTTCATATCTTCTTCAAATACACAAACCTCCTCTTTACATATACGCTTCTTCTACAACAGGTTTTTCTTACGGGGTTTTGCTTCCAAACGGTGTCATAAACGCTCATATACCTATTTTGTCTAAAAGCCAAATACACAAACCTCTTTATGATTTTATAACATCTTATAAAAACCTAGGTTTCGCCCTTGTAAGATACAAATCTCCTATAGATGGTGAGCCAAAACTTGCAGCTATCACAAGACTTGATCTTGTGGCTGGTAAAGTTATATATCCTTATGTATCCGCTTCTCTTCCTTTTGTGTTAAAAGGTTATTACACCAATTTAAGAGCCGTCTTTTTGCCCTGGTTTATATTTGGCGTTATCATACTTGGTTTTATAGCTTTTATAATCAAGAAGACCAAAAATGAATATCTTTTGAATCAGGAAAGATACTTTTATGAGGTGTTGTTTGATAAATATTCTCTTCCGTTACTCCTTATAGACGAAGATGGAAAGATTTTAAAGGTAAATGAACCAGCGTTAAAGCTGTACGGCTATTCTAAAGAAGAGATTAAAAATATGTATTTATATGAACTTGAAGGAGTGCCAAAAGAGGAATCGGAAAGGTTGTTAAGAAATATAATACATGGTGATTTAAAAAGTTTTGAATTTATTCATGTTGCTAAAAGCGGCAAAAAGATAAACGTAGAAGTTTATGTAAACAAGCTAAGTATGGAAAATAAAACATACATCTTATATACCGTATTTGATATTTCTGAGAAAGTATTGTTGGCTAAACTTTTTGATATGTTAAAAGAGGTAAACACTATACTGATAAGTGTGGAACTAGAGAGCGAACTATTAAACGGCATAGCAGAGACCATTATAATGTTTGATTTTGACTGCGTTGAGATATTTAAAGTAAAACAAAAAGACAATCTTGAACTTATGTTAAAATCTGGAACACCTATTGAAGATATCAGCTTAGAAGAGGAAAAAAGAGCTTTGCTTAGCAAATCTATCACTTTACAATCTAAACCTACGTATTCTAAGGCATCTATACCAATACTTTCTCACAATGAAAATGAAGTTGTTTATATTATTAGCATATATAAAAAAGAATTTCAATTCTTTGATAATTATCATATTGTTAGCATACTTGAAGAGCTTGAGAAAGACATATCTTTTGCTCTGAAAAAAATCTTGGAAGAGCAAAATAGCCTCATATTAAGAAAAGCCTTAGAAAACTCTAAAGGCTGGGTGCTTATAACGGATGAAGAAGGTTATATCCTATATGCAAATCAAATGGTATGTGAAATATCTTTGTACTCTTGCGAAGAGGTAATAGGTAGAAAACCAAATATATTTAAATCTGGTTATCACGATAACGATTTTTATAAAAGATTATGGCGGACAATAAAATCTGGCGGTACTTTTGAAAGTATTTTCTACAATAAAAAGAAAAACGGAGAAATCTTTATTTTAGAGGAGTCTATTATTCCTGTCACATTAAAAGACGGTACTATAAGATATATTACTATAGCAAAAGATATAACCCAAGAAGTAGAGCTTGAAAAAAAGCTAGAGCGTTTTAGTTTTATGGATTCTGCTACAGGTCTTTTAAATATAAACGGCTTTTCAAAAGCTATAAACGATAGATTGGAGTATTTAAAAAATCAATCTAAAAAGGGAGCTTTGATACTACTTGATATATATGGATTTTCTATATTAAATCAAATATACGGTTTCAACAAAGCAGATGAAATTGTAAAAAAAGTAGCAAATATGCTAAAAGAGCTTTTAGAGCCAGAAGATGTTATAATCGCAAAAATCGGTCCAGATGAGTTTGGTATCTTTAAAGATATAGAGAAAGAAGAAGATTTATTTGCATTTGTTGATAAAATAAACGACATCTTTGCAAGTGGTATAGAGATAGAACTAGATAATTTTAGAAAACTAGATAAGCTGCATATAAATATGGGGATTTCCTTATACGATGAAGATGGTGATAGTTTTGAAAAGCTTTATGAAAGAGCTAGTTTAGCGCTACAAGAAGCTAAAAAGGACGGAGAAGGTAAATATAGGTTTTTCTCTAAAGATATAGATATAGTGGTGAAAAGATATGTGGAAGCTCAAGAGCTTGTAG
The DNA here is from genome assembly GCF_000020785.1 of Hydrogenobaculum sp. Y04AAS1. Taxonomy (NCBI): domain Bacteria; kingdom Pseudomonadati; phylum Aquificota; class Aquificia; order Aquificales; family Aquificaceae; genus Hydrogenobaculum; species Hydrogenobaculum sp. Y04AAS1. The sequence continues at coordinate 1,321,931 of NC_011126.1, forward strand.
AAAGAGCTCTGGACAAAGGGTTGTTTAAATTTTTCTATCAGCCTTACTTTGACATTAAGACAAAAGACTTTGTAGGTTTTGAAGCCCTCATAAGAATAATAGATGAAGATGGTAGTATAATATCTCCTTACAAGTTTATAGATTACCTCGAATCTTCTTCGTATTTTTTAAATAGATTTCAAGAGGTATTTTTAAAGATGGTTGAAAGCGATATGAATACGTTTATTTCAAAAGCTAAATCACATTTTAGCTCTGCTTTCAACATATCTGCAAACAGCTTCAAAGATGATATTTTCATGTCAAAGCTTATAGGCCTTTGTCATAAGTTTGAGGATAAGCTTGTAATAGAGATTACAGAAAGGATGTTGCTATCAGATTTTGAAAAGGCAAAAGAAATCTTGAGAAATATAAGATCAGTTGGTAGTAAAGTTGCTTTGGATGACTTTGGCACTTATTACTCTTCCCTTTCCTATGTTAAAAATGTTGAGCTTGATATTATAAAGATAGATATATCTTTTATAAAGGATATAGTTTTTGATAAAAGAAGTTTGGCGGTGGTAAAAGCCATAATAAATCTTGCCAAAGCATTAGACATTAAAACAATAGCAGAGGGTGTAGAAAAAGAAGAGCAGTATAACCTTCTTAAAGAGGCAGGTTGCGATATAGCTCAAGGGTATCTTTTTGCAAAACCTATGCCTATAGAAGAGGCTGTAAAATATATAATCTAAGTTTTTTGGCTTTTAAGATAATCTATAACTGTTTGAACATGCCCATCTACTTTTACATTTTTCCAAGTTTTTTCTATCTCGCCGTTTTCGTTTATTACAAACGTTGATCTTATAATGCCTTTTGTTACTTTGCCATACATCTTTTTCTCACCATAAGCTCCGTAGGACTCGGCCACCTTCTTATCTGGGTCTGATAATAGTATGAAGTTTAAACCGTATTTTTCTTTAAACTTTTTATGAGAAGCTATACTGTCTGGACTCACTCCTATCACTTCTATGCCCATTGCTTTTATGGGATTTAAATTTTCTTGAAATCCGCAAGCCTCTTTCGTGCATCCAGGCGTATCGTCTTTTGGATAAAAATAAAGCACTATCTTTTTACCTTTAAAATCCCTTAAACAAAACTCTTTTTCATTGCCCTTTTCATCGATACCTTGCAAGCAAAAATCTGGTGCTTTTTCCATAATACCTCCTTTAGTTGTATATTTCTAATATATTGTAATACGTATCTCTTTTTGCCGGTATAAAACCTGCTTTTTTAATATTTTTTATCATATCTTCAACAGCTGGTATCCTTACTTTAAATTCTGTGGAAGATATTACGTTTTCTTCAAGCATCACACTACCAAGGTCGTTGGCCCCATAGTGAAGAGCTACGGTACCTATTTGCATGGTTTGGGTTACATGAGAGGCTTGTATATTCTTAAAGTTATCTAAAAACAACCTGCTTATTGCCAAAACCTTTAGATAATATACGCTTGAAGCTGGTTCTACGTAGTCAAGTTCAGTGTTGCCTTTTTGAAATGTCCAAGGTATAAAGGCTGTAAAACCACCGGTTTTATCTTGCAAATCCCTTATAAGAGAAAGATGATTCAGTATATCCTCTATGGTTTCTATATGACCAAACATCATTGTAGCTGTAGTGCTCATTCCAAGCTCGTGGGCGCTTTTGTGCACCTCTATCCACTCCTCTGTAGTGCATTTGCCTTTACTTATAACAGATCTTACGTTTGGAGATAGTACCTCTGCACCACCACCGGGTATTGATTTTAATCCTGCTTCTTTTAATTCTCTTATTACATCTTTTATACTCATCTTCTCAATCTTGGCAAGGTAAACTATCTCAGGAGCTGATAAAGAATGTATATCTATATCTGGAAACTCTTGGTGTATTGAGCTTATAAGGTCTTTAAAATAATCAAAGCCAAGATCAGGATTTAATCCACCTTGCATAAGAAGTGTAGTCCCACCTCTTTCTTTTAGTTCTCTTACCTTTTTCAATATTTCGTCTTTCGGTAATACGTAAGCTTCTTCGTCTTTTGGTTTTCTATAAAAAGCACAAAACTTGCATGACGCTACACAGGCATTTGAATAATTTACGTTTCTATCTATGACAAATGTTACTATGTTGTCTTCATGAAACTCTCTTCTTTTTTTATCCGCTAAAAAACCAAGCGTATTTAAATCAAGTTCTTCAAAGAGCTCTTTGGTTGTTTGCTCGTCTATCCTTTTCCCAATATCCAAAATTTTCATATTTTAAATATATTATCTTATCTTTTTTGTAAAGAAGATTTTTATCAGCTATTATTCATCCAATTTTCATGTAAAACTGTTATATTTTACATATTAAAAGGAGGTTTATATGCTGATATATATAGGTGTTTTGGCGCTTTTAGCAAACGTAAGCTTTGGTTTTACCCTCGGTGATGAGCTTCAAAATATAGGAAACACCATATCAAACCTTGGAAACGCGTTAAATGGCGGTGGCGCTTATTCAAATACTTATAATAATTACAACCAATGCAACGTACCACCTGGATGGCAAAGAGGTAGAAAAGTAGGTTTTGTAAACGGTATGCCACCTGGACTTGCTAAAAAGGGTTTGAGGGAAAACTGTCAACCAGCCAGCAATCCAATGGGAAACGAAAGATTTGAACATGGATCTCATTCTGAAGTTGGTGGCCCACCTGGTAGAATGCGTTAAATATTTTTATCTCTTACAATAGGGTACCTCCAGCCTATCCCGAAAGCTCTTTCGTGAAGTTTAGGCCCTATGGGGGCTTGTTTTCTTTTGTATTCGGCTTTTAAAAGCATATCATAAACTTTTTCTACAACTTCTCTGTCAAACTCTGTTATATCTTCTTTATCTTTATACTCTTCTATTAAAAGCCATAAAATTTTATCTAAAACATCGTAAGGTGGTAAAGTATCTTGGTCTTTTTGATTGGGCCTTAGTTCTGCCGAGGGTGGTTTATTTATTGTATTTTTTGGTATTATCTCTTTGTCTTTGTTGATAAAGTAAGCTATCTCGTAGACTTCTGTTTTATACAAATCTTTTATAGGTGAAAATCCACCTGCCATATCTCCATATATGGTTGTATAGCCCACTGCTGACTCTGATTTGTTTGAAGTAGATAGCACTATCCTATTTTCTTTGTTTGATATGTAAAAAAGTATGTTTGCCCTGATTCTTGCTTGGAGGTTTTCATCGGCTATATCAAAGTTGTGGTAGGAAAATATTTGTTCGTAGGCAGTTCTTATGTTTTCTATTGGTATAACTTCAAGATCCACATCCAAATTTTCACAAAGGGCTTTTGCGTCTTTATAAGACTCTTCTTTGTTAAACACGGTTGGCATATAAACAGCCTTTACACTCTCTTTTCCAAGGGCTAACACCGCTAGATAAAGCACCAAGGCAGAGTCTATCCCACCAGATAGCCCTAGTATCGCCTTAGAAAAACCCTGCTTTTTAAAATAATCTTTTATAGAAAGTGTTATCGCTTTTATTAGCTCTTCTTCCTTCGGAAGACTAAGATGTATAGTATTATCATATCTTTGATTTTTTGATATATTAATACTTATATTGGAGTTAATAGGTTTGCAAACCTCTTGCCATCTTAAATCTGTACGTCTTTTTGTAAAAACCTCTTTTATATCTAAGCTTACATGTAAAATATCTTCTTCAAAAGCTTTTGCCTTTGCTATTGTATCCCCCTTAGGACCGATGACAAGGCTCTCTCCATTGAAAACAAGCTCGTCGTTGGCTCCTACCAAGTTTACATAAACCAAAAAACAAAGGTTATCAGAAGCCCTTGCTTTTAAAAAATTTTCCTTAAAAGTCTGCTTTTTTAAAGCGTATGGAGAGGCATTTATATTTATAAGCACTTCTGCTCCTTTTAAAGCATCTTGTCTTTCTGTGCCATCTGGATACCATATGTCTTCACATATAGAAAAACCACACCTTATATCGTTTATATCTAAAAGAAGATCTTTTTCACCACTTTTAAAATATCTTTTTTCATCAAACACGTTGTAATTTGGTAAAAACCTTTTATCGTAAAAGCCCAATACCTCACCTTTAAACAAAACCCCTAAGGAATTGTAAACGGCTTTTTCCTCTCTTACAAAACCAACCACGATAACGCTGTCTATACTTTTTGAATGTTCTTTTAGCTTTTCAAAGTAAAGTTTGTTTAAATCTAAAAACTTTGAACTATAGATAATATCCTGAGGCATATAACCACACAAAGATAGCTCTGGAAAAACTATTATATGTGAGTTTTTGGCTTTTGATATAAAATCACATGTCTTTTCAAGGTTTTTTTCAAAAGTCCCCACTGTGGTGTTTATCTGGCAAAGACTTACATTAAGAATTTTTGAGCTCATCTTCAATACCCTCTTTATATATTACAACTCTATTTTTTGTGGTTCGCTTTGCCACGTAAAGGGCTTCGTCCACTTTTTTAAGAGCGCTATCTATGCCATCTTCTTGTTGTATTTGGTAAATACCACCGCTACAGGTGCATTTTATCGTGGTTCCATTTAGCGTATGGGTGGAGTTTTCAAAGTTTTGCCTTATATTGTTTGCTACCCTAAACCCATTTTCTATATCCGTATTGTATAAGTACGCTGCAAACTCTTCTCCACCAAGCCTTGCTGGTATATCCGATTTTCTTATAGAGCTTACTATAACGTTTGCAAAGTCTTTCAAAACAACATCTCCCATATCGTGCCCATAGGTATCGTTTACCTTTTTGAAGTTATCTATATCATACATCACAATGCAGATTGGTACATTTGCTCTTTTAGCTTGTTCTATCGATATATTTATTTCTTCAAAAAAGAATCTTCTGTTGTAAATTCCTGTGAGTGCATCTTTGTAAGCCATATCTTGAAACTTCTCTTTATCTTTTTGAAGTTCGCTAACAAGTTTTTTTATCTCTATAGCCATCATATAAGTTATTTTTTTCAGCTTAGAAATTTCATTTAGTTTTGATATATCTTTTTCTAGTATTGGATCTTTTTCAACTTCGTCTAAGTGAAGAAAATCCTTTTCTTTTAGTTTTAAAGCCACACTTAAGAGGTTGTTTATATCTTTTATAATCTGCGATACTATAAATATAATGATAATAAGAAGAATAGATGTAAATGTTATTCCATATATAGTTAGAACTAAAAATTGCCTATGTTCTTGTTTGTATATCCAAGATATGTTTTTTATAAGGTATACGTTGCCAAGTTCTATACCAGATACATTTATTATGGGGATTTCCATTATAAGGTAATAATCTTCTCCTATGTTCTCCACCTTATAAGATATTATTTTTGATTTCTTAGAGTATAAAAATATGCTAAGGGCGTTGTTATCTTTATAAGAATCTACTATGTATTTTTTGGTAATGATCTTTCCGCCTACGTAGTTGTCCCAAAAGCTCTGTTGGTTATATAGTTTTTTTATAACCTTTGTATGAAGCACCACAACCCAGCTTATATTTTCTAACTTAGATAGGTAGTCAAGGGGCTTGTAAGCGTATATACCTATATAATCACAGGTGTCTCCTATGTATTTATAAATACCTAAAGAGAGGTACTTCCCCAATATTACATCGGAATTATCTTGTTTGCAATAATCTGGGTTCTTAGCTTTTAATACAATATCTGAGGTAAAAATACCATTTTTTAGCATATCTTTGTACTCGTCCACTGCAGCTTTATATATTTTGTATGTATCGTAATACTCTTTCATGACTCTGGCGTCTATTTCTTTTTTTGTTATGACTTTGTTACCTATTACTACAGTTATATATGAAATCAGCGATATAACGCTTATGTACAAGGTGATTTTTCTAACGAGGCTCATTAAGGTTAAAGTATATGTTGGAAAGGTCTTGGTTTATAGTGTTGTATTCTCCGTATACAACTTTTATTATATTACCTTGAGGGTCTAAAAGATAAGAAGTCGGAAGACCTGTTATGTTGAACTTTGAACCAAGCCCAGGACTGTGTATTGCTATATCAAATGTATAGTGCTTGTCTTTTAAAAAAGACATTAAAGCGTTTTCGTTGTCATCCATGCTTATGGCAAGAATTCTAAATCCATAGGGGGAGAATTTTTGATAGGCTTGTTCAAACAAAGGTAGTTCTGCTTTACAAGGTGGACACCAAGAAGCAAAGAAGTTCACCAACGTATAATGTCCTTTGAAGTTATTTATGTTTACCACCTTGTTTGCGGGCATACCATTTTCGTATACTAACCTTACGCTAAAATGAAGTATAGGGCTTGGTTTTTGATAAGATATCGCTTGAGCTGAATCGTTGTCGTAAAATCCGTAATAAGCTGCCACTATAAAAAGAACAAGTGCCAATATATATGCTATATTTTTCTTCATATTAAATCTTTAAAGAAATTCATAATCTTTTGCAAAAGGCTGGTGTTTCTTGATTGGATCTGCCTTTGTGTGGGCCTTTGCGGTGCTGTATAGCTTATATCTTTCATATTTTGAGCTAGCTTTATTATACCGCATACACACGCGTAAGAAGGATCTTGTAGTTTTTCTTTTAGGCCAGTTATATTCAGAGGATATCCTATTCTTACCGCCATATCAAGATAGTGCTCTGTAAAATCCTTTATACCATTTAGCTTTGCTGTACCCCCTGTTATGACAGCACCTGCATTTATATTCTCAAGCTTTATGCTTGAGCTGTTTATTTTTTCTACTATTTTATCCATCAACTCTTCTAACCTTATTTGTATAACTTCTGCTAACTGTTTTCTTGGGACCATCGCCTCTTTATCTTCTCCGCGCGGTTTTATCTTTACCTTTTCTATCTCATCCACAAGCTCTATAAAAGCTACACCGCTTTCTAGTTTTATACGTTCAGCTTCTTCTGTAGATATTTTAAGAAAATGAGCCAAATCCCTTGTAATGTTGTATCCTCCGATAGGTACTGTACCTGATACCGCCGGTTGACCGTTGTGGTATAAAACAAAGTTTGTTACAGAATGCCCTATATCTATAAGTAAGACACCCTCTAACTTTTCCTCTTCTGTAAGAGAAGATTCTGCAGATGCTAACCCAGCGAATACTTTACCAAAAAGTTTATACCCAGCAACGCTTACAGTTCTTTCTACGTTTCTTAAAAGCGATACACCTGCTTTTATAATATGCACATCACATTCTAATCTAGAACCGGCAAGGCCTATTGGATCTAATATACCCTCTTGATCATCTAGTATAAAATTTCTTGGTATTGTATGTAATATATCGTAAGATTCTTCTTTGGCTTTTGCCACAGCCCTTTCTAAAAGCCTCTCAACTATTTGTTCATCTACATCAGAAGGCTGCGGTGATATGCTTATGGTATCTTTCTCGTTTTGACTTTTAATATGCACTCCCGATATCGATATAAAAACACCATCTATCCTATGCCCCGACATCTCTTCCGCTTCTTTTAAGGCTTTTTGTATAGCTTTTGAAGCAGAATCAAGCTTTGTTACAGAACCTTTGTCTATACCCTGAGATTTAGCCTCGCCTATCCCCACTATATGCGTATCTCCGTAGTTGTCTATCTCCGCCACCAGAGCTACTACTTTGCTTGTACCTATATCTAACCCAACTATAGATTTCACGTTTTTATCCTCTTAAATATTTTTCTTTCCATATCAAATATTATATAAAAAAAATTGTAATTTGTAAAACATTTTCTCATTCTTCTTCAAGTCTTATTAAAATAGGTTTTTCTTTTACCACAGAAAGTTCTTCTATATCGTTTAAAGCTGTTTTTATATCTTTTTCATATGCTTTGTGAGTCAGTATTACAAGTGGGACTACCAAGCTGTTTTCTTTTTTTGCCACTTTGCACACCATCTCCTTTTGCAACACAGATGCTATGCTTATGCCGTATTTTGCAAATACGTTTGCAATAGATGCCAACACACCTATTTTGTCTTCCACTTCAAACCTAATATAGTATCTTGTGTTAAAATTTTTGTTTAGTTTAAGGCTTTTATCGGTATTAAAAGCTTGAAAACGTTTTTCTGTATTTTTTGCTATATCTATGATATCTGATACTACTGCAGAAGCTGTTGGCTTTGAGCCGGCACCTTTTCCATACAGCATGCTTTTACCTACAAAATCACCATCTATTAAGATTGCATTGTATACACCGGATACTTTGGCCAGTTGCTCTTGATGGTTTATAAAAGTTGGATGCACCCTTACCTCAAGCTCACCGTCTATAGCTTTTGCAATAGCCAAAAGTTTTATAGCATATCCCAGCTCTTTACCGAGCTCCACATCAAGAAGATCTATGTTTGATATGCCCTCTATGTATATATCGTTAAAGTCTATATAACCACCGTAGGCAATAGAGCTAAGGATCGCTATCTTGTGAGCTGCATCTATACCTTCTATATCGAAGGTCGGGTCTTGTTCTGCATACCCTAGCGTTTTAGCTTCCTTGAGGGCTTCTTCAAAGCTTTTACCCCAGTCTAGCATGCTTGTTAAAATGTAGTTTGTAGTGCCGTTTAATATACCGTGTATATAATTTATTTTGTTAGCCACTAAGCCTTCTTTTAAAGCTTTTATAATAGGTATTCCCCCACCAACAGATGCTTCAAATTCTATGCTTACGTTGTGCTCTTTGGCTTTTTCAAAGATTTCTTTTCCATGTATAGCTATAAGATGTTTGTTGGCGCTTACAACGTGTTTTTTATTCTCTATGGCTTTTTCTATAAGCTCTTTTGCAAAGCCAACCCCACCTATTAATTCTACGACTATGTCTGACCTATCCAAAAGCTCTTTCAACGAGCTTACTTTTAAAGAATCATCTATATTGAAAGGTCTTTCCCTTTGCCAATCTTTATCTAAAATAGCGCTTAACTCAAGTTCCAAGCCTGTTTTTTCTTTGATGAGATTTTTATGGGTGATAAGAAGTTCTGCAACACCGGTACCAACGGTACCATAACCTGCTATACCTACTCTATACATACATACATTATATCATGTAAAATTTTTAATTTTAGATTATAATATTTATAAGGATGAATAAAAAAAATAATCTGCTTGTTTTAGAAGATGGTGTAAAGGTTATTTTAGCGCCAGCAAAGGTAAATTTTGGACTTTGGATAAAAGGCAAGAGGCCAGATGGCTATCACGATATATTTAGCATAATCCACACGATAGATTTGTACGATAGAATATACATAGAGCTCCATTACACTCTAGAAGTGCTTAGTGTTGGCCCTTTTTCTAAAAATCTAAAAGACAACATAGTCTATGAAGGAGTTTTAGCATTTTCAAGACTAACTGGTAAAAATTTTGATTATAAAATAGTAATTGAAAAAAATATACCTGTGGGTGCTGGTTTAGGTGGTGCTAGTTCCGATTTGGCAGCTGTGATAAGCTATTTAAACGAAGAGCTTGAAAACCCTATGAAAGAACAGGAGCTTACAGATTTTCTATCTTCTTTTAGCAAGGATGCGCCATTTTTCTTAAAAGGTGGATGCGCTTTGGTCTACGGCACCGGTGACCAAGTAAAAGTTTTAGAGCCTATTTCCAGAGAAATAACAGTAGTATATCCGAATATAGAAGCTTCTACTTCTAAAGTTTACGGTGCTTTTACAAAACAAACTGAAGAAGTTTTGTTGTTGGAAGATATTTTAAGGCTTTTAGAAGAAAACGATATAGAAAATATTATCGAAAATCACTTACAAGAAACCGCTATTGAAATATACAAAGAAATAGGAGAACTCATAAGATTTTTGGAAAGCGTCGGATACAAGCCGTATATGTCTGGGAGCGGTTCAAGCGTTTATGTGTTTGGTAAGCTAAGCGATAAGATTAAAATGGCTTTAGAGTCGAGGGGTTGGTACGTATACGAATGCAAAACCATATAATAGAAGAAATATTTGATATAGGGGATATAGACGAAAGATTTTATGCCATAGTAGGAAGGGCAGATGAAAACCTTAAAAAGTTTGTGGAGCTTTTTGAAATAAAGATAGTGGCAAGAGGCCAAGAACTACATATAAAAGGTGAACCTTCGAAGGTTGAAAACTTTATAGAGTTTCTAAACTATATAACAAAAGAGTATGCCAAATCCCCTCTATCTTCTAAAGATGTTCTAAATATGGCTATATCTTACACTCATAAAGAAGAAGACGAAGATGAAAAAGAATCCAAAGAAGAATATGAGACAATACTGATTACACATCGCAAAAAGGCCATAACTCCAAAGACGAGAAATCAATATTTGTATGTAAACTCCATAAAACAAAACGATATTGTATTTGGGATAGGTCCTGCTGGTACTGGTAAAACTTATCTTGCCATGGCGATGGCTGTATCCTATCTAAAAGCCCAAAAGATAAACAAAATAATTCTTACAAGACCAGCCGTAGAAGCCGGAGAAAAGCTTGGGTTTTTGCCAGGGTCAATAGCTGAAAAGGTAGACCCTTATCTTAGACCTCTTTACGATGCCCTTTTTGATATGATAGATTACGAGAAATCTGCTTATTTGTTGGAAAAGAATGTCATAGAGATTGCACCTCTTGCTTTTATGAGGGGTAGAACCCTAAATGATGCTTTTATAATACTTGATGAAGCCCAGAACTCCACAAAAGAGCAGATGAAGATGTTTCTTACAAGGATTGGCTTTGGGTCAAAAGTTGTGATAACCGGAGATATGACGCAGGTGGATTTGCCAAAGAAGGAACAATCGGGGCTAAAAGAAGCAATTCATGTGCTTAAGAATATAAAGGGTATAGATTTTGTGTTTTTTGATGAGAAAGATGTGGTAAGACACCCTATAGTCCAAAAAATTGTCAAAGCCTATGAAGTTTATGAACAAAATCAATCTAAAGACCTACAAGAAGCTTGAAATACCAAAAGAGTTAAAATATCTTTTGAAAAAAAGAGCAAGCTATACGCTAAAGTTTTTTGGTTTTAAAAACTCAATGCTGGACATTTATATTACAAATGATGAAGAGATAAAGCATTTAAACTCTGCTTATAGGCAAAAAGATAAGCCCACAGATGTTTTGTCTTTTAATATAAATGAAAATGTCGGAAATGTTTATTACCTTGGTGAAATAGTAATATCTTACGATACCGCTTTAAAACAAGCTATAGAGTACGGTGTTTCTTTGGATCAAGAGCTAACAAGGCTTCTTGTGCATGGTATTGTACATTTGATGGGACACGATCATGAAACTTCTTTAGAAGATGAAAAAATATTCTTTGAAAAACAAGAGAGTGCTTTAGCTATGTTTAATTAAATCGCATTTTCTGAACTAAGGAATAATTAATCGGAATAATTAATCTTTTGAAAAAGCTTTTATCTCATCAAGGGCTTTTTGAATGTCTTTGTTTTCTGTTTCCCATATGAAAACCCCGTATTTGTGAAATATCCATTTGGCGCGGTTGCTTTTTGGATGGTTTGTGGCTATAACAAAGTCTGATTTTACTTGAGCTATATCTGTGGCGGTTATGTCTTCTTTTTTTTCTTTATCGTCTTTAGCTTTTAATACAAAGGTTAATACAAAATTATCGTAAATATGTATCATATCTACATTTTGAAAATCTGAAACGGCGTTATCTTTTGTTAAAACGGCTATCCTTGAACTTTCCGGACCATCCTCCGGCTCGTAGTGAATAAAAACCATCTCCGTTTGGGGAAAAGCCCTTGATATTGCCTCTTCTATGCTATCGACAACGGTGTGGGATTGGTTGAAGTTGTGAGATTTGATTGAAATAGCAGCATCTATAAATATCTTATCACCAGATTTTCTCACCAAAAGCCTTTTGACGGATTTTACCCTTGGATCTTGCAGTATTATGTCTTTTATATGTTCTATCATTTTTGAATCCACCGAAGCATCCAATATTACAAAGATTTGCTCTTTCAATATATGAAAACCTGTATAGATTATAATAAGTATTATAACGCTTGCAAATACCTTATCCAAGTTTATATTAAACTCCAGCGATAAAAAGTTTAACGTTATAACAAAAGATCCAAACCCATCCACCAACATATGCTCGCTATCTGCCATTAAAGCTGGGGAGTTGTGCTTCTTGGCGGCTATTCTTTCTAATACTGAAAAGCCAAAGGTTATAACCATTGATATGATACCTACACCTAAGCCCCATGATATATATTGTCTATCTATTTTATAGTGACCAAAGAGCACATCCATAAACATATCATAGGCGGCGAAAAATAGAAAAAACGATATAAACATTGCACCTATATTTTCCAGTTTGTAAAGTCCATAGGGAAACTTCTCATGCTTTTTTTCAGACATGTATATAGAAATAAAGCCTATGAAAGAAGCTAAGCTATCCGATAAAGAGTGTATACCTTCTGCTTTAAGTGCTACGCTTTTAGACAAAAAACCCACTCCCAGCTTTATAATAGCCAGTAGTAGCATCAAAAAGATTGATATTATACTCCAGTGATACTTTTTCATCTATTTAATTTTACTAAATTTTTAAAAGCTTATCTTATCTATTAAATGGACACACTTTTCCTTGGTAAGAGTCCATCTTTTCAAGCTCTTGCTCTATTTTTTCCCTTACCTCTAACTTTCTTGAGAAAGTACAATAATCTGGGGCTATCAATCTGTCTGGTTCTACCTCGCCGGTTAGTCTGTGTATGACCATCGTCTGTGGAAGTATCTCTATTATCCTGGCGGCTCTATATGCATACTCTTCTAATGTTAAAAGCTTGAAAGGGTTCTCCAGATAGTCTTTTGCCATTTTTGTATTTTTGATGATGTGAAGTGGATGTATTTTGACACCATTTACGTTTAAAGCGACTATTAGCTTTGCGGTTTCTAAGTTGTCTTCCAAGTCTTCTTGGGGGAAACCCACTATAAGGTGAGCGCATATGTTTATACCTTTGTATTTCCTTGTTCTTAAAACAGCATCTACAAAATCAGATGCTCCATGGGCTCTATTTATCCACCTTAACGTACTAAAGTGAGAGCTTTGAAGGCCATATTCTATCCATACATCCAATTTGTCTGTATAGGTTTGTATAAGCTCCAATACGTCTTCTGGTACGCAATCTGGTCTTGTGCCAATATCTATACCCACAACGTTTTCAAACTCCAGCGCCACATCGTATACAGATTTTAGAAAATCTGAATCTCCGTATGTGTTTGAATAAGACTGGTAGTATATGTAAAAATATATGTTATCACCGTATCTTCTTTTGGCTTGGGCTATGCCTGAAGATATTTGCTCTCTTAAATCCATCAAAGGTGATATGTGGGCTGGCCTTGTGCCAGTAAGACAATAGGTACATCCACCAGTGGCTTTTGTGCCGTCTATGTTTGGACATGTAAAGGGAAGGGCTACCGTTATCTTTTGCACCCTTCTTCCATACTTTTGCTTAAGATAATCTTTTAACGTGTAAATCCTTGATGATGTCGCTAACATAGGATAAAAATATATATATTTTTTCTATTTTTTCACTAATAAAAAACACATTATTGCTGGTTTTTACGATAATAATCTTTAATTTTATAAAAGCCCAATACAAGAAGACAAAACAAACTAAAAGCGTTTGCAAAAATAAGAGCCAGCGAGTTTTGTATAATCCCGTACAAAAGCCACAAGCTTATACCAATCGTCATTATAATTAAGAAAAGACCAGATAACCCTTCGGCACTATTTTGTTTTATCACAGAATAAATTTGGGGAATATAACCAGATGTAGTAAGCACCCCCGCCACAAGACCTATTAGCTCTACAAAATTTTCTTTCATAAAAGCTTTTGAAACTCTTTTATTACATCTTTATAATCTATATTTAAACAAGGCACATCGTCTTCGCCTCTTTTGCAGGTTTTAGACCCGCAGTATTGACATTCAAGATTAAGACTTACATAATGCTGTAAAGGGCTTACTTTCCATATGGGGTATGCTCCCAAAAGCACCAAAGAAGGCACATTCAAAAACGTAGCAAGATGATAGCTAAATGTCTCACAAGAAACAAGCGCTTTTGCATCTTTTAAAATGCTTGCGTAAGTATGTATATCTGTAGATATGTATGTGGCAAAATCAAGCTTTTTTGTGATATAAAACGCTTCAGATTTTGGATAAGCAAACACCACATCGTAGCCTTTAGCATGTATAAACTTTGCCACTTCGTTAAATATATCTATACTTGGGACTTTTGTGGGTACAGGTGCTGTAGGAGATATTACTACATAGGTTTTACCCTTTAGAGGGTTTTCTTTGAAAATCCAAAAATAAGGCTCTACATCAACCTCTTTACCAAAAACAGGGCTTAGTATCTGAAGGGTATTTTTTATCTCATTATCTTTTGGACTAAAAGGAGTGAGTTTGTTGTATATAAAAGATAGAAACTTTTCTTTTTCTTTTTTATACAAAGCTACTTTGTATTTGGCTTTTAAGAGAAAACTATAAATATAAGAAATACCTTTAAAGGAAGTATCTACTAAAAAATCGTAAGAGCCTTCAAAAGAGCCAAATTTATCATCCATAAAATCTATGTAAGGGTTTTTTTCAAAAAGCTCTAAACCTTGTTTTGTGGTAAAAACCTCTACGATTGCATCTTTTTGGTGGGTTTTTATAGCTTTAAATAGCAAAGCGTTGTAAAGAAGATCCCCATAACCCCTATGAAGGGATAAAACCAAAACCCTCATATATGCTTCATAGCAAAAGCGTGAGCTCCCAGTATCCCAGCATCGTTTCCAAGCTCTGAAAGTGTGATATCTATATGCTCAACGCTTGGGTCTATAGATAGTGAAATAGCTTTATTTTTTATCTCTTCAAACAAAAAGCTAAAACCCATCATAACACCACCCCCAAGCACTATCTTACATGGATTTAACATATTTATCAAACTAGCAAGCCCATAAGACATATACAAAACAAACCTATCAAAAACCTTTTTTGCAACTTTTGAGTCTTTTTCACTAACCAAATCTTTTAAGCTTTTATTATAACCTAATTTTTTTAAATATCTCTCCAAAGAAAGCCCCCCAGCGTAAGCTTCAAAACAGCCCCTTTTACCGCAGGTGCATTTTAGCCCATTTGGTTTTAGTTTCATATGCCCTATCTCACCTAAGTTTGAATCACAGCCAAACCTAAGCTCTTTATCTATGATAAGCCCACCACCTATACCTGTACCTACAAAAACACAAGCTCCGTTTTCTACATCTTTTAACCCGCCGTATATGTATTCTCCGTACGTGATAGCCCTAACGTCGTTTATTAGGATAGTCCTTTTTTTTAATCTATTTTGCACAAGCTCTACAAAATTTATATCTTTCCAGCCTAAGTTTGGTGCGTGTTTTAAAATACCTTTTTTCATATCCACTTGACCAGCTATTGCTATAGAAAGTGTATCTATATCCTTATAATGAGATATTATTTTTTCTAAAAGCCTCAAAAACTCTTCAAAATCTTTTGGTGTTTCAAAATCAAGCCTATTTTTTATACTACCATCTTCTACTATCCCAGATTTTATATGAGTAGCCCCTACATCTAAAGAGAGTATCATGTTATAGTCCCTACAGATATTATACCAAATACATGGAAAACTCTTAAAGCTAAAAGGTGTAACTTCCCAGCCTTACCATGCTTACAATGAAGCATATATTTGATAGCATAAAAGGCTTTATAAAAGTACTTGAGCTTATAGCCGATTATATAAAAAGCCATGAGCATATAGAAAAATCTCATTGCATATTTTTAACGCTTGATTATATTGTATCTGTGAAGAATAACCCTGAAGAGGTTGAGAGTATTTTAAAAGAATTAACAGGAGGTGATAAGAAGGTTATGACACTAACAGAAAAGTGGATGATGGAAGGATTGCAAAAAGGATTAGAAAAAGGTAAGCAAGAAGGATTGCAAGAAGGATTAGAAAAAGGTAAGCAAGAAGGATTGCAAGAAGGATCTCTTAAAACCAAAAAAGATGATGTCAAGAGCGCCATCCTTATCAAGTTTGGAGTACTACCAAAAGAGCTTGAAGAGAAGATAGAAACCACAGATGATATAAAAGCTTTAGATGAGATGTTTAAGAAGGTTATACTGGCCGGCAAGATTGAAGAGATTTTGTAAGAGATCAACTTCCCTCTATTATTTTTATCTCCTCTTCCGTTAATCCGTAAAGCTTGTAAACTAGCTTATCTATCTCATGCTGAAGCCTTTTTACATGCTCTTGCTTTTCTTGATTTGTATCGTAATCTTTAGATTGGGTAAGCGTGAGGATTTGGTCTACTTTTTGGATTACTTGGTCTACGAGGGGCTTATTTTCTTTTGTGATTGGGGGAAGGGGGATAAGTTCAACATACTGTTTTATCCATCTTTGGGCTCCCTCGGATAGTGAATAAGCTAAGCTTTGCATATACCATTTTGAAATTTTAGAATTCAGTAGTCCTAAGATGAATTTTAAATTTTTGCCAGTCATTATATAAGCTGTTTGATTTGTATAAAACTTTTTATCATCATAAGCAAAAGAAGGTTCAAGGCTCATCTCTTGCCACACTATCTTTTCTTTTTCAAATTCTGGATAATATGCTATATTATCTTGTGTCTCAAACCATTTATTTGATGTCCTTTTACGATGACCTGGTTTCCCGTCTTGTAATAACCTATCTCCAAAGCTTCCTAAATACTCTTTCAAAGCTGGATAATTGTCAATATTAAGATTTTTTGCTGGAAAAGTTCCAATTATCCACAATCCAGCCCACTTATACATATATTTATCAATATCTCTACCTCTTAAAACTGGCTTTATAATTTCCTCTGTTCTTTTTCTCTCTTCTTCGGTTTTACAATTTCTTAAAATCTCATCTCTCTTCTCACTATCGATAATAAAAGCCTCATTAAATCCTGTTTTTATTCCATAATAAATCTTTACATCCCAATCTTTTAAAGGTTTTCCTGCTTTTTCAATCTTATCTTTTAAGCTCAAAACACTTTCATCTCCAAGCGTCCAAGCGTTATCAGAAAGCTTACTTTGATACATAGTTTGCCATGTTCTAAGTTCTTGCCATGTATCTACCTGAGGCCAACTATCTAAATGCTCAACTTTTTTCTCAGTAGCTTGCCCAATCAACTTGGGTTTGCCTTTTCTTCTCAAATACTCTTCAATATCTTCAATACCACCTTTAACCTCTAAAAATCTAAAAATATGCTCTTTCCTTGGCACAAGTCTGCCACGATCATTTTCTTTTCTAAAGATCAAAATATTAGTATCCACCGTTTGCTCAAAGACGCTATAACCACTAAAATCAATTATCTCTAAAATAGCTGTTTTTTCTTTTAAAAACTTTCTTAACTTCTCTCCGTACTTTGCCCTCATCCATTTGTTGCTTGTTATATATGCCAAGATCCCTTGATCTTTTAAAAGCTGATAGCCTTTTTCATAAAAATATACATACAAATCTGCCGTTGATGTGAAAACTTCGTAGTTTTGTCTTTCAAGGATCGGTTTAATGGCTCTTATTTTTTCATGTCTTACATATGGCGGGTTTCCAATCACGATATCAAAACCAGATTTTTCTTTGAACACTTTTTGGTTGTGGTATACTTGTGGGAAAAAGAGTTTAAAGTCAAAATCAACTTTGTATCCAAAAATTTCCTTAGAATTTTCAAGTCTTTTTAAAATCAAGGCATCAAGTTCTTTTTTTATTTCCTTTTTTCTTTCTGGATGCGTTTCTGAAAACAGCTTATCCTCTAATTTTTCTATTTTATCTGCTATATCACTTCTCCAATTGTTAGGAAATCCAATCAAGGAATTTCCCCTAACTATTTTATAATCTAAGTTTGGAAGCGGTTTTATATCATTGAAGGAATCTTCGTCGACTATCAAAGATAACCAAAATCTTAACTTACAAACCTCAACAGCCCCCGGATCAATATCAACGCCGTATAGAGAATTCTCTATTGTATGTCTTTTTAAATCATAATTACTAAGGTTGTTTTTTGTATATACAGAAAGAAGCTGTCTCAGCTTTACAATCTCATGTAACATGCCAACAAGGAAAGCTCCAGAACCAACCGCAGGATCGCAGATTTTTAGATCATTGAGTAGTTTATCTATTTCTTTAGCGTTTTTTACTATACTTTCAGGAATTTCGTATTTGTATTTTGAAGCTTTAACATTATTTTCAACTTTTTCTTGAGCTACTTTTTCATTTTCAACAAGCAAATCAGCATACTTGATAAACTTTTCTAAATCTTCTCTTCCAATTTTAGAACCGTGGTATACTTGCTCCTCTAATTGAGATTCAAGATAATAAAGGAGGCTTTCTTGACACATATAATGAACGATCTCTCTAGGCGTATAATAAACTCCATATTCTTTATTAAATTTAGACTCTTTGCTTCTTCTGGAAGACTTTAAAGCTTTTAAATACTCATCAAAATTATCCTCTCTAATTGCATTTAGTTTCTCATAAATCTTACCAAGTAGCTCTGGATCAAGTGCAACTTCTTTTTCAAGCGGTTCTTCTTCGTTTACAGTAAAGTTGTATCTGTCAAACACATCAAGTATCCCATCCCCTATATCACCTTCATCTGTTTTATGATTGTTTGAAAAAAGATCATTTGGCAGTGGGATATCTACCTTAACCCAGTCAAAATCATTTGGTGGATCAAAGAGCCCACCATTTAAAAATGGAATTTTACATTTAAGCTTATCGTAGTAATGGTCGTCAGAACTTCTACCATCTCTTAAAGCTTTATAAAATAACGGCTCAAGAACATCGTTATAAAAATTTTTATAGCTTATATACTCACCATTAAAAAGCTTTCTAATAAAATCTTTTGGACCTGTTCCAAAATCTTTGCCTTTCTCTACGCCAAACCATCCTTTTTTCTGCAAAAAGTATAAAAACACTATCTGACCAAGAAGCTTTTTAGCAAAATCAACAGTGCTAATATTCTTATTTTTAAATTCTTTCCTAAGCTTTTCGTCTTTTTTGACAATATTGTCAAGTTCAATCTTGGTTTTTATAAATAAATCTCTGTATTTTTCAAAAAATTCATCTGTGATGGTTTCTATATCAAAAGCTTTTTGAATTTCTTTTAAAGTAGGTTCTTCATCTGATTTTAAAAGCCCTAAGAATCTTGATTGAGCTGTATGACTTTTTTCGTTTTTACCAACTAAAAAAGACCATCTTTTAGCTGGTGATAGCTCATCTATTAATTTTCCTCCTTCTTTTTTATACTCTAATTTAACAAGAGAGAATCTCCAATCTTCCTCCATACAAGTCTGCCACGGTCTAGGAGATACGAATGCAACAAGCGCAGCGTCTTTTAATGAATCCGTTCCAACTTTCCCACTTAAATAATCAGCTACAAAGTTTCTTTGGGCTACTCTTGATCTATATAAAGATTGTCCTTTTTTGAGATAAACTATAAGAATATCTATCACATTTTTTTCTGAATCTATATACCTTCCCAATCTTTCCCAAGAACCTATGAAATCTAAATATTTTTCTCTTACTACTTGTGATCCGCTTCTTTTCTTTAGAAACTTGCTTCTATCGTACTTCTTTAGCAAATTAGCTATAAATCCCTCAAATTTCCTTTCATCAAATTTGCTTTCAAACACATCTTTTACAAGATTTTTTGCTCTTTCCTCGTCCATCTTAAACTCCTATAACATGGTTTAAGCATCTTTCTAAGTTCTTAATCGGTTTGCCTTTTTACTAATGCTGAAACCCGTCATTGCCGTTCTAGTATGCATTGCATTTATTACACTACCAGTGCCTATTACCTCGTCAACTCCCGACAAGTCTACCACGATCCACAAGTCTACCACGATCCACAAGTATGCCACGATCCACAAGTATGCCACGTCATAAATAAAATGCGATTTCATCGCTCTAAGTATAAAGATAATATAACCTCTCTTTTATGAGTCCTATTATCTATTATATCCGAGTATTTTTTATCAATAAAGTTTTTTGGAATTTCATTTTTTAATATGGATAGGGCTTTCGTTGGATCTTCAACATTTTCTATATACTTTAAAACCCTCTGAACTGTCTTTTTTGGTAAAGCACCCTCTTTTAATCTTTCGATGACAGCATCCAAAAACTCTTCTTGGTCCTCTGTTAGATTTCTTTTATCTCTAAATATAGCTTTAATATGTTTAAACAACTTTTGAGAGTTATCTCTACCTGATCTTTGATTATCTATTTCCTCCTCTAACGTATCATAAATAAAAGCTTCTTTGTTTTTATCAAGAAGATTGTAGAATTTTTCTAAAGGAATATTTATCCTCGGTTGGCTTTCATCACACTCAAATAATTTTGCAGCGGACAAGAAATCAAGCTCCCGGGTTTCGTTTTTGTCGGATATATAAAACTTCATCAATTTACCTTTTCTAAAAAATGTCAAAAGCATATCTGTATCTACTTCATAAATCTTACCAGAACGAGCTTTTTTGGGAATTTGCTTTATCTTTTCAAATAAATCTGGGTTGTTTTTCTTTATTTTTTCTATAATTTTATAGTATTTTAATTCACTTTCTTCAAACTCTTCTTCATTCAAAATATCTTTTGATATAAGTTTATCAAACAACTCATGAGAACCTATCGGCTCTCCTTCTGTTAAGATTGCAGCATCTCCACCGAGCAGATTTAGAAAAGCTTCTACCTTTGATCTAGCTATTTGTTGTAATTGTATTTGATCTTCTACTTGAGTGGTTGGAAAAAAGTTGAAGACATAGATCTTGTCAAACTTGGTATCCAATCTATTTACCCTTCCCACTCTCTGAATTATTTTAGTTGGATTCCACGGTATGTCGTAATTTATAATGATATTTGACCTATGAAGATTAACCCCTTCGGATAACACATCCGTAGATACAAGGATTCTATAATCATCTTTCTTTATCTTTGAGCTATCATCAAAGTTCTCAACAATCTTATCCTTTATCTCTTCAGGAGAACTACCGTGAAATAAGATAGCTTGATTGCCAAACACTTCATCTAATTTTTGTGTTATGTATTCTGCGGTTTCTCTGGACTCAGTAAAAATTATGATTTTTTGATCTTTCAAAATTTGGTTTTCTTTTAACTCTTTTATCAAAACATCTAACTTGGGATCTCTTTTAATATCCTGCCATAAATCTCTTATTCTTTCCAAAATTTCCTTATCTCTGTTTAAATTATTTATAAAATCTTCTTTAAAATCTTTTATGTCGTATTCTTGTGCTTTACCTTCGTTTATTAGTCTTTCTATTTCTTCGTCATTATCATTTTCTAAAAGCTCTAAAATTTTATTTGAATACTTCTTGCTAATATATACTTTTTTCTTATTTTTTATGGTATTTAACATCCCATCGTAAGATTTTATAAATCTATCCAACGTCTTTCTAAAAGCATAGAAACTACTCTCTAAACGCTTTACGAGAAGAACTTTCATGAAAGAAGCCATGTTTTCCTGGGATTGCTGTTCTAAAGCATCAATTTTTGATTTCAGATACAAAAGCGGTGTATACCTTGTATAAGTTAAGTTTTTAGTTATGAGATTAATCGTTTCCATAAAAGCTTTGTCTTCTTCGTCGTTTAATTGATACAATATTGGAATAGGGGCATCTACCTGAGGGAATTTCAAGCCATTTTTCTTAAGATCCTCCTTAAAATATGTTTCAATATCTTTCCTAGTTCTTCTTATCATTATATACCTCAAAACCTTATTCCTTATTTCTTTGGCTACGTCTCTTGATTCTTTTATAAATTTTTCTTGATTCTTGCTCTTTTTAGCGTTTTGTAACCTGGTTTCAAGCTTTTTAAAAAAACTTTCTAAATTTTTAATACCAGGTATATTGCTTTTTTTTGGGCTTTGAAATAACTTTATCTGAGACAAAATATCCTTTGGAGAATTGTTATAAGGAGTTGCAGAAACCAGTATAACCCTTTTGCCTCTACATATCTCTGCCAATTTTTCATAAGTGGTGTTTGATTCGTTTCTAAATCTATGAGATTCATCTATGATAATATTATCGTATTTTCTGCGTTCAATTTCTTCTATAGCTTCATCAAGCTTACCCACAGATACAGCTTTAAATGGTATATGAAAATCTCTTAAAACATTCTCCCAAGAACCAGGATTACTGCTGCTTAGTAAAGCCGGAGGAGCTATCACCATAGTTCTACCACCAAGTTGAGAAACTAACATGGCAGTCATATAAGTCTTTCCAAGACCCACAACATCAGATATAAAAACACCACCATACTCTTCTACAATTTTCTTAGCGTTTAAAACAGCTTGTTTTTGGTATTCAAGTTCTTTAAAATTATCTGGAAATTTGTTGCTGTATAAATCATCAACATTGCTTAGTTCGTCTTTGAAATATTCATACAAAAATTTAAGATAAAGTTCATAAGGTTTTATAGCATCATTTATGAACTTATTAATGGTATTCACAAACTTCTCGCTTACATCAACAGAATTTCTCCAAAGCTCTTCAAACCTTTGCTTTGCATACTCGTAATCGCTTCTATTTTTAAGCTCTACGTTAAACTCCAGATTTTCCACCAATCCTTTTTGGGTAAAATTGCTTGAGCCTGTTATCACTCTTCCAACATCTCTATCCCCCTCTTTAAATGTCATTATGTAAAGTTTAGCATGCAAGCCCCCTTCTTTATGAGCCCTTATCTCCAGCTTTTTTGTACTTATCCATTCTATAAATTTTCTGATACCTTCCTCTGTTTCTTTATTATCTTCTGAATCCTCAAGATCTTTAATTATGCCTTCTTCTATTGATTCTTTTATTTCTTTCTCAGACAAAGCAATAGAGCCCTTCTGAATAGAATCATAAGTAAATTTATCAGTAGAAATCCCTATTAGAATTCTTATTTTATCTGTACTCTCTAAAGATTTATAAATAGCATAAAAACCACTTGCAAAAAAATAGCCAACTAAAACGTCAAAAAATTTTACATCTTTGATAAGTTCGTTAAACCTATCTTTTAAAGTCTGCCCTTCTTGATTTGTAATAAAAGTAATATCAGTATAGCTCATTTATAAACCCTACGATTATTATATCTTAAAAGCTAAATATATCGAAATTCTGAGGTGTTATAGGGGCTTCTTCTTTGTACATGGTTTTGTCCCAAAAGCCTTCTTGGGAGCAACCGATGCAACCATGACCTGATTTTATGGGGAAAGATAGGCCGTTGTACCAGCCGATGGAACTGCAGGCGTTGTAGGTGCTTGGACCTTTGCATCCAAGTTTATAAAGGCAATGACCGGCTTTTGAGCCTTCATCGTCAAAGCGTTCGGCAAACTTGTTGGCGTTGTAAAAGTTCTTCCTATAGCAAGTGTCGTGGATTGTCATACCATAAAACATCTTTGGTCTTAACTTGCTATCAAGAGGAGGTAGTTCGTCTTTTAAAAGCATATAAACGATCACACTTGCCATTACCTCTGGTATAGGAGGACATCCTGGCACTTTCACGATGGGTTTATTTTTGATGATAGTATCTACTGAAGATGATTTTGTAGGGTTTGGATAAGCCACTTGTACACAGCCAAAAGAAGCACACGAGCCCCAAGCTATAATAGCTTTTGCACCTTCGGCAGCTTCCAAAAGCTCTTCGTTGAAGGATCTTCCTCCCACCATGCAGCAAGCCCCGTCTTCAAACTCTGTAATGCTTCCTTCTATGGCAAGTATGTAGTTTCCTTTGTATTGTTCTATTATTTTCTTTTTATAGTTTAATAGATTTTCACCACAAGAAGCAGATATCAAATCATCGTATTCTAAAGATATCAACGACACCATATCGCTAAACACCGGCGATGAGCTTCTCATCAAAGACTCAGAACAGCACGTGCATTCAAGTCCATGAAACCACAAAACCGGTATCCTTGGCTTTTGTTTTAGAGCGTTTATTATGTCGTTTATTTCATTTGGGTTTATACCAAGAAGCCCGCATATTTTTGTAGAAAAACTTATGAATTCTCTATACCTAACCCCTCTTCCCGCTAAAAAATCATAGTACGTTTCCATAAAAAGCTTAAAACACTAAATTTTTAAAGCTATATTAAAAGCTGTTTAAACTGCTGTTTTGGGTATTTTGAACGCTTTGGGTTATCATGTTGTTCATGAAATTGTAAAGGGCTGATTCAAAAGAGTTTATTCCAGTGGTAGCTTGCTGGTTTTCTTGTTTGGATTTTTCAGCAGGCGATACTGGCTCACCCATAAAAAGGCCAAAGGGTAGTACACCATCTACCATACCCGCTTGCTGGGCTTTTGGTTGGTTGGTCTGTGCATTTTGTAAAACTCCAACGTTTAAGGCCGCATTTAATACATTCATTTTACACCTCCTTATATTAAGGATATTGTTTTTGGCTTTTAGTGGTATGATACTTATCATTGCCTAATTAAAATTGAGATTTCATATTAAAATCTATGAAACTTATAGAAGTGCCTCAAGACAAGGAAGCTTATATAAAAGGCTATGTGATAAGCGGAAAGAGTGAAAATCCAGGCTGGAAAAGAAAGCTCATAAGCATGGGGATAGTGCCTGGGATTACTGTAAAAATACTTAGAAAAGATGACAGAAACACAATTTTAAAAGTCTACAATTCAAGAATATCCATATGCAACTATCTTGCAGAAAAGGTTGAAGTAGAATGAAAAAAAAATAGAGGTGAAGTAGAATGAAAAAAATAGAGATGGCTTTTGTTGGCAATCCAAACGTTGGAAAATCCACCATAATAAACAACATAGCAAAAACCTCATTAAAAGTTGGCAATTGGCCGGGCGTCACCGTAAGGAAGACAGAAGCTTTTCTTACATACAAAGACTACGAAGTGCATGCAATAGACCTACCCGGTGCTTATTCGCTTGATTATATATCAGAAGATGTAGCTGTCACCACAGATTTTTTGATAAATTCCCCTCCAGATATAATAGTAAATATCATAGAAGCTACAAACTTGGAACGTTCTTTAATATTGACCGCTGAGTTGATAGAGCTAAAAATACCTATGGTGATAGTTCTAAATATGTGGGATGAAGCTTTAAAACTTGGGGTAGATATAAATATAAAAAAGCTCTCAGAACTAATAGGCGTTGATGTGATAAGTGCCATAGGTACTAAGGAGGATTTAAAAGACAGACTTTTAGAGAGTATAATATCTACTTATGAACAAAAGAAAATACCAAAAGACCTAAGATACTCAGATATCACAGAAAAAGCCATAAACGATATCTTATCTTTCTGTGCCGTACCACCTAATAAAAATATACCGCCTAGATTTTTTGCCATGAAGATGCTCGAGCGTATAATCCCATGTGATTGTTGCAATGAAATCATATTAAAACTTGAAAACGATTTGAAAGAAAATATCTACGATATACTTAAAAAAGATATGTACGGCGTTGCTCACTTTATAAGTTCAAGCGTTGTAAAAAGAAGCTTCAAAGATGAGATAGAACTAACGGAAATCCTTGATAAGTTTGCCCTCCATCCTTTTCTTGGGCTTTTGATATTTGTAGTGGTGATGTATCTAATGTTTAAACTATCTTTTGATGTGAGCTATCCTATATCAAACTGGATAGGAGATTTTGAAAGCTCGTTTTTACATCCTTTGGTTTATAAACTTTTTCCAAAAGCCCCATACATAGTAAAAAGTTTTGTAGCTGGTGCAGTACTAGATGGTGTTGGTTTTGTGATAAGCTTTGCACCCCTTGTGGGGGCTTTGTTTGTTGGACTTTCTGTGTTGGAGTTGTCTGGATATCTTCCAAGAGTACCCATTATTTTTGATAGGTTTGTATCTAAGTTTGGGATAGATGGAAGAGGCATACTTCCTTTTATGCTTGGCTTTGGTTGCAATGTCCCAGCCATTATGGCCCTTAAGGTATTAGAAGATAAGCGCTCAAAGCTCATAGTGGCTGCTATGATACCATTTACCAGTTGCCCAGCGAGGTTTGTGGTGTTTGCTTTTTTTGGAGCAATATTTTTCAAAAACCCTGCTCCTATAATCTTATTTTTATATTTACTTGGTATATTTTTTAGCATACTAACGGCTATAGTTATGAACAAGGTTTTACCAAAAACAGAAAGCTTACCTATGATACTGGAGCTTCCTCCTTATAGAAAACCGCCTTTAAAGATAGTCTTAAACATAGCCTTTGTAGAATTAAAACGATTTTTAAAAAGAGCAGGTACTTTTATATTTGCCTCCACGGTAGTGGTTTGGGCTTTTCTACATATACCCCCAAACACAAATGTAAAAGATACTGTGGCTGGAAAAATAGGTGGTGCTTTGGTATATGTGTTTAAACCAATAGGTATAGAAGACTGGAGAGCCACCACATCGCTGGTACCAGCTTTTTTGGCAAGAGAGATCATAATAAGTTCTATGGGTGCTATATACTCAGCTTCCACCAAAGAAGATTATTCAAATTTTAATATAGAAAAGTCTTTCAAAGAACAAATGATATCCCTTGAACAGGCTTTAAAAAATACGGTGCTTTCTTTTGTTTCTCCTGGGTTTTCAAATGTTTTTACAAAAGAAAGTACCGATTCTTCTACCATAAAAGCTATAAGAGATAGCTTAAGCCCTTACGGAGCTTTATCTTTTATGGTGTTTGTTCTTTTGTATACCTCTTGTATAGCTACGGTGTCTATTTTAAAATCAGAGTTTGGAACAAAATTTGGTATGCTTTTTTTGCTATACAGCTTTGTGTTAGGCTGGGCGGTAGCCTTAGTAATATATAGGGTAAGTATGGTGCTACATGTTTTTTGATTGGGCTTTTGTAATACTTCTTTTAACTTTTGGTATTTTTTATCTTATCAAAAGCCGAAAATCAAAGGCTAAAAAATGCGATAAATGCCACTAAAAAATCAAAAAGCTAGCGGTGGGGGTCGAACCCACGACCTCGTGATTACAAATCACGTGCTCTGCCGACTGAGCTACGCTAGCTAAATTAAAGCTAAATTATATCAAATAAAAACAATCTTGTCAATATCTTGTAAAATATGTTCATAAATAACAATACTGTGTAAACCGTGGTAGACTTGTAGACCGTGGTAGACTTGTAATTGCTTTGTAGATTTCATATAAATTTTCAGGCTTTTACGAGAGGTGGCAAACTTTAAAAAATGTTATATAATTAAAATATTCAATTGTAGGAGATTTTATGATGATACCTCCAATGGGTCCAAAAGATAAAATGTCTAAGGTTGCAAGCTTTATAATGGGGCTTGCTTATGGTTTTAAAGGCAAACCGGGTATAGTAAAAACATACCCTATGAAAGAGTTTAAAGGTGCCGTCCCAGAAGGGGCTATTGTTTATTATGCCAACAAAAAGCTCGATGCCATAAGCAAGGAACCTTTGATTTACAATACACATATCATAGTAGTACAAGAGTTAAAAGACCAGCTTTTGGTAGAAATTTATAAAGACGAGGTGTGATATATGGGATTTTCTAAGCTTTTAAGAGAAGGAATTTGGGATATACATAGTATGGCGGATAGCTCTACCGTAGCCCAAGACATGCAAGAATCACGAACCACGTTTGAGGATATGAAAAAGATAACCGCAGGTCTTTACTATATATACAACACACTAGAAGATGCCATAGAACAAAACAAAGACAACCCTTACGTGTCAAAAATATATTATCCGGAGCTTTTCAGAAGAGAGCACATTGTAGAAGATTTGAAGTTTTACTTTGGAGAGAACTATATTGAGCAAATGTACCCAACGGTAGCTATACTCTTATACATATCAAGGATAAGGTATGTAGCAAAGCATGAACCCATGCTTCTTATAGCCCATGCTTATGTTAGGTATATGGGGGATCTTTCTGGTGGGCAGATGATAAAAGATATGATAAGAAACGCTTTAAACTTGCAAAACAGTGAGGGCACAAGGTTTTATGAGTTTGATAAAATAAAAGATATCATAGAGTTTAAAAGAAATTACAGAGCTTCTTTGGACACGTTAGACTTGACAGATGAGCAGATAAAAGCTATCATAGGAGAGGCTAACATAGCATTCTTGTACAACGTAAACTTCTTTAGAGAGGTGAATAGACCAGTTCCTTACCCGGATGAAATAGAGAAGCCTTATCTTGTAAGGGCTTACGAAAAGATAAAATTCGTATAAAATACTTGACTTTTTTTATAAGATTATTTAATATTTTATGACAACTTTTTAAGGAGCGTTTGATGGAAAACGTATGCTGGTACGATTCTAAGATTAGTATACCCAAAGAGGGTTCTTTTATCAAATTAAAAGCTGATAAAACGTTGGAAGTACCAAATAACCCCATCATACCTTTTATCCAAGGGGACGGTATAGGCCCTGAAATAACACCTCAGATGATAAAAGTAATCAACAAAGCTATGTCAAAAGCCTATAACGGCTCTAAAGTGATATACTGGGTAGAGGTGTTGGCTGGAGATATGGCAGAGCAAAAAGGCCTTGAAAGGATGCCAAAGGAGACTTTGGAGCTTTTAAAACAAAGTATCGTAAGTATAAAAGGTCCTCTTGGTACGCCGGTGGGAAAAGGTGGAAAATCTTTGAATGCAATCTTGCGTCAATCTATGGATTTTTATTCTGCCATAAGACCCGTTTACTGGATGGGTCAACCCTCTCCCATACCAAACCCTCAAAGGGTAAATGTGGCAGTGTTT
The DNA here is from genome assembly GCF_000020785.1 of Hydrogenobaculum sp. Y04AAS1. Lineage (NCBI taxonomy): Bacteria > Pseudomonadati > Aquificota > Aquificia > Aquificales > Aquificaceae > Hydrogenobaculum > Hydrogenobaculum sp. Y04AAS1. The sequence continues at coordinate 1,350,593 of NC_011126.1, forward strand.
AGAGAAAACTCCGACGATGTATACATGGCTATAGAGTATATGCCAAAAACAGATGCTTTTAAAAAAGTAAGGGAGTTTTTTGTAAAAGAAATGAGTGTATCAGAAGATGCTATACCAGAAGATGCGGGTATTACGGTAAAGCCAATGTCAGAGTTCAAAACCAAAAGACACGTAAGAAAAGCTTTTAGATACGCTCTTCAAAACGGCAAAAAGCATATAGCGGTGGCAGGCAAAGGAAACATTATGAAAGCCACCGAAGGTATGTTTATGAACTGGGCTTTTGAAGTGGCAAAAGAACCAGAGTTTGAAGGTAAAATAATCACAGAAGGAGAGCCAAAAGAAGGTCAAGCCAAACTCTACAAAGTTATCACAGACCAGATGCTCATGCAGCTTGTATTAAACCCAGATTATTACGATGTAATCATCACGCAAAACCTAAACGGAGATTATATATCTGATTTGGCTTCTGCTTTGGTGGGTGGTCCTGGTTATGTGCCAAGCGGAAATATAGGCGATGGATATGCGCTTTTTGAAAGCACCCACGGAACTGCTTACGATATAGCTGGTAAAGGCATGGCAAACCCACTTTCTATAACGCTTTCTGGTGCTATGATGCTTGAGTATTTGGGCTTTTATGAAGCTGCTGGTCTTATTTATAAGGCTATTAAAAGCGTAATAAACCAAAGAAAAGGCACACCAGACATAGCTTCAGGTTTTAAAAAGATGGGCGTAGAAGCTATATCTTTAACTGCATCTCAGTTTGGTGATGCTATTATTGATGAGATTGATAAACTTTGATTTGAGAGGTGATAGATGAAACTTACCGTAAGGCAAAAGGAAGATTTTCATTTTGTGGGTAAAGGGGAATCTGGTATAGAAGTCCCCATAGATGCCGCTGGTTATGTAGGTGGTAAAGGAAGGGGTGTAAGACCGCCTGAACTTTTGTTTCTTTCTATAGCTGGTTGTATGGGTATTCATGTATATGAGGCCCTTCATAAAGCTGGGAAACACGTGGAAGATATTGTTGTAAACACAGACAGCGAAAGAAAAGACACATATCCAAAAGTCTTTACTAAGATTTATTTGGATTTTACAATAAAAGGTAAAGACCTCTCAGAGCAAGATGTAAAAGAGGCTATAGAGACGGCTCTTAACAAAACCTGCAGCATAGCTTATATGATAAACCAAGTAGCACCTATATCTTATACATTCAAAATAGAGAAGGGGTAAACCTATGTTTAAAAAGATATTGGTGGCAAACAGAGGTGAAATAGCTTGTAGAATTATAAGGGCTGCAAAGGAGCTTGATATACCCACAGTAGCCATATACTCCGATGTAGAGCCCACTGCTAGGCATGTGAAGATGGCAGATGAAGCTTACATGATAGGTGCAAATCCTCTTGACACATACCTAAATGCCCAATTGATAGTGGACTTAGCAAAGTCTGTGGGGGCAGATGCCATACATCCAGGATACGGGTTTTTGGCAGAAAATGAAGGGTTTGCAGAGCTTTGCGAAAAAAACGGTATAACTTTTATAGGGCCTTCTGCTGAAGTAATAGCCCTCATGGGCGATAAGGCAAGGTCCAAAGAAGTGATGAAAAAAGCAGGTGTCCCCACGGTGCCAGGAAGCGATGGAATACTAAAATCTGTAGAAGAGGCTGTTGAAATAGCAAAAGAAATAGGGTATCCGGTGCTTTTAAAAGCATCTGCTGGGGGCGGTGGTAGAGGTATTAGAATATGTAAAGACGAAGAAGAGCTTAAAAGAAACTACGAAGCCGCTTACTCTGAGGCCCAAAAAGCCTTTGGAAGAGGTGATTTGCTTTTAGAAAAATACATTCAAAATCCAAAACACATAGAGTTTCAGGTGTTAGGTGATAAATATGGAAACGTGATACACCTTGGGGAAAGGGATTGTTCTGTCCAAAGAAGAAATCAAAAGCTTATAGAAATAGCTCCTTCTTTGGTATTAAACGAAGCAAAGAGAAAGCACTACGGTGAAATAGTGGCAAAAGCTGCAAAAGAAATAGGGTATTACAGCGCTGGGACCATGGAATTTGTATCTGACTTAGAAGGCAATATATACTTTATAGAGATGAACACCCGTATTCAGGTAGAACACCCTGTAACAGAAAGAGTTACCGGTGTTGATATAGTAAAAGAGCAAATAAAGATAGCGGTAGGCCATAAGCTTGAGATAAAACAAGAGGATGTCAAGTTTAACGGATACGCCATAGAATGTCGTATAAATGCAGAAGATCCAAAGAAAAATTTTGCTCCAAGCATAGGTACCATAGAGCGTTATTATGTGCCTGGGGGATTTGGTATAAGGATAGAAAGTGCAGCTTCTGTAGGTTACGAAGTAACCCCTTATTACGACTCTTTGATAGCAAAGCTTATATGCTGGGGTAGAACTTGGGAAGAGGCACTCTCAAGGACAAAAGCAGCTTTGGATACTTATGAGATAAAAGGTGTTAAAACTACAATACCTCTTATTAAGAAAATTGTAGGAGAAAAAGATTTTAGAAACGGATACTTTACTACCAAGTATTTGGAAGAGCACCAAGAGGTGTTTGATTACGAAGAGCCAAAGGACAAAGAAGATTTTGTAGCTTTTATAAGCGCAGTCATAGCTTCATATCACGGGTTATAAGGAGGTTAAACTATGAAACTTATTGAACAAATGTTGCAAGAACAAAATCTTGAAGTGGCACCACCAAAGAAAATGCTCATTACAGACCTTACTCCAAGAGACGGTCAGCAGTGTAAACTTGCCACAAGGGTAAGGACCGATGATTTGCTTCCTCTTTGTGAAAAGATGGATAAAGCTGGTTTTTACGCTGTAGAAGTATGGGGAGGCGCCACTTACGACGTTTGTCTTAGATATCTGAAAGAAGATCCGTGGGAAAGGTTAAGACGCATAAAAGAGGTGATGCCCAATACAAAACTTCAGATGCTTTTTAGAGGTCAAAACATAGTAGGCTATAAACCAAAATCCGATAAAGTTGTCAAAAAGTTTGTAGAAAAAGCCATAAAAAACGGCATAACTGTGTTTAGGGTGTTTGACTCATTAAACGACAACAGAAACATCGAAGTGGCTTGCAAGGCTATAAAAGAGTTTGGTGGCGAGGTGCATGCTGAAATTAGCTACACCAAAAGCCCAGTACATACGCTTGAAAAATGGATGGCTTACGCTGATGAGCTAATAGATTTAGCTCCAGATTGGATATCTTTCAAAGATGCTACAGGTATATTGATGCCTTTGGATACCTACAACATTATAAGAGGTATAAAGAAAAAAGTCGGTGATAAGATAAAAGTACTTCTTCATAACCACGATATGAGTGGTACAGCTATCATGAACCATATAATGGCAGTGTTGGCTGGTGTTGATATGCTTGATACTGTTTTATCACCTTTGGCTTTTGGTTCTTCTCACCCAGCTACCGAAAGTGTGGTGGCAGCTTTACAAGACACACCTTATGATACTGGTATAGATCTAAAGATATTGGATGAACTTGCAGAACTCACAAGACAAATAAAGAGAAAGTATAGAAAATACGAAACCGAGTACGCAGGTGTAAATGCAAAAGTGCTTATACATAAAATACCTGGTGGCATGATATCAAATATGGTGGCCCAGCTAATAGAAGCAAACGCTGCAGATAAGATGGAAGAGGCTTTGGAAGAAGTACCTCACGTAGAAGCAGATCTTGGTTATCCACCACTTCTTACTCCATCTTCTCAAATAGTAGGTGTGCAAGCAGTTTTAAACGTCATCACCGGTGAAAGATACAAAACCATCACAAAAGAAGTGAGAGATTATGTAGAAGGCAAGTACGGAAGACCACCAGGTCCAATATCAAAAGAACTCGTAGAAAAGATATTAGGTCCTGGAAAAGAACCAAAATTTGATATAAGGGCTGGTGATTTGGCGGACCCAAATGACTGGGATAAGGCTGTGCAAGAGTCTGGGCCTTTGGCAAAGTCTGAAGAAGATATACTTCTTTACGTGCTTTTCCCAATGCAGGCTATGGAGTTCTTAAAAGCCAGAGAAAACGGAGAACTTACCCCAGATATAGCTATAGATACTGCAGATATAGTGGAAACGAAACCAGGCACCGTTGAAAATGCAGCTCCAGTGGAGTTTGATATTACATATCACGGTGATAAATTTAAAGTAAAAGTAGAGGGTGTGGCTCCAAGTCAAGAGCCTGGAAAACCTAAAAAATATTACATAAGAGTGAACGGAAAGCTTGAAGAGATACAGCTTTATCCTATAGCAGAAGCTCTTGTTTCTGGTCAGGCTAAACAAGGTGGAGCTGCCCAAGCGTCTGGTAGTGCAAGACCAAGACCAGAAAAAGAAGGCGATGCAGTACCACCTATGCCAGGTAAAGTTTCAAAGATTTTGGTAAAAGAAGGTGATAAGGTAGAAAAAGGACAAACGGTGGCTATAGTAGAAGCTATGAAGATGGAAAACGAAATACATGCTCCTATAAGCGGTATAGTAAAGGGAATATATGCTCAACCTGGTGAGAATATTACTCCTGATGAAGTTATTGTAAGGATAGAACCAGCTTAATATTGTTCGGCGCGCCATAGCATATGGCGCGTTTTATGATTACTAATATTTTTAAAATGAATCGTAATTATATATTTAGTTTATCAAGTATGTATTGATTGTTTTTAAGTGCTAACTAATTTAGGAGGTATTTATGGCTTTTAGTCTTGTTATCAAGATCGGTGGAGAAGGCGGAGAAGGTGTGATCTCTGCTGGGGATTTTTTAACGGAAGCTGCGGTGAGATCCGGTTATCATGTGGTGAATTTCAAGAGCTTTCCCGCTGAAATTAAAGGCGGTTATGCAAATTCCACTGTGAGAATATCAGATGAGAAACTCTATAGTACAGGCGATGGATTTGATATCGTTTGTTGTTTTAATGCAGAGGCCTATGCTTACAACAAAAAGCATCTGAAACCTGGAACCGTGCTTGTTTATGATTCTTCGGATTTTGAACCAGAAGAGCACGAAGGTGTGATTATGTACCCGGTGCCTCTTTCTGATATAGCAAAAAATCAGATCAAGGCTTATATTACAAAAAACATAGTAGCTCTTGGGGCTCTCACTGGCTTGTTTAATTTGCCTGTTGAATCTTTAAAAGACTCTATAAAAGCAAAATTTTCAAGAAAGGGTGAGAAGATAGTTTCTATGAACTATCAAGCTTTAGAGGCTGGTATAAACTATATAAAAGAAAACCTTGTTAAAAAAGATGGCTTTGAGTTCCCACCTGCTGTAGGCTTAAAAGATGTGGTGATAATGGAGGGTAATCAATCTGTAGCTAAGGGTTGCGTGGCTGCTGGATGTCAGTTTTACGCAGCTTACCCTATAACACCCGCTACGTCCGTTGGAAACTATATAGTGGAAGATCTAATAAGAAAAGATGGCTGGCTTTATCAAGCGGAGGATGAAATAGCGTCTTTGGCTATGGCTATAGGTGCTTCTTTCGCTGGTGTAAAAGCCATGACAGCCACTTCTGGTCCTGGTCTTTCACTCATGTCAGAACTTATAGGTTATGCTGGTATGACAGAGACTCCTGTGGTAATAGTAGATGTACAAAGGGTAGGTCCGGCTACAGGTATGCCCACAAAGCATGAACAAGGGGATCTATACCACGCTGTGTATGGTTCTCACGGTGAGATACCAAGGGCTGTTCTAGCTCCAATATCCGTGGAAGATAGCTTTTATATGTCTGTTGAGGCTTTTAACTTGGCAGAAAAATATCAAATGCCAGTTATCATGCTTACAGATGCGGCTATGAGCTTAAGGGCTGAGGCTTTCCCAACCCCAGACTTATCCAAATTGAACATAGTAAATAGACTTTTCTATAACTCAGAAGAAGACAAAGAGCAAAAGTTTATAAGACATGGAAGATTTTTAAGGTATGCTCTTTTTACCGAAGATGGTATCACACCTATGGGTATACCAGGAGACCCAAACGCCATACACGCTATAACAGGTCTTGAAAGACAAGAAAATTCGGATCCAAGAAACAGACCAGACATAAGAACCTATCAGATGAATAAACGTTTCAAAAAACTTGAGAAACTCTTGGAAGAGGACTACGATAGGTTTATAGAAATAGATGCTCCTTACAAAGATGCCGATATAGGTATCATCACTTGGGGTCTTACAGCATCCATCACAAAAGAAGCAGTACATAGGTTAAGAAGCAGAGGTCTAAAGATAAATGCCATGTATCCAAGGCTTTTATGGCCAGTAAAAGAAGAGGTTTTTGATGCTTTTGCTAAAAGCTCAAAACGCATATTGATACCAGAAACCAACTACTATGGGCAACTTGCCACTGTCATCAAAGATAGAACCCATATAAGACCCATATCATACAACATTTATAGAGGAGAGCCTTTTATACCAAAAGAAATAGAAGATATAGTGGACTTTTTGATGGAAAATCAGGAGATAACAGAAGGAAGGTTTACTCCTGAGCATATTTACGGTAAAAAAGCTTACGGTTTAATTTAAAGGAGGTTTTATGGAACAAGAGTTGGAGCTTCAACCAGCGGATTATAGAAGCGATATAGAACCCACATGGTGTCCAGGATGTGGGGATTTTGGTGTTATAAGCGCCATTACAAAAGCTCTTTCAGAGCTTAAAATAAGACCAGAAAACGTAGTATCTGTATCTGGTATAGGATGCTCCTCTAGAGCACCTTTGTTTTTGAAAAACTACAGTATGCATGTACTTCATGGTAGAGCTATACCCACCGCTATAGGTGTAAAGCTTGCAAACCCAAATCTTACTGTCTTAGTGGAAGCTGGAGACGGGGATTTATTTTCTATAGGTTCTGGCCATAACCCACATGCGGCTAGAAGAAACATAGATATCACGGTACTTTGTATGGACAACCAAGTGTATGGTCTTACTAAAAATCAAATATCACCCACTTCAAGAGAAGGACTTTACGGCTCTTTAACGCCTTATGGTTCTATAGATAAGCCAATAAATCCTATATCCTACATGCTTACTTTTGGCGCTACCTTTGTGGCTCAAACTTACGCTGGTAACCTCAAGCACATGAGCGATGTTATCAAAAAGGCTATATCCCATAGAGGTTTTAGTTTTGTAAACATCATATCTCCATGTCCTACATACAACAAGGTAGACACTTTCAAATACTACAAGGACAAGACTATAGATATAAACGAACAAGGCCACAATGATATCCAAAATCTCCAAAAGGCTTTAGAGCTTGCCACAAGGGACTTAGAGCACTATTACAACGAATCTGCTAAAGTGCCAATAGGTATTTTCTACAAAAAAGAAGAACCCACTTATCACGATAGAGAAAATGAGATAAAAGCAAGATACAAAGCTTCAAAGGATATAAACCCTCAGATTTTCATAGATCAGTGTAAAGTGCTGCCTGTATGAAATTTTTAGATAGGATAAAAGCAAAAGATTTGACGGAGTGCGACTTTTCAAATGAGGTATTAGAGGGCTTAAGCCTTGAGGGCTTAAGCCTTTGTTTTTCTACCTTTACCTGCGCTAGTTTTAAGGCTGTAACTTTCAAAGATGTAGACTTTACCGAGTGCTTTATACCAGAAGCTGATTTTGTAAACTGTAAGTTTATAAACTGCAACTTTGAGAGGGCAAATTTTCAAAGGACCACTTTTACAAAATGCTGTTTTGAAAACTGCTCTTTTAGATATACCTTTATGGGTCTGGTAAAGTTTATAAATTGTGATATAATGAACTCCAGCATGGAAAATGCTCAAATACTTGATGGTGCTTTTGTACGTACACATTTAAAAAATGTGAATTTTAAAGATGCTATATTAAAGGGTTCTCACTTTCAAGAAAGCTCATTAGAAGATATAGATTTTATAAACACAGATTTAAGGAGTGTTAATTTTAAAAGCTCAACACTAGAGAATATAAAAGATGTAGAGGCAAAATTTTACGGCAAAAAACCTTGGGGTGGTGTATCATCAGAAAATCATCCACTAGACGAATACAACTCAGAAGGAGTGGATTGATGGAAGAAAGTCCCATTGAAGAGCATGCCAAAGAACTGATAGAAGAGACTATAAAAGAGGAAAAAGTCAAAGAGAAATGGCTCTTGTGGGTATCTTTAGCCACTACAATAATGGCCGTGTTAAGCGGTCTTGTTAGTATGCAATCTGAAATATACGTTACAAAGACCATAGTGGCAAAAAACGATGCGGTACTTTTGCAGAACAAAGCCACAGACCTTTGGAACTACTATCAAGCTAAAGACATGAGATATCATATGTATACCATAGCAAACTATATAAGAGAAAATCCAAAGTTTGAGGAATATATAAAAAAATACAAAAATCAAAAAATAGAAATAATGAAAAAAGCTAAAGATTTAGAAAAACAAGTTGAGCAAAAGACCATTCAAAGTGAACATTATTATGAAAAGCATCATATGTTTATGATAGTACAACTTCTTTTACAAATAGGTATTGCGGTGGCTTCAGTTTCAGCCCTTACCAGAAGAAAAGAGTTTTTCTACATTTCTTTGATATCCGCTTTTATAGGTTTTGCGCTTTTTGTATACAACATAGCTTTTTAGTAAAAACGTTGTATAATACATTTTATGGCATCCACTAAAGATATAGCAAAACTCTTTAAAGAGATGGCTCTGGCGGCGGAGTTTCTGGGGGAGAACAAATTTAGAGTGTTGGCTTATCAAAAGGTAGCAGACATTCTTTTTGAAATAGATAAAGATATAAAAAGCGTAGATGAGCTAAAAGAGTATCTTACCACAAACCAAATACACGGTATAGGGGAATCTTCTTTAGAAAAGATAGAAGAGTATCTAAAAACTGGCCGTATAAAAAAACATTATGAGTTTTTGCAAAAAGTCCCAAAAGAACTTCTTGATATAATGGATGCTCCAGGTATTGGGCCCAAGACTCTTAAGACCCTTTATGATGTTTTTGGCATAAAAAACAAGGAAGAACTTTTAAAAGCTTTAGACGACCCACGTATAAAAACCATAAAAGGCTTTGGTCCTAAAAAGATAGAAAACATAAAAAGAGGTATAGCTCTTTTTGAACAATCAAAAGAGAGGATGTTTATAACAGAAGCCTATTCTTTGGCTCAAGACATACTTAGCTACATGAAAGGCTGTAAAGAGATAATAAACATATCGGTGGCTGGTTCTTTAAGGCGCATGAAAGAAACCATAGGGGATATAGATATACTAGTGTCTACCAAAAAAGAAGATTTTCCAAAGGTTCATGAGTATTTTAAAGCTTATAAAGATATGGAACAAGTCATTGGAAGCGGTGAAACAAAGACATCTATTCTTCTTAAAAACTCAAAACAAGTGGATTTAAGGGTTTTAAAAGAAGAAGAATGGGGTTCAGGCCTTCAGTACTTTACAGGCTCTAAAGAACACAATATAAAGATAAGGGATATCGCAAAAGAAAAAGGTTACAAAATAAGCGAATACGGTATTTTTGAAATATCTTCTGGTAAAAGGCTTGGTGGTGAAAAAGAAGAAGATATTTATAAGATTTTGGATATGGTGATGCCCCCGCCTGAGATAAGAGAAGATAAAGGTGAGATTGAACTTGCCATGCAAGGCATAGTACCAGAGTTAGTGGGTTATGATGATATAAAAGGGGATTTTCATATGCATACCACATACTCAGATGGTAAAGCCTCTTTAAGGCAGATGGTACAAGCATGCTACGAGCTTGGGTATAGGTATATCGTAATATCAGATCATACCAAATCTCTAAGAGTAGCAGGCGGTTTAGATGAAGAGGGCTTTAGAAATCAATGGAAAGAGATAGAGCAAGTCCAAAAAGAATACAAAGATATGACTTTACTAAGGGGCTGTGAGGTGGATATATTAGAAGATGGGTCTTTGGATTTGCCAGATAGCTTTTTAGAGGAGTTTGACTATGTAATAGCTTCTATACACTCTCACATGTCACCGAGCACTGATAACACAAAGCGCGTTTTAAAAGCTTGTCACAATAAATACGTAAATCAGATAGGCCATCCCACTGGTAAAAATTACGGCTATAGAGATGGATACATACTAAATATGGAAGAGGTTATAAAAGCAGCCCTTGATACCAACACGGCGTTAGAGCTAAACATTCCAAGAGCAGATTTATCACCAGACAACATAAGGCTTGCAGTAGAAAGAGGGGTAATAATAAGTATTGTTACAGATTCTCATTCTTCTTCTTATCTTCGGTTTATGAAAGTAGGGGTTGGGCTTGCAAGAAGAGGTTGGGCTTTGAAAGAACGCGTTTTAAACACAAAGCCCTTAGAAGAGGTGAGAGCTTTTGTCCGAAAAAAGCGCTAAGATACTTCTTGCCCCGCCAAACGCCGATTTAGATGCTTTGAGTTCTTTGTATGGTTTATCGCTTTTAGAAAAAGACGCAAAACTTTTTTACACATCTTTTAGTCCAAAAGCCAAAAAACTCTTTGAAGATATAAAAGATAGATTTAATATTTTAAAATCTTTAGAGGGGCTAGAAAATATACATATTTTTACAGTGGATTATTCATCTATAGATTTTGTTTTTGGGCTTTTAAAAAAAGAAAAGATTAAAAAAATAACGCTGTTTGATCATCACATAAGACACATAGAAAAAGAACCACTTGTGGAAGCTTACATAGATGAAACTCTTGGGGCTTGTACTACGCTTATAATAGAGTATATCATCAAAAAACAAATCCCCATATCAAAAGAAGATGCTTCAATATTATTATGCGGTATATACGACGATACAAACTATTTTTCCATAAAAGATATAAGCCCAAGGGATTTTGAAGCGGCTTCTTATCTTATAAAAAAGGGTGCTGATATAGAATTTGTAAACAAATATGTAAAATCTTACATAAGCCTAAAAGATTTGATTCATGTAGAAGAATATCTAAAGAGTTTGGAGATTTTAAATATAAATGGCAAAAAGATAGGTTTTATAGTGCTTGACACTACTCAAGAAAGTATAATTGATAATTTAAAAGATCTAAAGGAGCTTGAAGATCTCGATGCTTATTTTATCATTATGTCCTCTTCTATAAATACCTATGTGGTAGCACGCTCAAAAACTATAGATGTAGAAAGCATTTTATCAAAATTAGGAGGGGGTGGTCATACGCTTGCCTCTGGTTTAAAACTAAACTTTGTATCTTCTAAAAAATTAAAAAGTATCATTTTGGAGCTTTTAAAAGAAGAAAACCCAAAGATAACCTTAAAAGATATCATGACAAAACACCCACTTACCCTAAAAAAAGATATGAGTGTGGAAGAGGCTTTTTATACGCTTTCAAACTTCAAAATCTCAAAAGCCCCGGTTTTAGATGAGAATGAACATGTAATGGGTGCTATTACCAAAAAGGTATCGGCAAAGGCTTTGGATATTTCAAAAAAAAGCAAAGTACAAGAGCTTTTAGTAAGTATACCGCTTTTAAAAGAGGATGATTTTATTTGGGAGGCCGAGAAAGTGTTTTTAGAAAATCCTTTGGTACCTATGATAGGGGTATTGGACAAAGAAGGAAAGTTAGTGGGTATAATAACAAAATCAGATCTTATAAGACATATTACCGGAGATGAGGAGCAAAAGATTTCCACTAAGCGTATAAACACCCCATCATATATGATGGATATTATTATGGATATCAAAAGCGTTATACCAAAAGGCGAAAAGCTTTATTTAGTGGGGGGTGTGGTAAGGGATATCATTTTAAATAGGCCTTCTTACGATATTGATTTTGTTTTTGAAGGGGATATAGATCTATTAGAGCAAAGCTTAAAATCTCATGGTATAAAAACCCATAGATTTCTTGGTTTTAACAGCGTTCATTTTAAATACAAAGGTTTTAAGATAGAAATCTCAAGCACTAGAAGAGAGTATTACGAAATGGCCGGCGCTTATCCAGTGGTGTCAAAAGCCTCTTTAAAAGAGGATTTGTTTAGAAGAGATTTTACTATAAATACGCTTCTTCTTTCTCTTGATGAAGAGGATTTTGGTACTGTGATAGATTATTTTGGAGCTTTAAACGACATAAAAAATAAGATTATAAGAGTTTTACACCCACTTAGTTTTATAGAAGATCCAGTTAGAATATTAAGAGCTATAAGATTTGAGGCCAAACTAAACTTCAAACTTTCAAAAGACACCAAAAGACTTTTAGAAGAGACTTTACAAAAAGGTATGCTAAAATATGCTCCAAAAGGTAGAATATTCAATGAGCTAAAAATAGCCCTTCAAGAAAAAGAGTTTGAAAACATTTTTGAAACTTACAAAAAATACGGCATCATAGAATCTTTGTTTGAATACAAACCAGATTATATTTATATAGAAGAAAAATCTAAAAACCTCAAAATGTTTTCTGATTGGTATTTATTAGAGTACAAAACCCCTTTTAAAGAGGCCTCTTGGATATTTTTTTGGCTTTTAGTAAAAAACGCTCCTTCTTTAGAAGAGATTTTAAAAGGTATAAGCGCCCCGGCTTTTGTTTACAAATTTGTTGAGATCAACATCAAACACATTATATCAGAGATTTTAAAGGCCAAAAAACCATCGGAATTGTACATTATTTTAAAACCCTTTAGTCTGGAGGAATTAGCTCTTTTTGCCACCGAAGGAAACGTAGATGTTATGAACCGTATAGTAAAATATCTTTCTCATCTTAAAAACCTAAAACCAAATATAGATATAAGTTCTATACCACCAGCGGATCGTTCTAAAGTTATTGAAGAATCAAAATTAATTGAGATGGACAAAATTTATAGTCTATGATATAATATTTAGATGGCTGGAGCAGTAGTTCAGCCGGCCCAGAACGCCGGCCTGTCACGTCGGAGGTCGCGGGTTCGAATCCCGTCTGCTCCGCCATCTTAATTAACGTAGGGCCTGTAGCTCAAAGGCAGAGCAGACGGCTCATAACCGTCCGGTTGGAGGTTCGAGTCCTTCCAGGCCCATGCTTTTTCTCATATTATCTAACTGACAATTTCATCTTATTTTTGTAGCTTTCGTCCTTTTCATTTGACTTTTAAGATGGTAAACTTAAAAATATGAAAGAAAATCTATTTACTCCATTAGAGCTTAGGTCTTTGGTTTTAAGAAATTGTATTGTTATGTCCCCTATGTGCATGTACTCTTCAGAAGATGGCTTTGTAAACGATTTTCATATAGCTCATTATGGTTCAAGAGCAGCTGGGGGCACTGGTCTTATTTTTACAGAAGCTTGTGCCGTATCTCCTGAGGGTGTTATATCAAAACAAGACCTTGGTATATACAAAGATGAGCATATAGAAGGTTTAAAGCGTATAGTAGATATATGTCATGGCTTTGGAGCAAAAGTAGGTATACAGCTAGCTCACGCTGGTAGAAAAGCTTTTGGAGGAAGACCCTGGGATAATCTTCAGAGGTTTGGTTATGATGAGCTTGATTTAATAGCGCCAAGCCAGGTAGCCTTTGGTCCTAATTGGAAAACTCCCAAAGAGATGACCAAAGAAGATATAAAAAATATCGTAGAAAAATTTGTGAAAGCTACCCAAAGAGCTTTAAAAGCTGGTTTTGATGTGATAGAAATTCATGCGGCCCACGGATATCTTTTAAACGAGTTTTTATCACCTGTTACAAATAAACGATCAGATGAATACGGTGGGACTTTTGAAAACCGTATCAGGCTTTTAATAGAGATAACAGAAGCTATAAGAAGCATCGTACCCGGTGAGATGCCACTTTTTGTCAGGATATCGGCAGTGGATCATGTGGATGGTGGATGGGATTTGGAAGATTCTATCGCACTTTCTAAAATCCTAAAAACCAAAGGCGTTGATGTGATAGACTGCTCTTCTGGTGGGATAGCTTTTGGAGCACCGCCAAACGATTATTACAGAGCCCATCAGATAGTGTTTTCAGAAACCATCAAAAAAGAAGTGGGCATAAAAACGATGGCAGTGGGTGGTATCACATCCTTTGATATGGCAAACGAGATTATAAAAAACAAAAGAGCAGATCTTGTGGCTATAGGTCGTCTTTTCTTGCAAGAGCCATACCTTCCTATAAAGTGGGCTATGTCAAGAAACATCAAGATAGATATTCCAAATCAGTATCAAAGAGGATATTATTTGGATGTTTGATATAATTTTCTAAAATATACATCTTGAACACATAAACCGTGGCATACTTGTAAACCGTGGCAAACTTGCTTGTCTGAAAAGTGTTTTTACTACTCTGTATTCCTATCCTATCTTGATCTATATATATTATTATGTTAATATATGTTAAAATATTATCTATGCCATTAAAAAGAGAGGGGTTAGAACGTTTTTATATATTTGTTATAACTTTGGTTTTTCTTTTTATATCTTATCAGCTTCATGAAATTGAAGTTAAACTTTCTAAGTCTATAATAAATATCGTTTATAACCAAACCCAAGCTACAGTTTCCAATATAGCTTTAAAAGTAAACAACAAATCTTACAAGGAGCTTGACAACTATCTTCCGCTATTGCTTTCAAAAGATATACAGAGAGTTTTTGTGCTTGCCTATAAAAACGGTATTTTATACAGCGTAGAGGACTTACCAAAACATGGTATTAGCTACCCACGGGTTTTTATGCCAACTACAGATGAAAAATATGTTATATTAAAAGCTATAAAAACTGATATACCTTATGTAAAATACCATGATACTATAGAAAACGTGGGTTTTTCTCTTTACTACCCACTAAACGTCTTGATACACGATAAACCCTATAAAGCATTGATAATAATAGATTATAAACTAAGCACGTTAAATAGTCTAAAAGATACCTTAGCGAGGATAAAAATAGGCATAATACTTATCGATATAATGTCGTTGTTGTTTTTGCTGACTATAATATTTTTGCTTTTCAAAACAAGAGCTTACAAAATAGAATCTTATATAGATGAACTTACAGGTTTACCAAATAGAAAACTACTTAAAAATATAAAAAACCGTCAAGAAGATTACGTAGTTGCTATGTTAGATATTGACTTTTTTAAGAGAATAAACGATACGTATGGACACGATGCTGGGGACATAGTTCTAAAAGAGGTAGCTCAAGCTATAAAAAGCTCCATAAGAGAAGATGATATTGTTTTAAGATGGGGCGGCGAAGAGTTTTTGATACTTTTAAAATGCAAACACCATGAGGCTTGTTTAAAGACTTTAGAGCGATTGAGGATAAAAATAAAATCTATTGATATTAATATCAACAATTACAATATAAAACTTAGCGTATCTATAGGGATATGTTTAAAAGCTAAAAACTTGGATGAAGGTATTAAAAAAGCCGATGAAGCTCTTTATAAGGCAAAAAGAAGCGGCAGGGATAGAATAGAGATTTATGACGATAAAAAAGCTATTACTTTTTAGTTTGTTTTGTGTTGAATTTATCGTCTCTTTAGGTTTTAGTCAAAACATAAGTAAGCTTTTGTCTATGTACAACAACAAATCTGATTTATCTTATCAGACAAGAAAAGAGAGTTTAGGACACTGGATTATCATAACAAGGCAAGATTTACGGCGCATGCAAGCATATACCCTTGAAGATGTGCTGAAATCAATTCCAATATTTAACTATGGGCCAAATGAAAGCGGGAACTACTCTCTAACGCTAGGTGGGTTTTCTTACGATTATTACAACCAATTTGCTATTTATATAAATGATCATCTTGTAAACTCTGGTTTTAACGGAGATTTCGATCTGTATGCAGATTATCCTTTAAACGACGTTGATCATATAGAAATATACATTGGCCCAGCTTCTGTCATTCTTGGCAATGTGCCGAAACTTGTTATTATTAAGATATACACTAAAAAACCATCGAGGGAGAATATATCATCTTTAAGAATCACTCTTAACTCAAGAGGTGGCTACAATGTTGGGTTTTCTAGTGCAAAACCTATAAATAAAAACTTTTCTTATTCTTTTATGTACGATCAAGCCTACGAGGCCTTCCAAAAGTTTAACGTACTCAATATAGAACATTCAAGAAACGCCTTTAAACAATACGCTTTTTTAAACCTAAATCACAAAGGATACACACATTTTTCTAACTGGCATATTGATATAAGCGCTGTTAGATCAAAACAAAACGTATTTGTAGGGGCTGAATTTGTAAATCCAGTGGGTGGTATAGACAAAGACCAAGATGCCTATATATCCTTTACAGATTATTTCGATAAAAGCCTAAAAATTCACTTTGCTTTAGACATGGAACATAAAGATAATTATAAAAATTCATTTGATTTCCCTCTTTACATACCATATGCTTTAAATCAAGGAGAAATACCCATTTTTTACAATTTAAATGCAGATATATACAAATACTCTGGGGATATACTAAAGACCTTTACCACCGATAAGAATAAACTTATAATAGGCTCTGGTTTTCAGCTTTTAAACTTTAATATAGATAACCTAAGTTACAACAATATACCTATAAATTCTTTAAATAAACCTACTCATAGAAACTATTACACTGCTTACATAGAAGATCAGTTTAATATAAACGATAGAAACCTTTTGCTTGGAGATTTAAAGTTTGATAGGTCCTCTTACAACGGGCATTTTGGAAACTCTGATTATTCTGCAAGAATTGGTTATATATCAAAACCCAAAAATAATATAACGTTTAAAGGTTTCATTTACAAAACTTATACCCCTCCTTCTTTTCAAAATATTTTATACAGCGGACCTTATCATCTTAACAATGTAAAATATAAAGGTTTAAGCTTTGAAACAGATTATAATTTTTCAAGAGATAATATTAGATTCTTATACGCCTACATAGATATGAGAAATACTATAGAACCAAGCTTTAACTATCCTTATGGTTATTACAACATGTCATCTCCTATATATATGAACATATTTTGGCTTTCAAACACTTATTTTATAAATTCTTTTAACAAGATAGAATTTGATTATTTCGTTAATAAACTTAACAAATCATATCATTCGCCAAATGAAGGGTTTTCTATAAAACTTTTTGATAGGTATAAAAATATATATTTTTACAATGAACTTGTATACAGAAGTCCTTTTGATGGGT
This sequence comes from Hydrogenobaculum sp. Y04AAS1, assembly GCF_000020785.1. Lineage (NCBI taxonomy): Bacteria > Pseudomonadati > Aquificota > Aquificia > Aquificales > Aquificaceae > Hydrogenobaculum > Hydrogenobaculum sp. Y04AAS1. Next base: position 1,367,704 of record NC_011126.1, read on the forward strand.
ATTTTGGTATAAATGAGCCCTCCACATACATGTGGGATAGTGCCATCACTTACCATATAAACCCTTATTACAGCATAACGCTAAAAGCTCAAAACATACTAAACAGCTCTTACAAGGTGCCAATTATCGTATATGATCAAAACGGCAATCCAAGTGGTTTGTACAACGTAAACGCCTATCCTACGACTTTTTATATAAGCTTAGAGAGACTTTTCTAATGAGGCTTTTGCTAATTCTTGTTATCATACCCTATATAAGCTTAGCTTTTCAGATAGAAAAGCATGTCATACTCTCGAGGTTAATAGAGAAAATAGCTATAGCGCTAACCCGTAAAAACCATCCGAAAATATGCCAAGACGGTGTAAATATTAGTCCTGTAGCTCATTATTTTAGGTATGCTAGTTTTACTTTAAATTGTAACAATGCAGATATTGTGGTATCTAACTCTTATATACCAGCTTTTCACAAGCCCTTTTTAGCGATGAGTTATAATGCTTTGTTTAAAAATCCCGATGCTGTAGCTGGGCTTTATTGGCTCGATGGAAGATATCAGCTTGTGTTTGTAAAAGAAAGACTAAGAAGGTTTGGTATAAATCTACCAAAAGATTATAAACCTTTTGAAGTAAGCATAAAAGATTTAATTTTCTAAATTAAACAAACCTTCTAAATGCTAAAATATTTTGTATGATAGAAAGATATACAAGAAAAGAAATGGCTGAAATATTCTCCAATTTAAACAAGTATAAGAAGTGGCTTGAAGTAGAGTTATCTGTTTTATATGCTATGGCAGAGCTTGGTATAATACCAAAAGAAGCTTACAAAGTTATAGATAGTAAAGCATATGTGGATGAAAGTGTAGAAAAGAAAATAGATGAGTATGAGAGGATATATAAGCACGATGTGCTTGCTTTTGTAAGTGCCATAGGAGAGCAGCTTGGTGAATATTCAAAGTATTTTCACATGGGGCTTACATCTTCCGATATCTTAGATACAGCTCTTAGTTTAGTACTAAAAGATGCTATAGATAGCATAATAATTGATATTGATATAGTTTTGGAGCTTTTAAAAGAAAAAGCTTTTAGATATAAAGACAGTGTTATGATGGGAAGAACCCACGGGGTGCATGCAGAACCTATAAGCGTAGGGCTTAAATTTGCCTCTTGGTACGATGAGTTAAAAAGGCAAAAAGAGCGCCTTCAAGTGGCAAAAAAAGATGTATTAAAAGGGAAAATCTCCGGAGCAGTAGGTACGTTTTCAAACGTAGACCCAGAGGTAGAAAAAATAGCCCTTCAAAAGCTTGGGCTTGAACCAGAACCAGCTCCCACTCAGATAGTGCATAGGGATAGACACGCTTATCTTATGAGTGTACTTTCTTTGATAGGCTCTTCTTTGGAAAAGTTTGCCACAGAGATAAGACATTACCAGAAAACAGAAGTCCTTGAAATGGAAGAGCCTTTTTCAGAATCTCAAAGGGGATCTTCTGCCATGCCCCATAAGAAAAACCCAATACACGCCGAGAGAATATGTGGACTTGCAAGAGTTATGAGAGCAAACATGATAGCCGCTTTTGAAAATATAGCCCTTTGGCACGAAAGAGATATATCTCATTCATCAGCGGAGCGTATCATAATACCAGATACTTTTATAGGCCTTGATTATATGTTTGGGCTTTTTGAATACATATTGAAGGGCTTGAAGGTAAATACGGATAGAATGCTAAAAAATATGGATATTTCAAAAGGTCTTTACTTTTCTTCAAAAGTTCTTGTTTATCTTATGCAAAAAGGTGTAGATAGAGACAGCGCTTACGATATAGTAAAAAGATGTGCTATGAGAAGCTGGGATGAAGAGATTATGTTTAAAGATGCTCTTTTAGAAGACAAAGAAGCCTCCAAATACCTTACAAAAGAAGATCTAGATAAGATAATGGACCCTTATGAATTTATAAAACATAGGGATTATATATTTAAACGAGTTTTTGGATGAGCTATTTTGCTAAAAGCCTAAAACCAATCTTTGAAAAGACTGTATACCCAATTCTTGTTTTTTTAAAAGAAAAAAACATAGACCCAAACACAATTTCTCTATCCGGGGTTGTTGAAATATCGATAGGTTCTTTTTTTGTTTATGAAGGGTATAATCATATTGGAAGCTTGATTCTTCTAATAGGTGGGCTGTTTGATGCTTTGGACGGAGCACTTGCTAGGCTTACAAACAAAAGCTCTTCCTTTGGTGCTTTCTTAGATTCCACTATAGATAGATTATCAGATGCTTTACCAATAGGTGCTATTATACTTTTTTTCTCAAAAACTCAAGATATAGAAGGTGTATTTTTTGGGCTTTTAGCATTGGTGTTTAGTTTTACAGTAAGCTATACAAAAGCTCGTTCTCATAGTCTTGGTGTTGATATTCCGGTGGGTTTTTTTGAAAGGACGGAGCGTTTTGGTACAATAGTAATATTTACATTTCTTGGGTTTTATAAACTTGGGCTTTTGATAGTAGGCATAGGGGCTTTTTATACAACCTTAGAAAGAATATTTTACGCAAAAAAACATCTTTCTTAACCCATATAACCCATATACTTTACATACTCTGGTTTTGTTCGCCAGTTTGTAGCTTCTACCGTTAGCTCTAAGAATACCCTTTTCCCAAGTAAAAATTCAAGTTCTTTTCTAGCTTCCATGCCTATTTTTTTAAGATTTTGACCGTTTTTACCTATAATGATAGGTTTTAGATTTTCTCTATCTACTAAAATCCTAGCTTTTATTACAATCATGTCTTTGTTGTTTTTGGCAGGTTCTATAGAATCTGTTATTACCATTACAGAATGAGGTACTTCTTGATATGTCCTTTGAAGGACTTTTTCCCTTATAATCTCTGACACATGAAGTCTTAAAGGCAAAGAAGCGTCTTCTTCATGTTCAAACATCTTGATCTCTTGTTCTGGTAAGTATTTTACGATTGTTTTTAAAAGCTCATCTATATTTGATTTTTGGTAGCGCTCACTGGGACTATTTCTTCTAGTGCAAAGGTTTTTGACACCTCTTCTATAAGCTCTAAAACCTGTTCTTTTGATATACCATCTATTTTGTTTAAAACACCTATTATTTTTTTATCAGAGTAATCTCTTTTTAGGATTTTAAAAAGATTTAAATCCTCTTCGGTAATACAAGTTTTAACATCAAATACAAACAAAAGCACGTCAACATCTTCCAAAGATTCTTTGGCAGCTTTTACCATGTATTCTTCCATGAGGTCCTTGGGTCTTTTCATGAATCCAGGAGTATCTACAAAAATAATTTGAGCATCTTCTAAATTTTTTACACCCATAACTCTTATACGGGTGGTGCCAGCTACGTTAGATACTATGGATACTTTTTTACCGAGTATAGCGTTTAGCAAAGAAGATTTCCCTGCGTTTGGCTTTCCTATTATGCTTACAAATCCAACTTTCATCTTTTGATTATAGCAAAAAGCGGATATCGCTATCCGCTTTTATATTTTAGTTTAGGCTTTTAAGCTTTGATGCTACAGATGTAATATAGCCTAAGAAAGCTTCTTCAGGCTGAGCACCTACAAACTCTGTAAGTCCATTGTTTAACACAATCTTTGGCACTCCTACCACTTGAAATCTTTCCGATAGGTCCATATTTTCTGAAGCATCTATAGCTTTTGATGTGATATAGTCGTTGGCTATTGCAAATTTAAAAGCTGTTATGGCAGCAGCAGGACAATATCCACAAGAGGTGGTTACAAACACCATTATATCTATAGGTACATCTACATCTTTTAATATCTCAAGGGTTCTTTCTTTAAGTCCAGGATCTCTTTGAGATACCTGGATAATACCATGTATAAGTGTATTAAACTCAAGACCTGCTGGAAGACCTATATATCTTATGCCATAATCTTTTTCACCTTCTATTGCGAGCGTTGGCACTCTTTCTATACCGTAGGAAGAGGCTAGTTCTTGGTTGGTAAGCGGTGAAACAATCTCCAAGGAGAGCTTATCTCCACCTACCTCTTTGACTTCTTGCATCAACTGTTCTGTTATGCCACAACTCTCACAACCTATAGCCTGTGAGAATAGCTTTAGCTTTACGGGTTCCTTGAGGTTCTTTTCAAATATGTCCTTTAACTGTGCCCTTGTTTCTAAGTCTAAAAGCATAAACACCTCCTTAAAGGATAAAAAATTTATTATATTAATATAATCTTTTTTCCGTGATAAATCTATAGATAATCTGCTAAATATTGAGCCGTGACAGTATCCATCGTTGGTACATGTATTATAAGCCAAGGTACAAATTTTTGTTCTAAGTAGTTTGTTATTAGCTCTTTATTTTTAGTGGCGTAGAAATCCTCTTTTAATTTGTTTAGTTCAGACATCCTCATTTCATGCTCTTGCCTGTGCATAGGATAGGCAAAAAATCCTGTCTCTTTCATGGCGTTGTTCTCAAATTCAAAATGATAAACTACATCTGCTAAAAAATCTTCAAAAAGTTTTTCTATGCGTTCTATGGGTTCGTTGTTTTTTATCGCGTCGTAAAGCTCATTGAGAAGGTCTATTTCTTCAAAGTGTATATCGTTCATTTCCATCAAAGCTACCTGCGGTATCCTTTCCTTTGGTAAAAGCATAAATACCTCCTAAAATTTCTTGCTTGAAATAAGTAAATGTTAATTTATATTTTGTACTTGATTTGTCAATATGCATTTTATCACTACAAATACATTGCTTTTATATTATTTTACATATATTTGTTATATCTTGCGCTTTAAATTTAGATATAATATTTATTTAGCTTTTTAGGAGTGAAGATATGGAATTGATGCTTGGTAATCAAGATAAGGTATACGATGTAATTATAATAGGTGCAGGTCCGGCTGGTGCTTCCGCCGCTATTTATACCGCTAGGGCTGGTCTATCTACGTTGGTGCTATATAGGGCTGAAGCTGACGGAGCTTTGGGCGTTACTCAAAAAATAGAAAACTACCCCGGCATAAGAGGTCCTTTGACGGGTTTTGAGCTTTTAAAACTAATGAGAGATCACGCTAAAGCCTTTGGTGCAGAATTTCAAAGAGGTAAAGTTATAGCCACATCTTTAGAAGATGAGATTAAAAGCGTTTATACAATAGAGGGAAAAGAATACAAAGGAAGGGCTATCATAGTCTCTTCCGGGGCTATGGAAAGGGTCCACAAGTTTCCCGGTGAAGAGGAGTTTTTGGGCAAAGGAGTATCTTACTGCGGTGTTTGTGACGCGGCTTTTTTCAAAGATAGACTGGTGGCCGTTGTAGGTGATGATGATTATGGTCTAGAAGAGGCGGAGTTTATCGCCCGTTTTGCTTCAAAGGTTTATTTTGTAGTACCCTCTTCTAAGATTAGAGCACCTCAAGAAGAGATCGAGCATTTTTTAAGCCTTCCAAACGTAGAGATACTTCTTCATACAAGACCTGTTAAAATTGTTGGCGATAGTCTTGTAAAAGGGCTTCATGTGAAAAAGCTATCCGCTGGTGAGGAAACCACGTTGGAAGTAGATGGTGTTTTTATATTTATAGGTGGTAATAAACCTTCTGTGGATTTTCTCATGGGGCAAGTTAAGATGAATGAGCACGGTTGTCTTGAAATAAACGAAGAGATGATGACTTCTGTACCAGGAGTATTTGCTGCCGGTGATATATTATGCACCAACATAAAACAAGCTGTTATAGCGGCTGCCGACGGGGTAAAAGCGGCTTTGGCTGTTGATAAGTACCTAAACAAAAAATCTAAAATTACATCTCAGTGGTAATAAAGGGGGTTATATGAAACATCTTACTAAGAAGCAATTGGAAGAGTTGAAGAAAAGGCTTTTGGAAGAAAGGGCAAAGATAGTAGCCAGATACAACGAAAAATTAGAAGTTCAGAAACGTGTATCCGAAGAGGCAAAAGAGCCTCAAGATTTAGAGGATTTGGGCCAAATAAACTATACAGAAGAGCTTTTAGAGTCTCTTTCTCAAAGGGATATGGAAGTACTCAAAGAAATAGAAGCGGCTCTAAAGCGTATTGAAAATGGGACTTACGGTATATGCGAATGGACTGGAGAGTTGATACCTTATGAAAGACTAAAAGCTATACCCTGGACAAGGTTCACCGCAAAAGGGGCCGAAGAATACGAAGAGACTATGGGTACATCAATGACCAACAACACATATGAGCCACCTGTAGAAGATATAACTATAGAAAGGGATGATATAGGGGAAGACTGAATATGCTTTACAAAAATAGCGTTTCTTGGCTTTTAGAAAAAAAGATAAAACCCTCTGAGATATTGGAAAGTTTTAAGAAAAGAAAAGAGGCCTTTGAACCAACGATAAAAGCTTTTGTGACGGACCTATATGACCAAGCTTATGAAACGGCAAAAGCCTTAGACAATCAAACACCAAAAGGTAAGTTGTTTGGTATACCTATAGCTATAAAAGATAATATAAACGTTGATGGATTTCCCACTACTTGTTCCTCAAGGATGCTCCAAAACTATATATCTGTCTACGATGCTACGGTGATTAAAAGATTAAAACAAGAGGGAGCTATTATAGTAGGTAAGACCAACATGGATGAATTTGCAATGGGTTCTTCTACAGAGTATTCAGCTTTTTTTCAAACAAAAAACCCTTGGAATATAGAGTATGTACCTGGGGGGTCTTCTGGAGGCTCTGCTTCTTCGGTAGGTGCCAGCATGGTGCCACTCTCTCTTGGTTCTGATACGGGCGGGTCTATAAGACAGCCAGCTTCTTTTTGTGGTGTTATAGGTTTAAAGCCCACCTACGGTAGAGTATCAAGGTACGGTCTTGTGGCTTTTGCTTCTTCTTTGGACCAGATAGGGCCTTTTGGTAGATACACAAAAGATGTAGCTCTTCTTTTAGAAGTGATATCTGGTTACGATCCAAAAGATAGCACCAGTGTCAATGTAGAAGTTCCTTCTTTTTCTAAAAACCTAAAACCAAGGACAGAGTTAAGAGTTGGTATTCCGAAAGAGTTTATGGCTTACAAGATAGGCAAAGAAGTAGAAGAATCTTTTAAAAACTTTGTAAAGTTTTTAGAAGAAAACAAAGCCACCATAAAAGAAATATCTTTGCCACATATAGAGTACGCTATCCCAGTTTATTATATAATAGCACCAGCTGAAGCCTCTTCAAACTTAGCTAGGTTTGACGGGGTGAGATATGGCTATAGGGCGAAAGATTTTCAAGATCTCTTTGAACTTTATGCAAAAACAAGAGATGAAGGTTTTGGCCCTGAGGTCAAACGCCGTATCATGCTTGGGACTTATGTGCTTTCTTCTGGTTATTACGAAGCATATTATGGTAAAGCTATTGCAGTTAAAAATCTAATAAAAAGAGAATTTCAAGAAGCCCTAAAGGATGTGGATGTTATATTAAGCCCCACTTCTCCTACACCACCTTTTAAGTTTGGCGAGAAACTAAACGACCCAATATCGATGTATCTTTCTGATATATTTACAGTTTCTGTAAATTTGGCAGAGCTCCCAGCGATATCTATACCATCTGGGTTTACAAAAGATGGACTGCCCATAGGTGTACAAATCATAGGAAGAGCTTTTGACGAGCAGACACTTTTGGATGTATCCTACGCTTGGGAGCAACATTTCCATCACTATGAGCGTATATCAAATGTATGCTAACCTTAAGTTTGGATACTTCTAGTAGCAATGTATCTTTTTGTTTATTGAAAGACTCAAAACCAGTATTAAGCTTTTATAAAAAAACCAACGAAAAAACGTTGAGCTTATTGCCGTTTTTGTTTAATACTTTTGATATAAAACCAGCAGAGATAGATGCTTTTTTTGTATGTATAGGTATAGGTTATGCTACTCCGCTTAGAATAGGTATAAACTTTACAAAGGCCATATGTGTAGCCCTTGAAAAACCGATATACTCTTTTATAAACATAGATGCAGTGGCAAAAACAATGTTTTCAAAAGATAGCTTGTTTCTTTATAGAAAAGTTTCAAACGCCTATGTTGGTGCTTATTATGAGAAAGGATATAGAGTATCTGATATAGAAGAGTATAAAGAGCTTCCAGATGTCCCATCAAAAGATATAGAAGAGTATGAACATATGTTTTCTTATCTTGGTTATGAGGCTTTTAAAGAGGAAAATCCAAGCGATATATTTTTTGTAGAACCTATATATACAAGACCGCCTACAAGGGTCTTTTGATGAATGAAAGATTGCTAAAAGATCTTTTAGAAGGACTAAATGAAGAGCAGCGGAGGGTGGTTTTATCAAACGGAAAACCCATTTTGGTGGTGGCCGGGGCTGGTTCTGGTAAGACTAAAACGATAATACACAAAGCCCTTTATCTTATATTTAACCAAGAGTATAAGATAAGAGGAAGTAGGCTTTTGATGATAACCTTTACCAACAAAGCCGCCAACGAGATAAAAGAAAGGATACAAAAATACGCTAGTGTATTGGGTAAAAATATAAACATAGAATGGATTGGTACGTTTCATTCTGTGGCTTCAAGAATTATAAGAAAACATCATGCAATATTTGGGCTTTCAAACGATTTTAGAGTGCTTGATGAAGAAGATTCAGTAAGGCTTTTCAAGAGCATATTAAAAGATCAAGATATAAAAAAAGATGAAGCTAAAAAGCTTTACATAGCTGTAAACCAAGCTATAGAAGGTATAAGATTTTTAGACGAAGACAACAAGTTTGATAGAAAAGTGTTGGAACTTAAGGATATATTTTTAAACGCTATGATAGAGACAAGCGCTGTTACATTTTCATATCTTATGGGAGCTTTTAAGGATATGCTCCAAAAAGATGGGGCTTTTAGAAACTACTATCAGAATTTTTTTGATTATATCATAGTGGACGAGTTCCAAGATACCAACACCGCTCAGTACGAGATAATAAAACACATATCAAAAAAAGACAACATATGCGTGATAGGAGACCCAAACCAATGCATTTACGAATGGCGTATGGCTCACCCAGACAACATAATAAGCTTTATAGAAGATTACAACCCAGAAATAATAAAATTAAACATAAACTATAGATCATCAAGCGAGATATTATCTTTAGCCAATGATGTTTTAAAAAATTCAAAAGCCAAATGGAAAGAGCTGGTACCTATTTTAAAAAGTCATAAAAAAGAAAATCAAACTTATCCAAAACCTGTTATAACGTTTCATCCAAACGAAGAAAAGGAAGCAGAGTGGATAGCTAAGAAAATAGAGGAACTTAGCAAAAGCGTACCATTGGAAGAAATAGCTATCCTTGTGAGAGTAAACTATATAACAAACTTTTTAGAACAAGCTCTTGTAAAAGCAAAGATCCCTCATAAGATAATAGGTGCTTTGAGATTTTTTCAAAGAAAAGAGATAAAAGATATACTAGCATACTTGCACCTTGCTATAAATCCAAAAGATAGCATATCTTTTCAAAGAGCTATAACAAATCCCAAAAGAGGCATAGGAGAAAAAACGGTAGAGAAAATTATAAACCTCTCTAAGCAAAAATCTATAGACCTAATCCAAGCTACAAAGTATGTTTTAGGTAATAAGCTTTTTGAAGAAAACGACTTTATAAAGGCTATGGAAAGATTGGTTTATAACTTGGAAAAGGGACAAGCTAAAGATAGAAATATATCTTTTTATGTGGAAAAGCTTATAAACGACATAAGATATTTTGAGTATTTGGAGCAAGAGTACAAAGAAGATTATCAAGAGCGCATCGATAACGTAAAGGAGCTTTTAAGATTTTTTGAAATAGAAGCCCAAAAACATCAAGAAAATCAAAAAGAAAGGTTAAAAGAGCTTTTACAAGAGATTTCTTTAATGGAAGAAGATGAAAAAGACAACTCAAAAGCCGTTAAAATTATGACCGTTCACAAGGCAAAAGGTTTGGAGTTTGAAGCTGTTTTTATGCCAAGGCTTGAAAATGGTATACTTCCTCATTCTTCAGCTTTTAGCGATGTGCTTGATATGGAAGAAGAAAGAAGACTTTTATACGTTGGTATTACAAGGGCAAAAAAGTATTTGTTTTTAAGTTATACTGCTGCTGGTAAAGTTAGCGATTTTATAAACATTATGGACAAAACCTTGCTGGACACATCGTTTTTGCCTAAAGATACCCTTAAAGATCAAAAAGTAAGAACCCTAACCCATTACGAGCCTATATCTTATAAAAGCTCAAAAAATAAAGTATCAAAAGTAGATATAAAAGTTGGAGATAGTGTATTTCACGAGGTTTTCGGAGAGGGCGTAGTTTTAAACATATCAAACGGCGTAGCAAATGTGAGATTTAAAGATAAAGATAGAACCATTGTAAAAGAATTTCTAAAACCTCTATGAGATTAAAAACTATAAAGCGTTTTGTTTTCAGGATGTTTGAAGTTCCATCTTCTACTGCCTATAAAACTTACCAACCTATAAGCATATTTGTAGTGCTTTTATCTATAGTACTTGGGCTTCTCAACGAGTTTCACGCTTTACATGAAGATCTTTACTCTATGGCTTTTGTGTTTGATTTTGCCGCATCTTTCGTAATAGCTTTTGAATATATATCAAAGCTTTGGCTTTCTAGCAATTTTACAAAAGACTTTTTAAAAAATAAAGATGAAGGTATTTTTATCGCTTTTTTAAAAGCGTTAAAACCAAAGCTTTTATGGATGTCAAAACCATCATCTATAATAGATTTTATATCGATATTTCCAATATTCCATCCTTTGAGACTTGTTAGGATTGTTGTGCTGGTGGCTAGGTTTTTTAAAATCTCAATACAGTATAAAGATTTGTATAAGACTTTATTTACACATATTACGGATATTATAAATGAGATACTTGGTATTTTGGTATTCATTTTCATAAGTCTTGCATCTTTGATCATAATTTTATTCTCTGTAGAGAAAAATGCCCACAACCCTCATATGCACAATATTTTTGATGCTTTTTACCTTGCTATGATAACTGCTACCACGGTAGGATATGGAGACATAACGCCTATTACCACCGTGGGAAGAATCGTTGCAATACTTATAGCACTTATCGGTTGGTTTTCTTTTTCCATTATCACCGCTTTTGTGAGCTCTGGGCTTATAAGATATATAAATTTGTTAAAAACAGGAGGTATAATAATGGCGGATTTAAAAGACCATGTAATAATAGCTGGATGGACGGAGACAAGCTCTTATATGATAGAAAAGTTAAAGCATAAAAAAGACAAGCCTTTAGTGGTGGTTATAAGCAATCAAGATTTAAACTTAGAAGGCGGATTTATATATAAAAAGGGGGACTTTGTTAAAGAGCAGGTGCTAAAGGATGTAAAAATAGAATTTGCTAGACAAATAAACATATTCCCAGAGCTTTTTCATGATCTTGATGCCGAGTCTATAGATGCAAGATCTATATTAACTGCTGTAGTAGCAAGAGGTTTAAACAAAGATATAAAGATAAATCTTCAGCTTTTAAAAATAGAAAATGCAAAGACTTTTAGAAGAAGAAACATAGCCGATGATATCATAGTGAGCGGTGAAATATTGGGAGATATGTTCTTAAAAGATTTATGATAGAATACTCTTATGAAAACCATACTTGTGACAGGGGCTGCCGGTTTTATAGGTTGGAAAGTATCTACGCTTCTTTTAGAAGAAGGCTATAACATTGTAGGCGTTGACAATATAAATGATTATTACGATGTAAAAGTAAAACTTTGGAGGCTTGATACTCTTAAAAGCCATGAAAACTTCAAATTTTATCCTATAGATATAGAAAACAAACAAGCTCTTGAGGTGATATTTCAAGATAACCATATAGACGCCATAATAAATGAAGCAGCAAGGGCTGGTGTAAGATACTCTTTGGAAAATCCATTTGTGTACCTTTCTACCAATACGCTTGGTGTTTTAAACCTTTTAGAGTTGGCAAAAAACTTTGGTACAAGGAAGTTTGTCCAAGCTTCTACATCTTCTTTGTATGCTGGTCAAAAGATGCCTTTTGTGGAAGAACTTCCGGTAAATACCCCAATATCTCCTTACGCTGCTTCTAAAAAAGGTGCTGAAGCTATGCTTTATAGCTATCACTATCTTTATGGGATAGATGTGTCTATACTAAGATATTTTACCGTGTATGGGCCTGCTGGAAGACCAGATATGTCTATATTTAGGTTTATAAAATGGATATACCAAGAAGAACCTATAGAGCTTTTTGGAGATGGTTCTCAATCAAGGGATTTTACATATATAGACGACATAGCAAAAGGTACCATAAAAGCCCTAAAACCACTTGGCTATGAAATCATAAACCTTGGCAACAACAAACCAGATAAACTTATCTATGCTATAGAACTTATTGAAAGTTATCTAGGCAAAAAAGCGAAGATAAATTATAAAGAATTTCACAAAGCAGATATGATGGCCACTTGGGCTGATATCACAAAAGCTAAAAATCTTTTAGAATGGTCCCCTACGGTATCCTTGGAAGAAGGTATCAAAAATGCCGTAGAATGGACTCTAAAAAACTGGGACTGGATAAAAGATGTAAAACTTTAATTATCTATCTTCCACAGGTGCAATAACTTTTTTCATACCACTATATTTAAACTTAAGCCAAAGAGTTACTTTTTCTCCTTTTTTAAGAGGATGCTTTAAATCTATAAGCATGATGTGATAACTACCGGGTTTTAAGATAATTGTTTGCCCCGGCTTTATCACAAATTTTCTTACTCTTACCATCTTCATCATTCCGTTTTTGGTTATGGTTTTATGAAGCTGTGTAATCCTTGATACAGATGATTTTGCCCACAACAACACATCTTCAGAACTTCCCTTATTTTCTATCTTCATGTAAGCGGCGCTTACTTTTGAAGTAGGGGGCATAAGCCTAACCCAAAGGTCTTTGATCGCAATCTCTGGTTTTGCAAAAGCCGCACCACTTACAAGTGCCATTGCCAATAAAAGTTTTTTCATAAAAACCTCCTTAAAATAAAATTTAACTTTATTTTATCACAAATTTTTGTTTATTTTTATGCGTTGCAAACGGCCAATATGTTATTATCTTTATTGGTATGATGAAAAAGGGTATGTTTAGTAAGATGGGCGATATAATGGTAAAAAGGTATATAGAGGATTTGGAGAAAGAGATCTCCCAAAAACCAGAGGACAAAGATCTTATATTTAAATTAGGCGTTGCCTATGTTAAAATAAACGATATAGATAAAGCACGGGAGTGCTACAAAAAGCTAAAAACTATGGATGAGGCTATGGCTAAAGAGCTTTTTGATATGATTTACGATATATGAAAAAAGAAGAACTTGTTGGTTTTATAGGGGCTTTTTTAGGTTGGGTGTTTGATAGCATGGATGCCACCATATATGCTTTGGTGATGGTAAGCGCTTTAAAGGAGCTACTAAAAAACCAAGGTATTTTAAACACAGAATCCAATGTAGGCTTTTATGGAGGGCTGATATTTTCTATATTTCTAATAGGCTGGGCAATAGGTGGGGTTAGTTTTGGCTATGTGGCGGATAAGATAGGAAGAGTAAGGGCTCTTGCTATAACGATAGGTCTTTATTCCATATTTACCGGCCTTTCGTCCTTGGCTCAAAATGTATGGGAATTAGGGCTTTTTAGGTTTATAACGGCCATTGGTATAGGTGGTGAATGGGCTGGTGGTGCTACACTGGTGGCAGAGATATTTAAAAATAAAAATAGAGTTTTTGCTTCAAGCCTTCTTCAAAGCGCTTGGGCTTTTGGGTTTTTGCTGGCATCTATTATATATTTTACTGTGGGGCGTTATCACTCTTGGCGGGTAATGTTTTTAATAGGTATTTTACCTGCTTTTTTAGCTTTTGTTTTTAGGCTTTTTGTAAAAGAATCTCAAGAATGGATTTTAAATAAAAATACATTTTCTTATATTAAAAGCCTAAAACTTCTTTTTAGAAAAGAGTATGTAAATCAAACTATCATAGGTTCTTTGCTTGCTTTTGTGGCGGTCTTTGGGCTTTGGGGGGTTACAAACTGGACTCCAGCTTTGATATCTTATATTTTGCATAAAAAAGATATAGCCTACTATGTAGGGCTTGGCTCAATAGCTTTAAACATAGGTGCTTTGTTTGGTTATATATCTTTTGGTGTTATAACAAAACATATCGGTATAAGAAATACATTTATTTTGTTTTTTATGGGAAGTTTTTTGATGGGGCTTACAACGTTTTTATATGCTAAAAGCTTTGATAAACTTTTGATATCGCTTGCGTTGCTTGGATTTTTTAACAACGGTGTTTTTAGCGGGTTTTCTATATATTTCCCTCAGGCGTATCCATCTTTTATAAGAGCCACTGGGGCTGGTTTTTGTTTTAACGTAGGAAGGACTTTGGCGGCTGTTGGACCATTCATAACTGGTTATATCACATACTTGTTTGGTTCTGTGGCAAAAGCTGGGGCTATGGCATCTTCTATATATATAATTGGTGTTTTGGTGGTGTTTTTGTTAAAAGAAAAAAACTATCTTCAATGAAAATCTTAAGTGTTTTGGATGCTGTGGGCTGGGGTGGTACCAAAGAACAAGCTTACATAACAGCCGTTGGTCTTAAAAATCTTGGTTTTGATATATCTTTTGCACTTTCTTTTGATTTTGAGGCTTTTAAAGAAAAAATAAAAGATAAAGTCCCTTATTATGAGTTTGAAAAAGAAACACCTTTTAAAAGGATAAGTTTTTTTACCTACAAAAGGCTTTATGATATCATTTCAAAAAATAATTTTGATGTAATACTTGCAAACTCTCCAAAAGCCCTTGATTATGTGAGGGTGGTCTATCCTTTTTTATCCAAAAAGCCTAAAATAGTGGCTTTTAAAAGATCTGGTAGAAAATCAAACACGCTTTCAAAATATTTTAAATACTCTATTGCCGATAAAATAGTGGTAGTATCTAAAAAGGTTTACCAAGAACTTTTGGAAGAAGATTTTTTTAGAGATAGGCTTAGATTGATTCAAAGCGGGATTGATCTATCGAGGTTTAAAAGAGCAAGCTATGAGGAGAAAATAGCCCTTCGCAAGAAATACAATCTACCGCTTGACAAATATATATTTGTGAATGTGGCCAATTACAACCCTGAGATAAAAGGTCATATCGATATACTAAAAGCCTACAAACAAATAGAAAAAGACAATACCATGCTCTTGTTTGTGGGGCTTTTAACAGATAAAGATGCTGTAAAAGAAGCATCGTCTTTTGGAATAAAACATTTTTTAGGGCTTGGGTACAAAGAAGATGTAGAATATATTTTGAGAGCTTGCGATAGTTTTGTGCTTGGCTCAAGGTTAGAAGGTATAGCAGGAGCGCTTTTACAGGCTATGGCAAGTGGGCTTGTTTGTATAAGTACAAATGTGGGTGGTATATCAGAGTATATGAAAGACGGGATAAATGGATTTTTAATCCCTCCAAAGGATATAAACGCCATGGCAAAAGCCATGGAAAAGGTACTAAATTTAGATAGTAATGTTAGAGAGCATATAATTCAAAATGCTATTGCTACTTCAAAAGAGTATAGCATAGAGAATATGCTATCAAAGTATGTAAAATTGTTGGAAGAGTTGTCTTAGATATAATAAAATATCTAAAGCGGATGTGGCGGAATTGGCAGACGCGTAGGACTCAGGATCCTATGGTGAAAAACCGTGTGGGTTCAAGTCCCACCATCCGCATGTAATATCCTGTATAATTTTTATGGGATGAATATATTGGCTATTGGGGATGTGATAGGAAGAACCGGCAGAAGGGTTTTAAAATCAATATTGCCGCATGTTTTGAAAGAATATGAAGTAGATTTTGTGCTTTTAAATTGTGAAAATGCAGCTGGTGGTTTTGGTATAACTTTAAAGGTTTATGAAGAGCTAAAAGCCCTTGGGATTGATGTGTTTACCTCTGGAAATCACATATGGGACAATAAAGAGGTTTTTAGCTTTATAGATCAAAAAGAAGACATATTAAGACCAGCAAACTACCCAGATGGGGTGCCCGGTAGAGGTTTTGGTATTTTTAATAAAAACCAAAAACAAATTCTTGTGTTAAACCTTATGGGTAGAGTGTTTATGGGAAATCCAGCGTTAGAAAATCCTTTTTTTGTGGCAAAAGATATACTCTCTAAGTATTATTTTGACATAGCTATAATAGATTTTCACGCAGAAGCCACTGCCGAAAAATACGCTTTTGCCCTTTACATAGAAAACGAGTTTAAAGATGTGGCCAACAAGATATTTGTATACGGCACACACACGCATGTGCCTACCGCTGACGCTTTTTTATTTCCATCTGGTATGGCATATGTAACAGATATAGGAATGACTGGAGCTTGGCATAGTATAATAGGTACAGAGTACGCAGCTATTACAAAATATCTGAAGGGTGTGCCGGCGAGGTTTGAAGTGGATAAATCTCAAGGTATATTTAACGCAATCTTATTAAAAGCCGAAGATACGATAGAATCTATAAATAGGCTACAAATATTTGAAGATATAATATAATAATTAAATGGCAAACGTTTTTGAAATAGATATAAAAGAGGTTGTTGCAAAACTACAAAAGGGTAAAGAGTACAATATATACACAGTTTATAGGGATGTGCCTATAAATATAAAAATATCACTTTCTTGGGTTGATGTTTCCAAAACTAACGAAGTTTATTTGGCTTTTAATTGGAAAAACACCTCTATGAAGTATGCTTTCCAAGCTGGAAACCCAGTGTATGTGAAAATTGTTATACCATACCAAAGTAGAGAACTCTCTTTTTATATAAAATGTAGCGTTTTTTCAAGTGCTAGAGATGAGCTTGTGCTTATGGCAGAATCCTTAATAGAGGTACCGCCCTTTTTAAAAAGATCGAGCGTAAGGGTGGAGTTTGATTATAAGCATAAAGCTTATGCAAAGTTGTGCCTTGAGGACTTGGACGAATGTTTTTCAAACCTCTCGTTAAAAAATATTAGCGAAACTGGTTTTGCTATAAAAATAGAAAAAGATGAAAACAAAGATATGATATTGGGTAAGATGAAAGATTTGGCAAGCAAAGATATTGTTTTTGATGTTGAGCTTTATATAGATAGCGATATCGTTAGGGGTAAAGCTAATCTAGTAAATATATACGAAGAACAAGATGAGTTATACGCTGGCTTTAAGATGTCTGTGGATAGAAAGGACGCTGCAAAGCTAAGCTCTATCATCATGAAGCTTCAACAAGAGATAATTCAAGAGATAAAATCTCTATGAAAAAAAATATATTTTTTTTATTTCTGATTTCGGCTTTTATAGTTAGCTCTTGCTCTAAAAAACCTTTCAACAACGAATGTATGTCAAAACTATATCAGGGTGATTTTAGATTGGCGGTGTTTGAGGGTCATAACGAACTTATAAAAAATCCCAAAGACCCAGCAGCTAGCCTTTGTCTTGGAATCATGAGTGAGATAAACGGAGATTATCAAGATGCTGTGGTGTTTTTGAAAAATTCTCTTGACAATACAAAAAATATAACGATGATGTCCGAGGCAGAAAGCCATCTTTGTAAAGTTTTTGCCATGAGCGGGGATATAAACAAAGCCTCGACGCACTGCCAAAACGCTATGAAATATAACCCAACTGGTGATACTCTTGCTATAGCTTTAGAATCGGAAGGTTTTTTAGAAAGCGCTAAAAACAACTATCAAAAGGCTATAGAGTATTTTGATGAGGCTTTAAAACATGCTAAATCAGATTTTATAAAATCAGATATAATGGCTTTAAAAGGTCTTGCTTATTATCACATAGGAAATCTTGATAAGGCAAAATCTATTTTAGAAAAAGCTCAAAAACTTGCCAAAAAATCAAAAAACCACGATGCAAGGGCTATAGCCTTGCTCTCTTTAGGCGAGATAGCAAGAGAAAACAAAGATTATAAAGACGCCTTGACGCTTTTATCAGAAGGCTATCAAGAGGCTCTGGAAGCGGATGATAGTTATTGGGAGTCTATGGCGTATGCGTATCTTGGTTTTTATTATAAGGATACTGGAGACCCCATAAAAGCTAGAGCCTATATCCAAGGAGCTATAGAATATCTCAATCAAATACATGCAGATAAAGAGGTACAATATCTTCAATCTTGGTTAAATGGATTACAATAAACTAAAGATATTTTTTAGGCTTTTAAGGGTAAAACAATATACAAAAAATCTAATGCTTTTTATCCCTATCGTCTTTGCAAGGGAAGTGTTTAATAAAACTTTGTTCTTAAATACAAGCCTTGTCTTTATAGGATTTTGCCTTATAGCATCTTCCACATATATATTAAATGATATAATAGATGCGCCAAAAGACAGGCTTCACCCTAAGAAAAAAAATAGGCCCATAGCAAAGGGCGATATATCTATCAAGCTTGCATCTTTTATAGGAATATCTTTGTTTATAACAGGATCTATATTTGTGATTAGAATCTCAATGCTTGCCTTTGCCATGTCTATGGTGTATGTATTAAATAGCTTTGTTTACAGCTTTTATTTTAAGAAAAAACAGCTTTTTGATGTGTTTTTTATAGCCTTTGGATTTTTAATAAGGATATACATAGGTGCTTTTGCGGCATATGTGGATGTGTCTCCTTATCTGTTTTTAGATATGTTTTTTATAAGCCTTTACCTTGGTTTTGGTAAAAGAAGGTATGAGTTATTTACAATGGAAGAAAAAAGCGAGGACTTTAAAGAGGTTTTAAAGTATTACAGCGTTTATTATCTTGACCAGCTCATGGTAATATCGGCCACTTTGGGCCTTGGCATATATACTATGTATACTCTAAGTATACCTAGTAAAATATTTTTTTACAGCGTTATAATAGCCACTTTTGGCATATTTAGGTATTACCATATAACCCATAACTTAAAAAGTGGAGAGCCCTCAGAAGAGCTTTTAAACGATAAGCTTATACTTCTTAGTGCTATAGCTCTTGTGTTGTACGACGGGGTTATACTATACTTTCATTTTTAAAACCCAGATAAAGAAGATTTTAAAATACCGTTTAACTTATCTATAGCTTTTAGTGTAGAAGGTTTTAAGTTCTTATCAAGAGAGCTTACGACTTCGGGGTTAAAATAAGACACAAAAGTTTTGCCTTCTTTTTGGTATATCACGATCCTACAAGGGGCAAAAGCTCCTATATCTTTGAAATCGCTCAATATATATCTTCCCCATTTGGCGTTGCAAGAGTATAGTATATCTACATTTTTTGTTTGATATTGATGAGGTACTGTCATATCGTTTGATTCTAAAGAGCTTTTTATAAATGTTTTAGCATCGTTAAAATCCATATTGTAGGGCATATTTACAAAAAGCGCTAAGCTCTGATATGAAGAAGTTTTTGATATGTTAAACTTTAGATCTTTTAATATCTTATTTTGTATATCTTTCAAAGTTTTTAGGCTTTTAGTATCATAACCTATTAAAAGCCCAACATAATAAATATTTGGGACTACTATGTAAGATTTGCCATTTTCTTTGTAGGTTAACACGCTAAAAGGCAACGCATTACCAATTAGGGGATTTTTTTCTAACAGCTTGTCTGTATATTTCGTATTGTAGATATATACTTTGTATGGTATGAAGTTTTTATCGTAGGCTTCCATCGTTTTTTGTATATCAAAAATATACAAAAGCTTAAAATCTTTGTTGAGATTTTTTACATAAGAGGCCGGAGCCTCTTCTTTGAAGTATATTGGGTTTGCATAAGCTAATCCTACGCCAATAAGGAGCCCAACACCAAACAATATTTTTTTCATAAGCACTCCTATGTGGTGGTGTAGTTGTAAGGTTCGTCTAATACTTTGAAAAGATTTCTTGGGTTTGTGTTTATCTCTATATGTCTTTTGGATTTTATATAATTTATCAAAAGCTCATATGCAGGTATTGGCTTTGCATCTTGAACTAAAGTACCTATTTTGTAAAGCTCACCCCCGTATGTAGCAGCTACATACTCTTTGTTTGGCTCTAAGTCTTTGCCGTTTATTTTGATCACTTGAAATCTCTTGCCTTCAGGTTCATTTATCTTTATCTCGTAATATACATTTTTTGATAGTCTTGGCATATCTCCACCTTGTTGGTATATGGGATTTGGATTGAATACGTTATCTGCCATATCCTCTAAGAGAGATTTTATTTGAGAGCCTTTTAATTTAAATACATAAACGTTTGGATATGTAATAGCGGTAAAATCGTATACATCGTTTATGGTTATATCTTGACCAGGTAATAGCGTAGCTCCCCATCTATACCCCGGTGAAAATACTATGTCAATACCATGATAATAATCCATTATAGCATCGTTGGCAAGCTCATCAAAAGTACTGTAAAATGTATCTCTTTTGTATATCAGTGAAGATGTGGTGCCTATTTTTGTATTTAGTTTTTCATCATATGGAGCAAATACCTCTTTTAAGAGCTTTTCAGAATCTTCGTCTGGTTTTATAATATTTGTAGCCACTGGTATAAGTTTAAAGGATATATCTTGAAGTTTTCCTTTTGAGGCTTTTAGGTCAATCCTACCTACAAACTTGCCGTGAGATCCAGCCACCACTATATACGTGTTGTTGTATCTTAGGACTTTTGGTGTTATATCGTGAGTATGTCCGCTTATTATAATGTCTATACCATGTACATACTTGGTAAGGGCTATATCAAGAGGTAATCCGTCGTGAGATTGGAGTATCACTACATCTACTTTGTGTTTGTCTCTTAACTCATTTACATATTTTTGCATAGAATCCATGTTTATACCAAAAGTCCAACCCTCTACAAACTTAGCTGGGTTTGATATGGGGGTATATGGGAAAGAGTTTCCTACTATGCCTATTTTAACACCACCTATTTCTTTTACTACATATGGTTTGAAAGGAAGCTCTCCAAACTCATCTTGTATGTTTTGAGATATAAACTCTCCTTTAAATTCTTTTATACGTTTTAGAAACTCTTCTTTTCCAAGGGTAAAGTCCCAGTGCCCTACAAAAAGATCATAACCCACTAAATTCATCCAATCTAACATGGATTTTCCTTTGGTAAAAAGTGTAATAGCGGATGTAGCAAGAGTATCGCCGTTGTCCAATATAAGAGTGTTTTCTCTGCCTCTTTCATGGACTATATCTTTTATTATACGGGCTATATGAGAAACCCCGCCCATTATGCCGTATTTGTGGGCAAGCTCTATAAAGTGTACATTTGTATCAAAATAACAATCTAACGTATCTGGCTTTAAGCCGTAAAACTTTAGAAACTCATAACCTGCTATAAACCCAGGAGTACCCGCTAAGTTTTTAGGACCTACTAAGTTTGCAGGTTCTCTAAAATAAAGGGGTTTCATATGACCATGGGTATCTGTGGTAAATACAATACTTGCTTTACCAACTGGCCTAAAGCTCATTAGATCATCGTATGTTAACTTGTTTACTTTTGCTACAGCACTTATAGGGTCTGTAGCTATTCCTACACCTACTACACTAAGAAGTTCTAAAAAATCTCTTCTAGTAAGGTTCATATAAACTCCTTCAAGAAAGCTCTAAATTAAAATCATGCTCAAAACTTTTACCGTGGTTATCGGTAAATACCATCTTTACAGTGCCAGCTTCAATAGCTTTAAAATCAAGACCAAATATTGGATTTGAAGATACACCGGGACCGTTTTTTATAGTAGCTATCTTTTGGCCATTTAAAGATATATCTATCGTAGTTATATAGTTTGCTGGTATAAGTTTACCAGTTTTTGGATCTTTTATGGTACCTGGGTCCATTGGATGCTTTACTAAAAACATCAACTTTGCCACATCACCTTTTTTAGGCTTGTTTGGTATAACTCTTACTATAACTGGTACGCTCATAAAACCTCCTTTTTAATTAAGCTCTTTGAAAAAGGACACACCAACCCATTGGGCTTATTCTGCCAGCCACCACTTCACACCTTCCATTCATCATACCACCACCCATCATACCCATACTTCCCATCATATCCATATGGCAAGGATGCGGATTATTATGACCTGGCGGGATAAAAAATTTACACATACAACACATCTCTCCATCGTGGGGATGATATTGATATTTCACAGCGGACTTTGGTTCTAAAGTGCTTAATTTATAAGCTTTTGAGATAAAAGGGATAAATCCAATGGCTATAAGCTTTATAAAAGACCTTCTATCCACAGCCGCCTACTGTTACTTTGGTAAATTTAAAATCTCCTATCAAAGATCCGTCTTTTAAAAGCGCAATACCTCTTACATACGAACTCTGAGCCATTCTTATGGGTACTTGAAAGAATGCTTTTCCACTAAGAGGAGTAAGTTCTATATGAGATATATGTGGATCTGGGTTTTCATCTACAAATATATGAAGAGATTTTATATCCTCTATGGGATAATCTGCTTCTACAGACACTGGCACATGAAGTCCATTTTCTGCTATAGTAGGAGCGCTCAATTTTACCTTAGGGTCTTGCTTTACATCTTTTAGGCTTTTACCAAAAACCTTTTGAAGGGATTTCTCTATCTTCTCTAAACCCTTTTTATCCTCTTGGGGTGTTGCTGGGGCACCAAGAGATAAAACAGGTACTTCAAGAAGCGGGGCAAATGTTAGTCCAAGCCACGCACCGGTGCCAAGTTTAAATAGCTCTCTTCTGTTTAACATGAAAGGCCTCCTTTTTTAGCATTTAAACATATGTAGTTTAAGGTTTTTAAAAATGCTTTTGGGTTCATATCTCCAAAGGTTTTAAAGATAATGGTGTTTGACTTCGGATTTATGAATATAGAAGTTGGGGTTCCAAAGACCCCCA
This sequence comes from Hydrogenobaculum sp. Y04AAS1, assembly GCF_000020785.1. Classification (NCBI taxonomy): domain Bacteria; kingdom Pseudomonadati; phylum Aquificota; class Aquificia; order Aquificales; family Aquificaceae; genus Hydrogenobaculum; species Hydrogenobaculum sp. Y04AAS1. The sequence goes on from NC_011126.1 coordinate 1,390,539, forward strand.
ATTTCCTACCAAGGGCTTTGCCAAAGTTTGAATTTAAGTCTACACTTGATACTATGAAGTGATTGTCCATAAACTTTGACACATTTTGATTTGACAGCGTAAACATCTCCAGGTGCTTACAGTCCTCGCAGTTATCTTGATAAAAATAAACCATGAGGGGTTTATCTTGGGCTTTTGCTATATTAAAACCCTCTTTAAAATTGTACCAAGCACCCAAAGCTATATAAGGTATTATGGCTAAAAGCAGTATAACCTTTCTCATGGTCTTATGTAAGCGTATCCTTCGTGTTCTAACTTTGCGATCTCAAGTATGCCAGCGGGTATTACTTTTGCAAAACTTACTACATCTTTTGGTGATATGTGATAAGCGTTTAAAGATTCATGACACACTCTAAAATGTACTACACCTTCTTGTTGATAGGCTTGAAGTTGCATCTGCATATCAATGAGATTGTTAGCCAGGTTTGTATCTTTAGCAAAAGGCGTATTATCAAGGCTATTTAGCATGTATTTTATAGCAGGTCCATAAAAAACAAGGTAAAGCTGGAGATTTTTGGGATTGTTGCCGGTGTTGTGAGTAAGATTTCTGAGGTTGTTCATGATAAACTGAAACTTTGCATCATTCCCAGTATGCACATCAAACACTATCTTCACTGGATTTGCCAAAGCTAATGCGCTCATCATCATAAAAGCTACAATACCTTTCTTTAACATAAAACCTCCTTAAAATTTGAGTATATTATAAAATAATGAAGTTTCCATGAACTCAATAGACTAATTGAAGTTGTAACGTATAATCTACAAAGCTTTTGCCACATCCACCGCTCATTGGGCTTCCTCCTACACATTCAGCTGTTTTGACCACGGTATTTGGATTTACAAAGTCGGCTCCTAAGGATACTTTTGCAGATTGATTTGCTATATAATAGTTTAAATATATAGATAGGTTGTCTATTTTGCCGTCTTGATAAGAACCGTTTGGGGCTTTTAATATATTGTTTGGATTAGGAGATACCGTACCGCTTGAGGAAACCGCATATACATTTTTGTTGGTGTAAGATTCATATCTCAGAGCCAATGCTGGTTTACCAATGCCTACAAATCTATCGTAAAGCCACTGGGTTTGTAAATAATATCCATCTGATTCAGGTTTGTTACCGTATTTATCCCCAAAACCTAAGTCTTTATTTACTATATAACCGGCTTGAAACTGCGGCGCAAAATTACCAAATTTATTTTCATAAAATATATCAATATCGTAAGCTTTTGATGTGACAGATGAAGCAGGTATTATTATATTTTGAGAAGGGTTATTAGGATTTGGCACTTGGCAGTTTGAAGTAGGCAAACCGTTGCACTCCCTTTTTTGTGTTTCATAACCTATACCTATTTGCAAGGTTTTCTTATGCCCTAAATAAGTATCTCTCATCATGTATGTTGGGTCTGACGAAAAGCCCAAAAACGTAGGTACAAACACAAATCTAAAAGAATATTTTAAATTGGGATTATCTGTTTGATAAGCGTTGCCAGGATTTGACAAAGACGTTTGATAATCGTATTTGCCTTGACCTACCATTGCATAGTACTTGAACATACCTTTTGCCAAATTACCCCAGATTGACACTCCCATATCCCTAAAAGCTGAAGTAACACCGGGCTCTCCTTTTATACCAGGTAAAGAACCATAACCAAGTGGGAAGAACGGGTTTATGAAAGAAAGTGCTGGAGTTTTAGGGTTGTCTTGATTTATGACATCATCTATAGGTCCTATACCGTATCCGTAATAACTTGGTATAACAAGCGTATAAAGACCAGATAATGATATTCTTGAAAATGGATCTCTAAACTCTCCAAAAGTTATATTAAAAGCGTTTGATGGTGTAAAGCCTATGTAAGCATCTTGTAAAACAGAGCTTTGTACGGTTCCTTGATGAGGTCTTGCGCTACCGTCAAATCCCAAAGCGTTGTTGTCTGCAAAATCAAAAAATGCACCAAATTGAATATACTTATTTACTTGGCCTTCTATACCAATTCTTGCATCCCTTACAGAGAAGTTTGTGGCGCTTTTAGTATTTTGAGAAACTTGACCATCAGATTGTGTCCATATTTGTGTCAAAAAGTTTAAACTTATGAAAGATGTTTTTGATTGCTTTAATACTATACCCTCTGTGGGTAAAAGAGGAAATATCCATGCTCCGTGTGCTATACTGGTAGCAAAAACGGCTGATAAAAGTATTTTGGCTTTTCTCATAGATCCTCCTATAGCTAAACTTCAAATAATATTAAGTTTTTTTCTTTTTTTTGTGTTAAGTTGTTCTAATAACGTTAATTTTTTATAATTATATTTATATATCAATATATTAGAATTAAATCTTTTATAATTTTTCGTTTAACTAGCGATATAATTTTTATAGGAGGTGTTTTATGAGAAAGTTCTTGATGGGTTTGTTGGTTTTTGGCGGTATGGCTATAGCACAGCCTTATTATGGTGATAACGTTAGCACTCAGAATCTTGGTGATTTTACATCGTATATGAAGCTTGATTATATGCATTTTACGGGTTCTCATATAAGTAGTTTTGATGGGCCTTATCTTGGTGTTGGTATAGATTGGAACTGTAGGCTTTTTAAAGTGGCTTACGGACAGTTAAAACCCTCTTTACAGCTTGGTACAGGTAGAGCTTACGGAGATGGTTCTCATCTTGATTTTTCAAATATAGAACTTAACATGAGATACCTATATCCTATAGGTCAAAATCTTTTTGCTGGTTTTGGTGCTGGTATAGGAGCAGCAGATGTAAAACTCCAAGGGATGTCCGCTGGTATGGTAGGTACTATGCAAGGCTCTGGAGAGCTTGATGTTAAGATATCTCCAAATATATACATAGGAGCTCAAGCAAAGTATCAGTTTGCCACCGAGTACAAAAACACTGGTATAAACCCTGATAACTATAGGCTTGGCATAAAACTTGGTATGTTGTTTTAAGCTTGAAAACTTTGTAAGAGATTCTATATTTTAAGTATGAAGCTTTTGATGATAGATAATTATGACTCTTTTACTTACAACTTGGTGCAGTATTTTAATATATTGGGTCAAGATGTAGAAGTTGTGAAAAACGACGAGATAAAACCAGAAGATATAAAAGATATGGACATAGACGCTATAGTGATATCTCCAGGACCTTGCTCTCCGAAAGAGGCGGGTATATCTGTAGGTGTGATAAAAATGTACAAAGATATATTTCCCATATTGGGGGTTTGCTTGGGACATCAAAGTATAGGATATGCTTTTGGAGCTAATATAATAAAAGCCAAAAGACTTATGCATGGAAAAACCTCTATGATATCTCATGATAACGAGGGTCTTTACAAAGGTTTACCAAATCCCTTTAAAGCGGTAAGATATCATTCGTTGGTGATAGATAAAAGTACGTTGACAGATGAGTTTGTTGTAGATGCTATGGCTGAAGATGGTGATATAATGGGCATAAGACATAAAACCCTTCCTATTTTTGGTGTGCAGTTTCATCCAGAGTCCATAGTTTCTGAGCACGGGTTTGATATACTAAAAAACTTTTTACAAAAAGCTAAATTGAGTTATAATAGAGTTTAAACGGATAGGAGGTTTGCATCATGAAAGGAGTTGCTCTTTTGTGGCTCACAACGCTGGTTTTAGTAGTGGCTGAAGTGGCTGGTGCTATTTTGTGGCATGGGCAAGAACACTCTACGGTTACATTTGGTTTTCTCATGGTGGTGGCTGCTGTTATAAACGGTATTTGGGCAGGATTGGTGGTACCTTTAGCAGCTAAAGACTAAAGCGTTTGGAAGAGTATTTTTTAGAAGTAAAAGACCTAAAGAAAAATTACAACGGTCTTGAGGCTTTAAAAGGCATAAGTTTTGAAGTAAAAAAAGGCGAGATTTTTGGTCTTCTTGGTACAAACGGTGCTGGGAAGACCACCACTATAAAAATAATAGCCGGTATAATACCATCCACTTCTGGTGAAGTAAAAATTCAAGGAAAATCTATAAAAGAAAATCCCATCAAGATAAAAAGCCAAATTGGCTATGTGCCTCAAGACATTTCTATAATACCTAACCTAAGCGCTTACGAAAATCTAAGGCTTATAGGAAAGCTTTACGGCGTTTCTAAAGATAGTGTAGAAAAGATGCTAAAAGCCGTTAATCTATGGGATAGAAAAGATTCTATGGTTCAAACGTTTTCTGGTGGTATGATAAGGAAGTTAGAGATTGCTATGGCGCTTTTGCACAGTCCAAAACTGCTTCTTTTAGATGAGCCAAGCGTAGGTCTTGATCCAAACTCTAAGCTTAGTATATGGAGTTTTTTAAAATCAAAAAAACAAGATATGGCAGTTTTAATCACTACCCACGATATGAACGAAGCTGAACGTATATGCGATAGAATAGCAATCATGAAAAAAGGGCAAATAGTGGCAAAAGGTACATTAGAAGAGCTAAGAGAACTCATTGGCGACAAAAATGCCTCTTTGGAAGAGATCTTTATTCAGCTTACCGGTGAGAATATCGAAGAAGATACCCAAGATATAAAATCTATAAGAAAAACAAGGAATATAGTCAAAAGGCTTAGTTAGATGTGGTTTTTGGCTTTTATAAGAGGAAGCTTTGTAATACTTGAAATAGAACTAAGAAAGATGATACGTCAAAAAGTAGATATAATAACGAGGGCTTTTCAACCACTTATTTGGATACTGCTTTTTGGCAATGTGTTTAAAAATATAAAGAGCATTCCCATAAAAGGCGATTACCTTTCTTTTATGACACCGGGTATTTTGGCTCAATCTGTGATGTTTGTTTCATTTTTTTATGGTATATCTTTAATATGGGACAAAGATCAAGGTCAGATAACGAGATTTTTAAGTGCTCCTATACCTTATTCTTCTATTACCACTGGCAAAGCTATTTTCTCTGGTGTTAGATCTTTAGTGCAAGCTTTTTTAATAATGATACTCTCAAAAGCCATAAACGTTAACATCTATATAAACATTTATACAATTTTGCTTTCAATTGTTGTTATCATGCTATCTGGTATATGTTTTGCCAGTTTTTCTATGCTAATAGCCTCGATATTTAAAAATGTTGAGAGGTTTATGAGCGTAATTCAAATAATAACGATGCCTATTTTTTTCTCCAGCAGTGCTTTATACCCTATATCTTTGATGCCAAGATGGTTAAAAGTGGTGGCGCTGTTAAATCCCCTTACTTATTCTGTAGAGGGTTTAAGGCTTTTACTTTATAAAAACAGCCTTGATATAAGTATACCTCTTTTGGTGCTTTCTTCCTACAGCATTGTTTTGTTGGTTTTTAGCGCTTATTCTATAAAAAAGCTTGTAAATTGAAATCTCTTAACTAGATTGTTATGATATAATGTTTAGGTAAGGAGAGGTGGCCGAGTGGTCGAAGGCGGCGCCCTGCTAAGGCGTTGTACGGTTAAAGCCGTACCGCAGGTTCGAATCCTGTCCTCTCCGCCATATCTTAACTATTTATGCTTTCTTTCAAACATCCAAGGCATCGGCCCGCAGTAGTAAGGATTTGGATAGGGACAAGCTGGTGGCATATATCCTCCCCAAAGCTCGTATAGGTTGCAGCCTTTTAAATCTTTCCAAGACTGGGCTTGATCTACACATATCTCCATATTTTGTAGCATGTCTATTTTATCGTGTATAACCTCCAAAAGATAGGCTTTTTCTTGGTTTAGCATTATACCATCATCAGCATATGAAGTATTAAATCCTAAAAGCCAAATACCCACTATTAAACCTGCTTTTAAAAGATTTTTCATGTTTAAAACCTCCTATTTAGAATTTAAGCACACATATATGAATATTTGATGAATAGTCTTGTTTTATTTAAAAGATGCTATAATATAATCTCCTATGGAAAAATACGTAATGCTTATGGATATAGATAGATGTATAGGATGTATGTCTTGCGAAGTGGCCTGCAAGCAAGAAAAGGGCCTTTTCCAAGAAGGACCAAGACCCATGAAGGTACTTAGATTTGAACATTACGAAGAAGAACAGATTTCTTACTTTATGCCTATGAACTGTTTTCACTGCGATGTAGCCCCTTGTGTATACGCTTGTCCCACTTCAGCTATGACAAAAAGAGATGACGGTCTTGTGTTTGTGAGGGATAACCTTTGTATAGGCTGTAAAGCTTGTATAATAGCCTGTCCTTACGGGGCTATAAGCTTTAACCCAGAAACTGAAAAAGTGGTAAAGTGTGATTTTTGTATAAACAGACTTGAAAAAGGGCTTTTACCCTCTTGTGTAACCAAGTGCACTACAAATTGCCTTTACTTTGTAAAAGTAGATTATCCTATACCTCAAAAACACATTTCCAAAAGCTTTGATGTTTACAATGAATTTAGACTGCAAGAAGTATAATATTACAGACAACTCTAAAGAGGTAGATAAAAATACGGTATTTTTTGCTATAAGAGGAGTTTCAAAAGACGGTCATGATTTTATAGAAGAAGCCATTGAAAAAGGAGCTCCTTACGTTGTAGCAGAAAAACCTTTTAAGGATTTTAAAAATATAATAGTAGTAGAAGATTCTAAAAAAGCTTTTGGAGAGTGTGTAAAAGCTCATTTTGACAACCCAGATGAACATCTGAAGGTCATAGGTGTCACAGGGACCAACGGCAAAACAAGCACCACACATATAATACACGCTATTTTGTCTCAAAAATATAAAGGTGGTATCATTGGTACCATGTATTATAAATTGGGAAATGAGGTTATAGAGGCCCCAAACACGACCCCAGGTGTGAAAACGTGGTTTAGCCTTTTATCAAAAGCCAAAGAAAAAGGGCTTGATTTTGTGGCGGCAGAAGTATCTTCTCACGCTTTGGATCAACTCAGGGTTTATCCTACAAAGTTTTTTGCCACTGTCTTTACAAATCTTACCCAAGATCATCTTGATTATCATAAGACCATGGAAAACTATTTCAACGCCAAAAGAAGGCTTTTTAAAGATTATGAGTATGAGGTTTGTGTTTTAAATATAGACGATGATTACGGTAGCATGCTTTATGAGGAGTTTAAAGACAAAGCTATAACTTATGGGTATTCGGAAAACGCCCATCTAAAGATAGATTATTTTGATCAAGAAAACAAGGTTTTTGGCTTTTACTATAAAAATAAACATTATGAGATTAAGACAAACCTAAAAGGGGATTTTCAAGCTTACAACATGGGAGCAAGTATACTTCTTGGCTTTTATATGGGGTTTGATATAGAGGAGATTCAAAGAGGTATTCTTTCTTTAAGCTCAATACCAGGAAGGTTTGAAACGATAGAGTTAAACGGTGTTAAGGTGGTAATAGATTATGCTCATACACCAGATGCCCTTGAAAAGCTTTTAAAAACCGCAAAAGCAATAACCAAAAACCGTCTTATATGTGTCTTTGGTGCAGGTGGAAACCGTGATAAAACCAAAAGACCAAAGATGGGCAAAATAGCTTCAGAACTTTCTGACATATCAATAATAACCTCCGATAATCCAAGGTTTGAAGAGTCGATGGATATTATCAAAGATATACTTGAGGGTATAGACCCATCTAAAGGGCCTATGGTGGAAGAGGACCGCAAAAAAGCCATAGCTTTGGCTCTTGATATAGCCCTTGATGGTGATGTGGTGGTAATAGCTGGTAAAGGACATGAGGATTACCAGGAGATAAAAGGTGTGAAATATCATTTTAGTGATAAAGAAGAGGTGCTAAAGTATAAAAATAACACTTAGCATATAAACGCTGTATAATAATTTATATGGATGAGAAAACGTTAGCAAAAGAGGTTTACCAGAGGCTTTCAAAAATATATAAAAACCCCAAAATAGACCTTGAGTTTGATAGCCCTTTTGAGCTTTTAATAGAGACAGTATTAGCAGCTCAAGAAAAAGACGAGAAGGTAAATAGCATAAGAAAGTCTTTCTTTTCTAAGTTTAAAGACCCAAAAGCTATGAAAGAAGCCCCGTTGGAAGAGATAAAAGAAGCGATAAAATCTATAAGCTTTTACAACAAAAAAGCCATCGCTATAAAAGAAATAGCCACTATTTTAGTAGATAAATACAATTCTAAGGTCCCAGACGAAGAAGATGAGCTTGTAAAACTTCCAGGTGTTGGTAAAAAAACCGCCAATATGGTGCTAGCAAACGCTTTTAAAAAACCTGCTATAGCTGTAGATAGACATGTGCATAGGATAGTTCAAAGGCTTGGTCTTGATAAAAACAAAGACCCAGATAAAACCACAGAGCATTTAAAATCTATTGTAGATAAGGAGCTTTGGACAACGTTTTATCTTCTTTTGTTAAGGCATGCAAAAGAAGTTTGTACTGCAAAAAATCCAAAATGCCAAGAATGTGTATTAAAAGATATCTGCGAAAGCTTTGGTAAGATAAAATGACAACGCTTATAGGTGTTTTTCTAATGGGAGTAGTGATAGGATATCTAATAAACAAGATTACATCGCTTTTTGCCCTTATTCTTATAGTTTTTATAATAGTAGGATATTTTTTACCCGGCGCTCATTCTAACGTTTTTTATCATATTTTAGAAAATTTTTTTGATTTTGCCAAAAGCCAGATAATAAACCACAAATCAGAGTTTTTTGAACAAAGTTCTTTGCATAAGTTTATAGATTTTAAGAATTTGAATATGGTAGTGTTTTTGGTAGGTTTGGTGGTGGGGTTTAAAATAGGCTAATGCAACAAAGTTTTGTCATAGTATTTTTTGGTATTATCTTAGCTGCTATACTTATACCTCTGCCAGCTTTTTTGCTTGATATTCTCCTTGCTTTTGCCATAGGCTTTTCGTTGGTAGTGCTTATTTTGGTGCTAAATATAAGATCTCCTTTAGAGCTTTCTTCGTTTCCTTCCATACTTTTGATAGGGACGTTGCTTAGGCTATCTTTAAACATAGCTGCAGCTCGTAGAATACTTCTTTACGGAAACGAAGGTCCTTCTGCTGCGGGACATATTATAGAAGCTTTTGGAAGGTTTGTAGTGGGGGGCGACGTGGTTGTAGGACTTATTATATTTCTTATTTTTATTGTTATAAACTTTGTGGTTATTACAAAGGGTGCTGAGAGAGTATCGGAGGTGGCAGCGAGGTTTACACTAGATGCCATGCCCGGTAAACAGATGAGTATAGATGCAGACTTAAACGCAGGGCTTATAAACGAACAAGAAGCAAAACAACGCAGAAAAGACTTAGAAAAAGAAGCGGCATTTTATGGTGCTATGGACGGTGCTTCTAAATTTATAAGAGGCGATGTGATGGCGGCCATTATCATACTCTTTTTAAGTATAATTGGCGGTTTAGTAGTAGGTATAGTGATAAAGGGTATGGATTTTCAGGAAGCAATAAAAAATTATACGCTACTCACTGTAGGCGAAGGTCTTGTATCCCAGATGCCAGCTTTAATACTATCTGTTTCTGCTGGTATACTTACTACAAAATCCTCCACAAAGGAAGAAGAGCTAAGTAGCGCTATATATATGCAGTTTACCAAGGATCCAAAAGTCCTTTTGTTTGGTGCTATAGCATTGGCTGTTATAGGTGTAATGCCAGGTTTACCAAAAATACCATTTTTTATAATGGCCATAATCCTTGGAGGTCTTTATTTTTATATTCAACAAAATCTTAAAACTCAAAAAGCTGTTGAAATACAAAGGGCTTTAGAGCAAGAGAAAGCGCAAAAAATGGCTCCTCAAGCTCAAAGAGAAGAAGACTTTTTACCACAACCAGATCCAATAACGTTGGAAGTAGGCTATGGGCTTATACCATTTGTGGATGAATCCCAAGGAGGAGACCTAACCTCTCGTATTAAAACTATAAGAAGGCAAATAGCTGCTGAGTACGGTGTAATTATACCGCTGGTGCATATAAGAGACAATATGAAGCTTTCACCGAACCAATATAGAATACTTGTAAGGGGTGTGGAAGAAGATTCCTACGAGGTGATGCCGGGGTTTTTGTTGGCTATAGATCTTGGCAATGTAAAAGAAAAACTCACAGAGGGAAAACCCACAAAAGATCCTTCTTTCCATCTTCCAGCTTTTTGGATAACACAAGAGCAAAAGACAAAAGCTACAAAGCTTGGGTATATGGTAGTGGACATATCCACCGTAATAATAACGCATCTTTCTGAGGTAATCAAACGAAACCTTTACATAATAATAGGAAGAGCAGAGATTATAGATTTGGTGGAAAAACTTTCTCAAAAGTATCAAAAGGTTATAAAAGATATAATACCTGAGAAAGTATCTTACTCTGTGCTTCATAGGGTTGTCCAGAGCCTTTTAAAAGAAAACGTACCGGTCAACGACATGGTAACTATAATAGAAACTGTGGGTGATTATATAGATAGAGTTAACGATATTGAGCTTTTAGTAGAGTTTGTAAGGCAAAAGCTTTCAAAGCATATAACAAAGCGTTTTATGAAAGATAACACTCTTTACGTGATTGCGTTTTCTCCTAGGGTTGAAACTAAACTAAACTCTTATATAAGAGAAAACAAAGAGGAGGAATTTTTAGATCTTTTGATAAACAGACTTCAAAGAAATATATCAGAGAATATGAAAAAGTTTGCAGAGTTTCAGGCTCAACCTGTGCTTATTACGTCACCTAACATAAGAAGGTTTGTGAGAAAAGCTTTAGAAGGATACTTGCCACAATTAAACATTATAGCTTATAATGAAATAGATAAACAGGTAAATATGAAGGTGCTTGGTGTGGTAGATGAAAATTAAAAAGATTTTGGTAGACTCACTCCAAGAGGCTATAGAGCTAACGAAAACGATGTATGGAGATAAAGCTACCATTATGTCCACAAAAGTAGTAAAAACCAAGAAATGGTTATTTTTTTCTACAAACAAATTAGAGGTTACAATAGGCATAGCCGATGACGAGGATTTCCAATCACATTTTAACAAAGAAAAAGAATTATATACAGAGATAGAGCAAATAAAAACTACTTTAAAGGACGTGGTAAATGTTGTTAAGAATGTAAAACAAGAGCCTCCTCAACAAATGCAAACTCCTAAGCCACAATATCAATCAAACGATGACTTTTCACTAAGGGCTATGAATCTTGCTACTAGGCTCATAAGCATGGGTGTTGAGCAAGATATAGCTAAAAAAATCCTTGAAGATTCTTGTGGTTTTGATATAAATATAAATAGGCTTGATTTAAAATATGAAGATGATTACGAATCTTTAAAAGAAGGTTTATCTAAAAATATTTCTTTAAAAACCTTAGACTTTAGTAAAAGCATTTTAAGTATATTGGCTTTGGTAGGTCCTACTGGCGTTGGTAAAACCACTACCATAGCAAAGCTTGCATATATGTATAAGACGCAGGGTTTTAAAACTGGTGTTATAACACTTGATAGTTATAGAACAGGCGCTGTGCAACAGCTTCAGTCTTATGTAAATCTTTTAGAAATGCCTCTTAGAGTGGCAGATACGCCTCAAAAGCTTAGAGAATGTATAGGTGAGCTATCGAGCCTTGACATTATATTTATAGATACGGCTGGAAGAAGTCAATACGATTCTATAAGATTAAAAGAGCTAAAGCATTATTTGGAAAATGTCCCTTCCTTGGAGATAGCTCTTACGGTTAGTACCACTACCGATGAAAGAATAATATTAGACAGCGCTAAAAGGTTTGGAGAGCTTGGCATAAAAAGTATTATATTTACAAAACTTGATGAGACAGTTTATCCTGGATGTATAGTAAATGCAGCTTTTAAAACGAATCTTCCCATATCTTTTTTGACGTTCGGTCAGAAAGTACCAAACGATATAGAGGTTGCCACCTACGACAATATAGCTAATATTTTATTAAGAGGTACGATATGATGGAAGGACAACTATCGCACCTGAAAAGGGCTATAGACAAAGGTTCAAATACAAGATATATAGCTGTAGCAAGCGGCAAAGGTGGTGTCGGCAAAACTCTTATAAGCATAAATCTTGCTATGATAATAAGAAACATTGGTAAAAGGGTGCTTATCATAGATGGAGATTTTGGTCTTTCAAACGTACATATTATGCTCGGGCTCACTCCAGAGAAAAACCTATCTGATTTTATAAACGGTAAAGCAAGTATAGATGAGATAGTTTTTAAAATAAACAACAACGTATCTTTTATATCCAGTGGAAACGGTATTCAAGAGCTTGTAAACTTATCTTCAAAAGATATAACAGAAATTCTTGATAGAATTCACGAATATGCTGAGAATAACTTTGATATCATTATTTTTGATACACCGCCAGGCCTTCACAACGAAACGCTTATTATTACATCGTCTTCTGATATACCGATTGTTATATCTACACCAGAGCCTACTGCTGTAGCAGATGCGTATGCTCTTATAAAGGTGTTAAACACATCTATGATGTTAAAAGATTTTTACATTTTGATAAACAAATGTAGTTCAAAGGAAGAAGGTTTAAAAATATTTAACAGTATAAACACCGTGTCTCAGCGCTTTTTAGATATAAATTTAAAATATTTAGGTTATATAACCTACAACAAAAATATTATAAGAAAAATAGTAGACCAAAAACCTTTTGATAAGACTCTGACAGATGAGCTTACCCAAAGCTTAAAAAACATTCCTCTAGACATAAATGTACAGTCTAAACAAGGTTTCTGGTCAAAACTTATAGAGAGGTTAAAACCTACGTGAACAGCGCTTTTATATATGAAAGTATAGGTTTTGGCAAAATTTATATTGATAAAAAATTAAGCAAAAGTGTAAAAAATGATGTAGGTAAAAACGTTTACAATAAAATCCAAGAAACTTTAGGTAGTCATAAGTCTACCACGTCAGAACTGCTACGGCAGTTAAAAGCTTTTTATGAGACTTGTAAAGATTGTAAGAAATGCAAACTATCAGAGCAAAGGACTCAAGTAGTATTTGGTGATGGAAACCCTGATACTGGTATAATGTTTGTGGGAGAAGGACCTGGGGCTGATGAAGATGTTGAAGGTAAACCGTTTGTTGGAAAAGCTGGCAAACTTTTAACTCAGGAACTTGAAAGAGTGGGGCTTTTAAGACAAAGGGATTATTATATAACAAATGTTGTGAAATGTAGACCCCCAGGCAATAGAACCCCAGAAGAACAAGAGATGATAACGTGCTCTTATATACTAAAAGAAGAGATGAAGCTTATAAAACCAAAGCTTGTAATAGCCCTTGGAAGAACTGCGGCAGTTGGGCTTTCTGGTATAAAACAGATATCTCCCACCAAGGTAAGAGGGAGTTTCATATCGGCAAACTTAAAAAGTCCTGTTTTAGCACCGGGGACAAAAATATTTGTTACTTACCATCCTTCCTATCTTCTTAGGAACCCAAACGAACTTAAAAATTTTAGAGAAGATATTATAAAAATCAAAAGCCTTGTAGACAGCTTACGTTAGATTCATCTTTTGAAAAGCCCAAAAAGAAAAGCGCTTCCTAATATATGGGATCTTATCTTTTCTTGAATGGCTTTTATTGTGGCTCCTTTTGGTAATCCTAAAGAGCTTATATTTAAAGCGTAAAGGTTAAAGTAGTACCTATGCGGTTTTCCAGGTGGTGGACACGGTCCCCCATAACCTATATTACCAAAATCGTTTAGGCCTTGAAGATATTCTTTTGTGCCTTCTTTTAACTCATGAACGCTTTGTGGTATATCGTATACGCTCCAATGGTAAAACACACCGCCAGGTGCATCTAAATCTTCCATTATAAGCACAAAGCTTTTTGTATCTTTTGGAGGGTTTTTCCATTGTAATTCTGGAGATATGTCTTTTCCAAGGCAAGAAAATAACGGCGGAATATAACCGCCGTTTTTAAAATCTTTACTATAAAGTTCGAAAGCTAGCGCTTGCTCAGTCATAAAAACCGCTATAGCTATAAATGAAAATAAGACAAAAAGCTTCGTCTTCATACTTCATTTGGTGGTTACAACCTCTTTCTTGTCTCTGGTATTCTTTTTCTTGCTCTTTATGTAAGGTGTATCGTTTTTCACATCTATTACTACTTTTACCACATCTTTTAGTTCTTTGTTTATGAGCTTTTCTGCTAACATATCTTCTATGTGTCTTTGTATAGCTCTCCTTAAGCTTCTAGCCCCGTATTCTTTCTTATACTCTTTGGAGATTATCCAATCTGCAAACCCTTTTGTAATTTCTACACTAAGACCTATATCTTGTAGGTTTTTGTTTATCTCTTTGGTTTGGAGATACAATATCTTTTCTAAGTCTTTTTCGTCTAAAGGTTCGAACACTATCATTTCATCTAACCTGTTGATAAATTCTGGGTTGAAGTGTTTTTTCACCTGTTCTATTATGTTTTTCTTCATACTCTTTTTATCAAGTTCGTTTTGTTTGCTTTCAAATCCCAAGGTTGTGTTCTGCATTATAGATTTTGCTCCGAGGTTCGAAGTCATTATGATTATGGTGTTGGAGAAATCTACCACTCTTCCACTGCCATCTGTTAATCTTCCGTCATCGAATATTTGTAAGAATATATTGAATACATCTGGATGAGCTTTTTCTATCTCGTCAAAGAGTATTACAGAGTACGGTCTTCTTCTTACTTTTTCAGTAAGTTGGCCACCTTCTCCATAGCCTACGTATCCAGGAGGTGAACCTATTAGCTTTGATACCGTGTGTTTCTCCATATATTCAGACATATCAAACCTTATGAGAGCATCTTCTGTATCAAAAAGATATTCTGCCAAAGCTTTTGCAGTTTCAGTTTTACCTACACCAGTAGGACCTAAGAACATAAATACCCCTATTGGTTTGTGTTTACCTTTTAAACCTACATGTGAGCGCCTTATAGCTTTTGCTACAGCTTTTATAGCTTCTTCTTGACCTATTACTCTCTCTTTTAGTTTTTCTTCTATGTGCATTAGTTTTGATAGGTCATCTTCATAGAGTTTATCTACCGGTACTCCAGTCCATTTTGCTACTACAGAGGCAACATCTTTTACGGTCACTAAAGATCTATTTATGGTTTGTTCTTGTTTCCATTTTAGTCTTGCAGTTTCAAACTTAGCTCTTAATCTCATCTCTTCGTCTCTTAGGTTTGCAGCTTTTTCATAATCTTGTTCAGCGGCAGCTTGATCTTTAGCTTGTTCTATTTCTTTTATTTGCTCCAGCATTTTTTGAAGGTCTTCTGGCATTTCGGAGCCTCTTATTTTTACCAAAGCTCCAGCCTCATCCATTACATCTATAGCTTTATCTGGTAGGTATCTGTCGTTTATGTATTTGTTAGAGAGCTCCACTGCCTTCTTCAGAGCTTCTTCTTCGTATTTAACGTTGTGAAAGCTTTCAAACCTTGGAGCTAATCCTTTTAAAATCTCGATACTTTCTTCTACAGAAGGTGGTTCTACCAACACTGGTTGAAATCTTCTTTCTAAAGCGCCGTCTTTTTCTATGTATTTTCTATATTCATCAAGCGTAGTAGCTCCTATTATTTGAATCTCACCTCTTGCTAAAGCTGGTTTTAGCATGTTAGAGGCATCCACAGAACCCTCTGCTGCTCCAGCTCCTATAATCATATGAAGCTCGTCTATGAATAGAATTACATTAACCGCTTTTTCTAACTCTTTTATAATAGTTTTTAGCTTTTCTTCAAACTGACCTCTATACTTTGTACCAGCTACTATAGACGCTATATCAAGCACTACCACTCTTTTGTTTATCAAAGATTCTGGTACGCTCTTGGCTACTATTCTCTGTGCTAAGCCCTCTACTATAGCGGTTTTTCCTACTCCAGGATCTCCTATCAAAACAGGGTTGTTTTTTCTTCTTCTTGCCAATATCTGAATAGTTCTCTCTATTTCTTTTTCTCTTCCCACCACTGGATCTAACTTACCTTCTGCAGCAAGAGACGTTATGTCTCTGCTGTGTCTATCTAATGTAGGTGTCGCCACATATTTTGTGGTTTCTTGAGTTGGTAGTTCTCCTAGTATTTGAAGCGTTTCTCTTCTTACGGCGTATTCATCAAGGCCCAAACCTCTTAATACTCTGCCACCAAGACCTGTTTTTTCTCTTACAACACCTATGAATATGTGTTCTGTACCAACAAATTGATGATGTAATATCCTTGCTTCCTCAACGGCAAACTCTAATACCCTTTTGGCATCTGGAGCAAACAATACTTCTCCTGTGTGGTTTCCCCTTGACATTTGGCTTGTAATGGCTTTTTTTACCTTCTCAGGTGTAATGTTAAACTTAGCTAACACGAGTGTTGGTATATCGTCTTCTTTTAAAAGAGCCAAAAGTAAGTGCTCTGTACCAAGGTAACCATGACCAAACTCTAAAGCTTCTTCTCTTGCTTGTAATATAATCTGTCTAGCCCTTTCAGTAAATTTCTCAAACATATAAACCTCTTTTCACCAAAATTTTTAAAGCCTAAGACTCTATATATAAAGATATAGAATTATTTATTATTTTTTATGATAGATCTCTTATGTATCTTTGCTAAGTTGTCTATTAATAGAACTGTTAAACTCTTTTATAGCCTTTATAGTATTATTATAATATATTTTTGCCATTTTTTTCTCTTTTTTATCTATGCCGTATTTTGAATACTTAGCTTTTATATAAATATCAAAAAAGACTTTAAAACCGTTTTCTTTTATGAAGCTTGGTGCATTCTCTGGTGTGCAATATTTCATATTAGACTGTTTCAACCTTTTGCATATATCTTTATACATGGCATCTATGCTAAACATTAGTAATATTTTATTAAAAGCCATATAAAAAACCATCAAAACAACCACTGCATAAACTAAATATTTTGTATAATGAGTAGCTATAGCTTTTATATTTTTAGCGGTGCTTTCCAGTAGATACTTTTGCCTTGCGGTAGAATAGTATATTACATTTATATCCCATAGGTAGTTTATATAATCAAGAAACATCCTTGCTTTACTTAATTTTGGTATTGTCTGTGTGTAGTCTGTTGGGGTTGTATCCACGGTTTGCCATTTACCGTTGTAGTATGCTTCTACCCATGAATGAGCTGAGGAGTTTGTTACAAAAAAGTAGTGCCCATCTTTGTTGTAAATAGCCCCATGAAAACCCACTATCACTCTTGAAGGTACACCCATCAATCTAAGCAAAAGAGCAGTTGAAGAAGCGTAGGCTTCACAGTTTCCAGCCTTATACTTAAATAAAAAATCGTATAGAAAGTTATTTGAAGCTTTGTTACTTAGAGAATATTTGAAGTTTTCCTGCTTAAAATAGTTTTCTACAGCCTCTATGGGATTTTTGTTTTGGGCTTTTAGGAATTGTGCAAGTTTTACTATTGATGGGTCTATGTTTTGAGGCAGTTGTAAAAATCTGTTCATATTTACAAGGTTTTGTCTATAGGAATCTGTTACGTAAGACCACACCCTATAAACAGTTCTATTTGTGATGGGTTTATTTGTTCTTATCGTATTATCGCTTGTTATATAAACTTTTATAGGGTTTTTATAGATTTTAACCATGTATGGAAACAAGATACCAAAAAGAATATTGTCGTAGCTTGGCTCTATCATGATATCGCAAGATACAAGGTTACCTTTTAGAATCTTTGGTCCCTTTGCTCTATGTTTGTGAGTCCAACTTATGCCGTTGAAATAATCTAAGGTTTCTCCTATGAAGTAAGCATCCTTTAAATTTATATCTCCTTTTATGTTAAATATTCTGAAAACTGTGGAGGTGTTTTCTAGTACATTGGTGGCGTTTGATGGAGAAAGTGTATTAGAAAATCCTACTGTATTTGAAATACCCCCTATTCCTATGTTTAAAAGAGGCGATTGTATCCTTGGCATAGCAAGAAATATGAAAAATCCTATAACTACGGTGCTTATAGATATAAACCCTACAGCGTAGCTGATAAGTTTTATATGATATTTTGTTAAGATTTCGTCTTTTAGGCTTTTAAAAATATTTGTGGTTAAGAATATAAAAATGCTCAAGAAAACCCAAATTATTAGCATCGCTAAAAACTTTATATCTGTGGTGGCAACCCCTACTATACCCATACCCATGGTTTCCAATATAAGTATTTGGTATATGTCTCTTGGTTGCTTTTTCTCTAAGGATTTGATGCCTAAGAACGTTATTATTATGTTTTTAGCAAAATCAAAAAGTGCAGTTATGTTGAAGCTTACTGCAAAAACCAAAATCACAGATGAAACTGCAATTGTATTTACAACGATTCTTGGTAAATATTTGTTTTTAAAATCCTGAAAAATGCCTATAACAACCAAAGCAATACCTATAAAAAATATAGGGCTAAAACTAACTAAACTTATAGATAGTATTGAGAATGCTATGCTTAAATATACCAGTATTAAAAGAAAGCTGTAAACTTTTAAACTTTTAGCCATAAAGTGGCCCAGGGCGGAATCGAACCGCCGACACTACGGTTTTCAGCCGTATGCTCTACCAACTGAGCTACCGGGCCTTATCTTATTATTATATCACAGTTTTTAGTTTTTGTAGGAAGGTTTTCTGAAACTCTTCTTTAAACTTGTGAGAGTAAAGAGCCATTTTCATCTCGTCTCCTTGCAACCTTATCCACACTTTCCTATTTACCTTATAGAAAGCTAGCACCATACCAAGTATTGTAACAATAGAACCAAGCCATATTATATCTGTGCCTGGGTTTTTTGATATTTGAAATCCTGAAAAATATTGGGGCACAAAGCTATCCATAAAAAATACGTATGGAAAATTTTTTGTGCCGGGTATCTCGTTGTAAGCTACAAGCGTTAGTTTTGGGCTGTATATAACTGGAATCAAATAACTTTTACCGTTGTATTTAGCTTTTAGCATAACAGCAGGCTTCAAATCGCCGTTAGCTCCAGCTTGGGGGTTTTCTATGTTTAATGTGCTTTTTAAAATCTCAAGACTGATGCCATCAAACATTGCAAATTTAGAATTTACAAATCTTACAGTACCAGCCAAAGCTTTTTGAGGATTGCCAGAGGCTGCTTTTTTCTTGTCTATGGCGATAAGCTCCATTTCTTTTGGAAACCCTGTAAGCCCATAGGACGCTTGATATATGTTGTATCCGTCGTAGCTATAGGGTTTATTTACCGCCAAAGACCCTTGGCTTACTATCTTGTTGTCTTTTATTATGTATATGTAGCTTTCATAGGATTTTACCGCAGAAGCAAACTCTGGAGATGATTTGCCGTAGGTTATTATCTTAAACCTTTTTTCATACACATAAAACGGAAGTTTGTAAACTTTGTTTGAAGCCAAATCTAAACTCATAAGCAAGTTTGATTTTTCACCTTCTGGGACCTGCATAATACCCCTTATACCAAAGTAAGAATCTATAAGTGTCCCTGCAAGAAGTATTATAAGCCCTATGTGTACTATGTAGACACCAAGCCTTGACCATTTTCCTTTTTCGGCATATATATATTTTTTATCTTTTTCTTCTTCATAAAAAACTCTAAAGCCCTCTGATTTCAAGAACTTTGCTATTTCTATTGGGTCTTTTTGAGATTTTACACTTATAGGTTTTAAATGTTTTTCTGCTTTTTCATCGAGTTTTAATATACGTTCGCTTCCAAAGGTATGTTTCCATACTGGTGGTAATCTTTTTATTGAGCAAAGTATTAGGTTTATACCAAAAAGATAAAGCAATATTCTATAATACCAAGAGTGAAATACGTTGTTTAAATGAAGAGTCATTATAAGATGGGCTTCATTTACTCCATATTTGGAAGCGTAAAAACTAAAGGGCTGTTCTTGTTCTACGTATGTAGAACCAAGCATAGAAAATATGGCTATTGCAATCATTAAAAAGAATGCAAGCTTTAAAGATGATAAAAGATCGTATATTACATCAAAAAGGCCTTTGCCAGATCGTAGTTCTTTTACAACCTCCACTAACTCATCGTAAAGGAGCTTTATTATTGAAAACCCAAAAACAAAAGATGTGATACCAAATATTGTATAGAAGACAGGACCTTTACTATGATCATAAAAAAGACCGTATACGGCTTCTGATAGCCATAACACCAAACTTATTGTAAGTATCGCTAGTGTGTTGGTGATATACTTTCTCATAGGCTCTCACTCAGCATTTTTATTACGTTTTGTTTTATATATTCTGTTATATTTGAGTCTAAAAGCTCAAAAAAAGGTTTTTTGGAGTCTTTGCAGGTAGGCATTTGTAAGAATACGCTGTTGTCTAGTTTGTTTTGTAATACTTTTATATACTTTAATCTAACAGCGTTTTCTAATTTTACATCTACGTATCCTAAGACTCTGTAATTTCTATAATCTACTTCAAAGCTATAAAACTTTTCGATATAAACGTTCATGCACTTACTTTTTCTTTTAGCATCTTCTGATACTTTTCAAGGGCAAGACGTTTTTTGATACCGCTTAATCTATCCAAAAATGTTATACCGTTAAGATGGTCAAACTCGTGTTGAAATACTATTGCCGGAAGTCCACTTAAGTTTAATATCACTTCTTCTTCGCACTCGTTTATGGCTTTTATAGTGATTTCTTTAGCTCTTATAACTTCTACTTGCAAACCCGGAAAAGAAAGACATCCTTCTTTAAACTTTATCTCACCTTCTTTTGCTAAAACCGTTGGATTTATAAGTACGTCTTTGAATTTCTCTTGGTCATCTTCTCTTGAAGTGGTATCTATAACCATTATACTAAGTGGTATATTTACCTGATTGGCAGCTAAGCCTATACCATCGTTTTTATACATGGTTTCTTTCATCTCTTTTATGATTTCTTTTATCTCGGCATCAATAGATTTAACTGGGTTTGTCTTGCGCTTTAAAATTTCATTGGGAAATGTAACAATCTCAAGCATCTAAATATTATATATCAATATCTTATATTTTTATCTGATATAAGATATCATTATGCAATATATAATATGATATAGATTTTATATCAAAGATGATATCATCGTAATTTTACCAAGCACTAAGAATATCCCCATTAGTACCAGGAGTATACCGCCTACAACTTCCACCAGTTCGAAAGCTCTTTTAAAGCGCTTTAAAAATCCTATGAAAGCCCCAAACAAAGCCCCAGATGCGATGAAAGGCACTCCAAGCCCCATAGAGTATATAAAAAGAAGGTAAGCACCTTTGTAAAGGGTGCTTTCTTGTGAAGCGTAAAATAATATCGAACCAAGCACTGGTCCTATACAAGGAGTCCACCCGAAGGCAAAGCTAAGACCCACCGTAAAAGCAAAAACGTACTTTAAAAACCCTTTTCTTGTGTTCATGTTTATTTTTGAATCGTCTGTAAGCTTAAACTGTTGGTACAAAACGTTGTGAAGGTTTAGCATGTAAAGGGCGAAGACTATGCTTACCACCGCCGATAACTCTAAAAATGTTTTTAGGTTTATCATATGAAAAGCATAAAAACTAAACAAAAACCCTTCAAAAGCTCCAAGGTATTTAAGAAAATCTTTTTTGATCAAAACACCAGAAAAATGAAGCCCAAAAAACACTACAAAAGCCCCACCTATTTTACTGATATAAGAAGAGTAATCTCTAAAAAGCCCACCTATAAAAGATGCAGATAACCCCATTATACTGAACACTACGGTAAAACCAAGCACAAAAAATATAGACGCTATAAGTATATCAATATCAAAATTTTTATCTGCCCTTACACTGCTATTTCCAGAAAGATACGATAAGTAAGCTGGGACTATGGGCAACACGCAAGGAGACAAAAAACTTATAACACCTGCTAAAAAAGCTGCTAAAACAGATACATTTTCCATATTATTAATTTATCATATAATAGCTCTCTTTTTTAAGCTTTTAAAAATAGAGATAAAAAATGGTTCTCTCAAAAGAAAAAGAGACATCAAATACACCAAAGCACCAGCTGGTATGAATATGGCTATCTTTAGCCAAGGATAAGGTACAAACCTTTTAAAATATAGTATGAAAACACACATAAACAAAGCCCCAACAAGAGCTTTTAAACAAGAGCTTGTTAGCATTTTTAAATCTATAAATTCACCTTTTGAACGCCACATTAAAAATAAAAACGAACTAAGGCCAGATAACACAGTACCCATAGCAAGCCCTATAAAAGAAAAATGCAGTAAAAAAGCAAACGTATAACCAGATATACCTTCTACTAAAACGCCTATAAGCGTAGATAGGCTTGGAGACATCGTATCTTTGTTGGCAAAAAAAGCGCTTGAAAGTATCTTTTGCCAAGAGAAAAATGTAATACCAAGAGATAATATAGCAAGCACATGAGCGGTGTTTAAAGCGTCTTTTTCATTAAAAAGCCCATGATGATAAAGCGTATTTATTATATCCTTTGATAATACGAAAAGCCCAAAAGAGGCTGGTATCGTAAGAAGGCTTATCACAGCTATGGCTTCTGATGTTCTTTTGGTTTTATCCTCACCTACACTTAAAGATGATAAAAGAGCATTGGCAAGTCCTACTGACATAAGTCCTATAGGAAGTTGAAAAAGTCTGTTGGCATAATACATGTAAGATATTACCCCTTTTCCAAGCATAGAAGCCAAAAACGTATCCACAAAAAAAGAAAGCTGTGCTACCCCAAACCCCAGCAATGCAGGTATTAGTCTTTTAAAAAACGTTTTTATATGATCATTCCATTCAAAACAAAAGCTTAGTTTTATATCAAGTTTTAGAGCTTTTGAAAATAAAAATACCACTTGGGATACTCCTCCCACCAAAGCACCTATTATGGCTGAAAATATGCCAATTTTATCTTGAAGAATTATGATGAAAAATATCATACTAATATTAAATATCGCTTGAGTAAAAGCGCTTCTAAAAAATATACCTTTTACATTCAAAGCACCCATCAAAAGGGCGTTTATGCTAAAAAACATCTGATTTACTATCAAAAACCTTATAAACAAAGAGGCCTTTTCTAAAGCCAATGGATTTGTGATACCTGGGGCTATTATCTTTACCACATAAGGAGCAAAAAGTATAACAAAGGTTATTATAATCATGTTTATAAAAGCTAAATACCAAAACACCCCTGAAAAAAATCTGTTTGAAAGTTCTTTGTCTTTTTTGTAAAGCTCTCCATATATAGGCACAAAAGAGGCGTTTAGACCCCCTTCTCCTAAAAGCCTTCTCAATGTATTTGGCAGTCTCCAAGCTATAAAAAAAGCATCGGATAGATAAGAAACACCAAAATAATATGCAAAAACAGCATCTCTTATATATCCAAGGATTCTACTTATAAAAACTGCAACGGAAAAAAATAGTGCGTTTTTAAAAATCAAGTCTCTACCTCTTTTCTTATCTCTTTTAAAAGGTTGTGAGCAAGTCTTGTGGGTTCTGGTATCCTGTACTTTGAAAAGTGAAGGGTTATATTTACAGCGCTTTCAAGGGATATTTTATGCCCTATTGATACGTAGATTGGTTTTACGTTTTTCTTCGTTTTTAGGGCTTTTCCTACAATGATGTTGTTTAATATTATGTTGTTCTCTTTGTCTATATCACCTATAAGGAGTTTTTTAGCTACACCAAAAGAGATTTTATCTAGTTTTACACCAAAGTGTGAGGCAAGTCCGCAAAATCTTGGATGAAGCATACCGTTGCCGTCTATCATATAGATGTCTGGCAATACTTTTGAAGTGTTTACAAGCTTTTCCATAATAGGAAACTCTCTATAGCTAAGAAACCCAGGTATATAAGGAAAATCCACATAATCTTTATAAATGTGTTCATAGATTTTATTTTTATCTTTATCAAGGATTACCAAAGCCCCTATGCCTATAGTTTTATCCTTATTTTTTATAAACGTTAAATCTATACCACCTATTGTATTAAAATCCTTGAAACCATCTTTTTTTATTATCTTTTTTGAGCATTCTATTTGCTCTTTTTTTAAACGCTCTAAAAGCATTTCTTACCTCTTGGGAACTTTGTTTGTGAGATATAGAGCTAAAATGTGCTTACAGCACTCTATGTCCCACATGAAAAAGATTCTTCTTTTACCACATCCCCACCTGGGCTTAGTTCTTTGTAAACTTCAGCAGAAAAAGAATAAACTTCTACCTGAGGGTTTTTATAGCAATCTCTTGGAAGACCAGCCTTTAAACACGTGTGTTGTAAAAACGTTTCCCAGTTCATGTTGTATTCTGTGGCAACTTGAGGTAGCAAAAGCCCTGATATGTTGCCATATTTTACTATAAGCCCATCTCTTCCTATGCATATATATTTTGGATCAGGTATTATACGCTTTGGTGTACTTAAAATACTAAGCTCTATCACTATGTTTTCAAGTTCTTCTTTTTTTAAAGGTTCAAACCTTGGGTCTTTAAAAGCTGCCAACCTAGCTGTGTATATAACTCCAAGCCAAAGCGGATACCTTGCCTCTACAAAACCTATACATCCTCTAAGCTGATGATCTTTGTATGTATTTAGTGTGGTGAAAACCCCTTGGGGTTTTGAAAACTTTGTTTTTATATCCTCTTCTACGAAGGGCTCTTTGTTTTCAAACTCCGTCTTTATGCTTTCCCTTGCCAAGGCAATTAGTTTTTTAGCATCTTTTATATCCATAGTTTTATTATAACACTTCTATGATTAGCTTAGAGAAGATATGATGATTTATGCTCCTTTTAAGCAAGTGTGCTATAATTCATTGGTATGAGCATTAGTGAAAAAATCACATTAAGACAGCTTGAAGATCATCTTTTTAAAGCAGCTGATGTATTAAGAGGCAGAATGGACACCCCTGCAGAAATATGGCAAAATGAGTAGAGTTAAGTCATATATACCTATAGAGTTTCCACCAAAAGATTTGCGATTAGAGCCATTTATAAAAAATATAGGAGAAGCACACAGAGGAATAGCTCTTTTTGATGGAATATTAAGAGCATTGCCAAATCCAGATATTTTACTTGCTCCATTGGCTACTAATGAAGCTGTATTATCAAGCAAGATTGAAGGAACTCAAACAACTTTTGAAGATGTTTTAAAAGAAGAGGCTGGCATAACTCCTAAAAACATCTCTCAATCTTTAAGAGAAGATTTAAAAGAAGTTTTAAATTATAAAAAGGCTTTAATATATGGCTCTCAGGCAATTGAGTATAGAGATTTAACTTTGTCTTTAATTAAAGAACTTCAAAAGATTTTATTAACTGATGTAAGAGGAAAGTATAGATTGCTCGGTGAGTTTAGGAAATCTCAAAATTGGATTGGCTCTCCCGGTAGCTCTATGGAAAATGCAAGATATGTACCACCAGACCCTATTATTTTGCCAGAGCATCTTGAATACTGGGAAAAGTTTTTAAAATCTGATGATTATCCTGATAAAATAGTCCAGCTTGGTTTATTGCATGCTCAGTTTGAAATCCTTCACCCTTTTGAAGATGGTAATGGTAGGGTTGGGCGTCTTATAATTCCTTTATTTTTGTATTGGAAAAGCCTAATATCAAGGCCAAGTTTTTATTTGAGTGAGTATTTGGAAAAAAATAGAACTGAGTATTATGATAGATTGCTAATGATAACTAAAGATAATAATTGGAGCGGTTGGATAGATTTCTTTTTGACGGCAGTCATCCAGCAGGCTAAAATAAATATTGATAAAGCTCAAAAGCTTTTGAATCTTTACAATGAGATGAAAGATGGATTCATACAAGCGACTAAATCTCAATATGCTATTCCTGCCCTTGATGCATTTTTTAGACAGCCAATAATTACCACTACTAAATTTAAAGAGGCAATAGGTGCTCCTAAAAAAAGCTCTTCTAATGAAATTTTAAAAATATTAGAAAAGTCTGGATTAATAAAGCTTTATGAAATGGCGGAAGGGAATAAACCTGCAAAGTATGCTTTTATTAAAATATTGGAGATTGTGGGAGAAGCTGAGATATGATAATTTTTGAGTACGGTCTAACGTATACAAATTTTTTTGCTTACGTTAATAATTGTTTTACCGTAAACAAAGCAGTTTGTGGACGCTATAAGGTACGCAAAAATTTTGTGTGTGGTGATTTTGATTTTAATGCACACGAAAATTTAAAGATCTGGGAGAGGTTAGTAAAAAACTTAAATTAGCTGTAACACCAGCAAGAGATCGGGAATATTTCTTTTGTCTTGGGTTAAAGATTTGACAAAAAATAAGTATTTAACTTCCAATAAATCCTCTTACAAGTAATACAAGTCATTTATAACTTCTTTAAGCGATTTTAAGATATCCAACTTACTGCAATTTTGCAGTAACATATTAATCTGATCTCAAACTTCGTGCCAATCTTTTGGAAAACTAAAATTATATATTGTTCAATCAAACTTATTATAATAAAATTATGCTTGTAATGATATTATGGCTTTTGTCTTTGGTGATACTTGTTTTTGGGATTTTAGGGATATTGGGGAAATTGTTTGGAAGTCATAAAGCCAATACGCTAAAAGCCCTAAACGACAAATATTTAAGAGGGGAAATATCAAAAGAAGAGTACGAACAGGCCAAAAGGGTGTTGGAAAACCTTTGATGTGATATAATAATGTATTTAAATATTTAGGAGGTTTTATGAAAGCACTGGCGTATGGTTATCCAAAATTAGGTGAGAAAAGAGAGTTTAAAAATGCCCTTGAAAGCTTTTGGAAAAAAGCTATAACAGAAGAACAGTTTTATGAACAAATGAGAAACATCGAAGCCCAAAGAATAAGAGCTTATTCAGAGAGCGTTGATGAAATCCCTGTGGGAGAGCTTTCTTTTTACGATTTTATGTTAGATACCGCTGTTATGGTGGGTATGATACCATCTCGCTTTGGTGAGTACAAAGGGCTTGAAACCTATTTTGAAATGGCTCGTGGCAAATCTGCCATGGAGATGACAAAGTATTTCAACACAAACTATCATTATATAGTCCCGGAGTTAGAATCAAACAATTTTAAGCTTTTAGAAAATAAACCCAAAAGATGCTATTTAAACGCCAAAGACAAAGTCCAAAACCCAAAACCATACCTCATAGCCCCCTTTACATTTTTAAAACTATCAAAAACCTATAAAAAAACCACAAAAGATGGTTTTAGTGTTTTGGAAACCTCAAAAATAGAAAATGAGAAAACCCTTTATTACTTTTTAGAACCTCTTTTGGAAGTGTATAAAGATATTCTTAAAAACCTAAAAACAGAAGGTGTAAACATAGTTTCTTTACAAGACCCAGGCCTCGTGTTTGATTTAAAAGACTATGAATTAAACGCTGTCAAAAAAATATACGAAGAGTTAAGTCAAGTATCAGATATAGAGCTAATCACGTATTACGACAGTGTTAGTGCTTATAAAGATATTATAGATTTACCTGTAAAACGTATAGGGCTTGATCTTTGCTCAAACGCTGAAAACCTTGAAAACCTTAGAAAATACGGTTTTCCAAAGGACAAAGAGCTTATAGCTGGTATTATAAACGGCCGTCAAGTATGGAGAGCAAACCTAAGAGATAAGTTAAAGCTAATAGATGAGCTTTCAAAAATAGCACCAAATTTATCTATTTCAAACTCTTCTCCTCTTTTTCATCTTCCAGTAAATGTTGAGCTTGAAACAAAGATGGACAAAGACCTAAAAGATAGACTTAGCTTTGCCAAGCAAAAGCTTGAAGAACTAAAAACCCTCAAAAACGCCTTCTTAGGGGACAAAGAAAGTCTAAAAGAAGTAGAGGCTTCAGCCAAACTTTTTGAAGGAAGCTTTGGTAAAAATCAAGTTGTGATAGATCGTATAAAAGCTCTAAAAGATAGTGATTTTCAAAGAGAACTTCCTTACAAAGAGCGTATAAAACTCCAGCAAAGCATACTAAACTTGCCTATTTTCCCCACCACCACCATAGGGTCTTTCCCTCAAACCGAAGAGGTGCGTAAAACCAGAAGCGCTTTTAGATCTGGCAAAATTTCAAAGCAAGAGTATGAGGCTTTTATTAAAAGCCAGATAGACAACGTCATAGCCTTCCAAGAGGAAATAGGGCTTGATGTACTTGTGCATGGGGAGTTTGAGCGTACAGATATGGTGGAGTTTTTTGCCGAAAAGCTAAAAGGTGTTGCCACCACAGAGCACGGCTGGATCATCTCTTACGGTTCAAGAGGCTATAGACCACCAATTATATACGGCGATGTTTACAGAGATGAGCCGATGACCCTAAATGAAATACTCTATGCTCAGTCAAAAACCCAAAAACCTGTAAAAGGCATGCTAACAGGCCCTGTTACTATACTAAATTGGAGCTTTTATAGAGAGGATATACCAAAAAAAGAGGTGGCTTATCAGATAGCCTTAGCTATATTAGACGAGGTAAAAGATTTAGAAAAAAGCGGTATAAAGATAATCCAAATAGACGAACCGGCTTTTAGAGAAGGTACACCCATAAAGAAAAAAGACTGGGAAGATTATTTTGATTGGGCTATAAAATCTTTTAGACTGAGCTCAAAAGCAAACCCAAAAACCCAAATACACACTCATATGTGCTACTCAGAGTTTAACGATATCATAGACAAAATATACGATATGGATTTTGATGTGATATCCATAGAGGCTTCAAGAAGTAAAGGTGAGATTTTAGAGGCTTTTGAGAGATTTGGAAAGTGGGATAGGCAAATAGGTATAGGTGTGTACGATATTCACTCGCCGACTATTCCAAGCGTAGAAGAGATGGAAATTGTGATGAAAAGAGCTATGAAGGTTTTAGATAAATCCCTTTTATGGGTAAACCCTGATTGCGGTCTTAAAACCAGAAGATGGGAAGAGGTAAAACCAGCCTTAAAAAATATGATGGAAATGGCTTTAAAGCTAAGAAAAGAGGCCTAGATTTTATCTGATGTCAAAAACTGCGGTAGTGCTTTTAAATATGGGCGGACCAGATTCCATGTCCGCCATTCGCCCTTTTTTGTACAATTTATTTTCCGATCACGATATAGTACAAATCCCAAGATCCATTCAAAAACCAGTGGCTTTTTTAATATCTACATTTAGAGCCAAAAAAACAGAGTATTATTATAAAATTATGGGCGGTAAATCCCCTCAGAAAGAGCAAACCATACTCCAAAAAAACGCCCTTCAACAAGCTTTAGGTCAAGATTATATCGTTGAAATAGCGATGAGATATTGGCATCCTTTTACCGCTGAGGCTATATCAAACTTAGAAAAGGTAAAACCTTCAAAGATAGTGCTTTTACCCCTTTATCCACATTATAGTTCTACCACCACAGGCTCTTCTTTTAAAGAGTTTTATAGGCTTTTTAAAAAATCAAGTTTAAAAGATACACCTGTAAAAGAGATAAGAGATTATCACGATCATCCGCTTTTTATAAAAGCCTGGACAGAAAATATTAAAAACAGCGGTATAGACGATGAATATTTTATACTCTTTTCAGCCCATAGCCTGCCTCAAAAGATAATAGACAAAAAAGATCCTTACAAAGATCAGATAGAAAAATCTGTTGAGCTTATTATGAAAAACTTTAAAAACAAATATATGATCTCTTATCAAAGCAAAGTAGGACCAGTGAAGTGGTTAGAGCCCCCCACCGATAAAACCATAGAAAATTTGGCAAAGCAAGGTATAAAAAAACTTTGCCTTGTGCCTATAAGCTTTGTATCAGAGCATTCAGAAACCCTTTACGAGATGGACTACCTTTATAAAAACATGGCTAAAGAACTTGGTATAGAACACTTTAAAAGAGTACCTACCTTGCAGACAAACCCCACTTATATTGAGCTTTTAAAAGAACTATCCACCAAAGCCTTTGCCACATAAAAACTAAATACTCCTATCAAAGCACCCGTGATGGTATCAAGAGGAAAATGAACCCCTACGTAAGATCTTTCATACATTATTAAAAAAGCGTAAGAAAAGAAAAATGCTTTCACAAGAGGTTTTTCGTTGTAAGAACCCACCATGGCTATCACAAAAGCCATCGCAGTGTCCCCAGAGGGAAAAGATCCCCAATAGAGTTTATAAAGAAGATGAACATGTTTTAAAACACTTGCTGGTCTTGGCTGATCAAAAATATTTTTTAAGGCCGTCACAAGGATTGTCTCTATGATAAGTGTCACAAGATAAACTTTTAACTTGTATCTTCTAAATGTATATATGTAAGCTAAAAAAGGTAAAAGCACCCAACCAGAACCAAGAGATGTGTATGTATAAAAAAATCTATCAAAAAATTTATCGTGATGATGGTTTATTAGATTAAAAAGTTCTATATTTTCTTTGAAAAGCTCAAAAACCATTTTTAATAAAACTTTTTAACTTGATTTAGATAACCCATTGCAAACTCTTTTCCGCTTACTCTTTTTCCTTTTAAAGACATAATCTCTAAAATCTCCAAAGGTAAATCTCCAGTACCTACAAAAAGAGATTTCCCATCGTAAAAAAGTTCACCGGGTTTTAGGTTTAGATCTTTTTCTACAATGTTTGTTTTTAGGATTTTGATATTGCGATCGCCTGAAACGCCGTAGGCGTTTGGATATACACCTCTTATTTTGTTGTGTATACTAAAAGCACTTGTTTTAAAACATATCCTTAACTCCTCTTTTAAAATAGGCATAGCGTATGTGGCTTCTTGATGGTTTTGAGGAATGGGTTTTATGCTGCCACTTACCCAGCTTAAAATAGTATCTTTTAAAAGCTTTGCACCTTTTATAGATAGTTTGTTAGAAAGTTTCTCGTAGTTATCCTCTTGTTCTATAGGTATAGATTCTACAGATAAAATATCTCCTTCATCCATCTTAGAAGACATCAGAATGACTGTATTTCCCGTTTCTTTTTCTCCTTGCATCAAAGCCCGTTGGATGGGGGCTGCACCTCTATACTTTGGAAGCACTGACCCGTGAAGGTTTAGCGATTTAAACGTTGGTATTTCAAGCATTGATTTTGGTATTATCTGCCCGTAAGCCACCACTATCATGATATCTGGTTTTATATTTAAAAGCTCTTCTTTTAAAAAAGAGATTTTTTCTGGCTGAGAGATGTTTAGATTTAGCTCTAGGGCTTTTTGCTTTACAGGAGGAGGCGTGAGTTTTTGACCTCTTCCGGCTGGTTTATCTGGTTGGGTGATTACAAGGGCTATTTCAAACTCACTGGCTAAAAGCTCCAAAGAGGGCACCGCAAAAGAAGAGGTACCGCAAAATACTATCCTCATGAGGATTTCCACCTTTTGTAGATGTTGTGATCTATTCTTAGGGTATCTAAAACTTTTCCTACTACAAAGTCTATACTTTCTTCTAAGGTTTTTGGCTTATGATAAAAACCAGGGCTTGCGCTCATTATGATGGCACCGGCGTTTGTTAGTTTTAGCATGTTCTCAAGGTGTATACTGTTGTAAGGCATCTCTCTTACAAGCATAACAAGAGGTACTCTCTCTTTTAGGGCTGTATCGCATACTCTGTGAATGAGATTTTGGGCAACACCGCTTGCCACAGCTCCCAAAGTCCCCATAGAACAAGGCACCACCAAAACCCCTTTAAACTTGCATAAAAAAGACCCGCTTGATATAGGAGCTGCAAAATCTGTATAATCGTAAACATGGGCTTCTTTTTTAAAAAACTCCTCACCAACTCCTGTTTCATAACCCATTACGTACTTGGCGGTTTTTGACATCACCACATGTAGATCGTAGTGCTCTTTTAGCACTTCAAAAGTCCTAACAGCGTAAATGCTTCCACTGGCACCGGTGATAAGAAGGGCAATGGATTCTTTCATAAAACCTTTTTAATATACTCCATGCAAAGATTTATTACCTCTTCTTTTGTCATACAAGTGGTATCTATTTGTATGGCATCTTCTGCTTTTCTAAAAGGATAATCTTTTCTGTTTTTATCGGTTTCATCTCGTTTTAGGATTTTATTTAAAATATCCTCATAAGACCCACCTTCTTCCAAATACCTTCTCAATGCTCTTTCTTTTGGATCTGCA
Source organism: Hydrogenobaculum sp. Y04AAS1 (assembly GCF_000020785.1). Lineage (NCBI taxonomy): Bacteria > Pseudomonadati > Aquificota > Aquificia > Aquificales > Aquificaceae > Hydrogenobaculum > Hydrogenobaculum sp. Y04AAS1. The sequence goes on from NC_011126.1 coordinate 1,422,500, forward strand.
TCTATAAAAAACTTTATCGTGGCATCTTTAAATATGTGAGTACCAACATCCCTTCCTTCTACAACGGCGTTATCTTTTACCAAAGATCTTTGAAACACGATTATCTTTTCCCTTAAACTTGGTTCTTTTGCCACCTCTGACGCCAAAGCCCCTACATATTCTTTTGTAAGTTCTTTTGTTATATCATCATGATCAAAAATTACTTTTGTTTGTCCTATTAAAAGCTCAAAAACAAGTCTATTTTTTTCTACAGCATCAAAAAAATCTATATTTTTTGATTTTAAAAAACCAATGGCTCTATAAACAAGACCTGTATTGAAATAAATATATCCCAAAATCTTAGAAAGCTCCCGCGATACGCTTGATTTACCACTGGAAGCTGGTCCATCTATAGCTATAATTTTATAGTTCACCTAAATATTATACATTAAAGCTTATGTTTAATAAAAAGGCCCTAAGCCGGGCCTTGCATGTTTATTTTAACTCGCCTTCCCAGTATTCGATGGCACCAGATATGTTTTCAGAATTTTGTTTTAGGTTATCATACATTGCCTTCATAAAACGCTCACAGCCTTCCACTGGAGCATGCTTTGCCACAGCTTCAATTTCTTTTAGAAGCTCATCGTTTTTGGCTTTTAAAATCTTCAAACCTTCTATATAAGCTTTGACCTTTTGTCTGTCAAACTCTTGATCCATAGACTTCTCCTTATGTTAACTCTATCCTTTCGTTTTCACTATATATATAAAGCTTTCCTTCAGCTTCGTCTTGGGTCTTTTTGTGAGATCCATCGCAAAATGGGAAACCCTTTGACAGCCCACACGTGCAAACCCATTTTTCTTCTTGGGCTTTTACCTGTACAGGTCCTTTGCCGCTTAACTTGACAAGTCTTGCCATAGGTTAAACCTCCTTTGGTTTTTTGATAGTTTTATATTAAAGTGTATAGTTTATCTTGTCAAGTAGGCACTTTATAGTGAGTAAGTATATAAAGGTATACTTAAAAATAAAAGCTTTATACAAAAACAGTTTCCGGTATGCCAAAGCCGTTGAAATTGGCAGCGTAAACTGTAGTGTAAGCACCCGTTGCCATTATATACACTCTATCGCCTATGTCCACCTCTGGAAGATATGTGAAATTTGATATTATATCCATGCTGTCGCAACTAACCCCAGCTATGGTGTATGGTTTTATCTCGCCTTTTTGCTCAGCATACATAGGATAGCTTATGCCCCCTAAAACTTCAGCAAGCCCGTTAAATACCCCAGTATCTAAGTAAATCCAGTAAGATTCTTCACCGTTTATATATTTTGTGGTTTTGCCTATCACAGAGCTAACCAACACTCCAGCATCTCCTACAAGTCCTCTTCCTGGTTCTATTTGTACTTCCATAGGCTTTATAAGGAAATACTTTTGCAAAAGCGCCTCTATGTAAGAACCAATATCTCTTATACTAAGGGATTCGTATTGATAGTTTACGGGGATACCACCCCCTAAATTTAGCATTGTAAGTTTTATATCTTTGTATATGGCTTTTTCCCAAAGCTCCCAAGCTTTTTTTATACCTATAAACCAATTTCTTAGGTTGTTGCACTGGGAACCTACATGAAATGTTATACCATAAGGTACAAATCCTTGGTATTTTGCATACTCAAGAATATCTAAAGCGGTATCTACATCAACGCCAAATTTGTTGGTAAGAGGCCAATCGCTTCCTTCGTTTGGTACTATTAGCCTTATGTATACTCTTGATCTTGGAGCTATCTTTTTTAACTTATCTATTTCTTTGTATGAATCTATGCTAAAAGCTTTAATACCAGATTTATAAGCGTAATCTATAAAATCTAATGGTTTTACCGGGTTGCTAGATATAATTCTTGAACCATCTACTCCAAGTCTTAAGACTTTTTCCAGTTCCCAGGAAGAAGCCACTTCATAACCACTGCCAAGGTCATTTAGCAAAGCCAATATTTCTTGATGATCGTTTGCTTTTACCGCATAATATATCTTTGCTTCTTTTAAAGCCTCTTGTAGTTCTATAAACCTCTCTTTTATTCTGTCTAAGTTTATGACTAGAGTCGGGGTTTTTACGTTTTTAAGAACATCCAATATAAAGGGTTTTCTTAATACTATGCTATCAAAATACTGCTTCGCAAACTTATACTGCAAAGGATATACATCCGGCACCTCTTCAGCTTCCAAAACTTTTTCTGGCATAAGATTAGTATAATACCTTTTTATTAAATTTCAATTATTTTTTGCTAAGTCTATATATAGATAAGGAGTATCGTATTTAGCTTTGATTGGTTCGTAATCTCTTAGTTTTCTTGGAAGCATTACGTGGGATTTGAAGTTGCCGGCCCTTACTATGATCTCATCCTCTCCTTTTACCACAGATATAGCGTCTTTTCTTATATAGGGGGCTCTTAATCTCAACATATAGTTGCCGTTTGATTGTAAAAACTCAAAAGGCTTATCTTTAAAGAGTATATCTGCAGGATTTTTATCTTTGTATATTAAATCAGATAATATTTCTAGCTTTTGTAAACCGCATACTTCTTCTTGCATAGTGGGTACATCAAATATAGGAGTAGGTGTAAACAAAGATTTTATCTCTTCAAGATAACTTTGCTGAGATTTTACCCATTCTTTGAAAAACTCACAATCCGCCACTTTGTCTTTTGGAAGGACTTTGTTTACTATCACAGCATCGACGTTTACACCAAACAGATTAAAATACATATAAGCCCTTTGACTTTCTTTTACCACCATCTTTTCTGGATTTGCTACTATCCTAACTGAGGTGGTATCTGGGTCTATAAGTATTTCATCCACACCTTTTAGCTTTTCATAAAAGTTTTCTAAAGCTTGAAAATAGTTATCGTCTGGGATTGGGACATCTGTAAGCCTTTTAGCCACAGGTCTTGCCATTTTAAAAATCATACGTTCTGTTTTAAATATCCTTTTCATATACCATTTCAAAACCGTAGGCATCGAGACAAATCTCAGAGATTCTCCAGTGGGTGGTAAGTCTAGTATCAATACATCAAACTCTCTGTCTTTGTAATATTTGTTTACATAAAGTAAGCTTGTAACTTCTTCCATGCCAGGTAGTATGGCGAGTTCTTCAGATAAAACACCGTCAAGCCCTGTGGTGTTAAAAAGAAGCTCTAAAAATCTATAGACATCTCCCCAATATCTATCTATTTCTTCTTGAATATCTATCTCTTGAATATAAAGATTTTCATTTATCTGAATTGGAAGACCTTTAACGGCGTATTTTTGCTCATCTGGTATATCGAAAGAATCCCCTAAGCTGTGGGCTGGGTCTAAAGAAACCACAATCGTCTTGTAGCCCATCTTGGAAAGCTTATAACCAGTGGCTGCTGATACCGTAGTTTTACCTACACCGCCTTTTCCAGAAAAAAGTATTATTCGCATATACAAAATTTAATATATAGACATTAAAAATCAACCTTTTAAAGGTTTATCTCAGTAAAATCCCTTATACAGTCTTTTTCTTCGCAGGGTCTATCCCTTGATACTAAAATAGCGTTCATGCCTGCTTCTTTTGACGCGTTTATTTCTTCTTTAACATCGGATAAAAATAAAAACATTTGTGGATCTATTTCGGTAGCTGAAGCTATCTTTATATAAGAGTTTTTATCTTTTTTAGAACCCATTGTTGTATCAAAAAATCCGTCAAAAAAGTTTGTTATATCCCCGTATACTGAATATCCAAAAAATAGTTTTTGGGCTTTTATAGACCCAGAAGAATAAGCAAAAATTTTGTATCCTTTTTCTTTTAACTCTTTTAGTTTGATATAAGCATCTTCGTATATATGGCCTTTTAGCTCACCACTTTTAAACCCCTCTTCCCATATATGCCCTTGTAGCTCTTTTAAAAGTGTATCTTTTATATCTTTTTCAATAAAATCTTTGAAAACTAAAACGGCTGTTTGTAAATCTATGTTTTTTTCAAGCTTTTGAGATAAGGATTTTACAATATTTTTTACGTGTTCTTCTTCCCAGTGTGTTTGTAAATAGTCTTTTAAGCGTTTTTTTGAGTATCCAAACATCACATCTTTTACGTAGTTTATAGAAGATGTGGTGCCCTCAATATCTGTAAGAATAGCTTTTATCATAGAGAGGCTATGTCATCATGGCTTGGAATCTTTAAAGATATATCAGAGCCTGTAAAATCTGCTACCCAACCCTCAGGTATCAAGAAAAATCTTATAGCTTTGAAAAAAGGCTTTGAACCCATATCAAACCAATGTTTTGTATAAGCTGGTACACTTATAAAGTCCCCTTTTTCACAAAAAGCCACATAAACTTTATCATCTATATGAAGATAAAAAGTACCTGACCCATCTACAAAAAACCTCACTTCAAAATCAGAGTGCGTATGTTCTTTTAAAAACACGTTTCTTAACTCATCTTTTTTAGGATTTTCTGGTATTAGGCTTACTACATCCAAAGATTTAAACCCAAACTCTTTTATTATTCTATTTATATCCTCTTCATAAGCTTTTATTACCTCTTTTTGACCAGCATCCCAGGAAAGTTCATTGTCGGCTTTCCACCTTTCAAACCTTACACCCAATGCTGCCAATCTCTTTGATACTGCCTCATATTCTTTTATAAGCTCTAAAACGCTACCTTCTTCATTGTAAATCACAAGATGACTCATAGGGCACCTCTTTGCAAATGCATACTTTTTAACTCGCAATCAAACAAAAAATCAAGGGCTTCAAGTTTTACGTAAGCATCCATTGTATCTTTACCCCAAGCGTAAATGCCGTGAGATTTTAATAAAAATCCATATTTTACTTCACCTTTTTCTATGGCTTTTTTTACAATATCTGATAGCTTCTTCATGTCTTGCATGTTGTCAAAAATGGGTATTTCCACAACAGTCTCGTGGGTATCTATTCCGTCAAAAGCTTTTAAAAGCTCATAATCTTTAAGTAAAACCTTGTCTTTTAATAACCTTGATATCAAAGTAGCGTTTATAGTATGAACATGGAAAACTGCGTTTATATCAGGAAAATTTTTATATACTACAATATGAAGGAGCGTTTCAGCCGAAGGTTTTTTCTTGCCATCTATGGTTTTGCCTTCGTAATCCACAATGACAAAATCTTTCTCGTTTATATATCCTTTGTGAGTTCCAGAGGCTGTAATACATATTTTCTTATCGTCAATTCTAAATGACAAATTACCGGCGGTAGCTGGAAGCCATCCTCTTGTGTGAAACTCCTTTGCAATCTTTATAACATCAGCTACTTTTTCTTCCATAATTAAAAGTTATAGTATATTCTTTGTTTTAGGGATTGTCAAGTGAGTGCATAAATATCTTGCAAAAAATCAAAAATTTATTATATTTATTTTTAAGGAGGATGAAATATGGCAAATGTAAATGCTAATGTAAATGTTATTGGTGCTTATAACGCTTACGGTGCAAATCACCATAATAAGGTAAACGAGCAAGCTAACAATCAAAACACGGCTCAAAATACAGCTCAAACTGCAGCTATTAGCAAAAGCAATCAAGTTAAAAATCAAAATACTCAAGAACAGCAAAATAATCAGAACCTTCAAAATAACCCACAGCTTACAGCAACTGTATTGAACCTTTATAGATAAAGCTTAGTGGCGTATCTTGTTTGGGGAAAAGGAAGAAGCGGTTTAGCGGCTTTTAACCTTTTAAAAGCAAAAGGTTTTAAGGCTTATATAGGGGACGATAAAGAAGATAAAAATCTTTGGCAAGATGTCTGGAATGAGATAGACACAGTAGTTTTATCGCCTGGTATACCACCTTTTCATCCTCTTTGGAAAGAGGCTATAAAATCTTCAAAAGAAGTAATAGGAGAAACCGAATTAGCTTATAGATTTTACAAAGGTAAAAATATAATAGCAGTAACAGGTACCGATGGCAAATCTACCACTGTGCATCTTATACATCATTTCACCTCTTTTAAAGAAGGAGGTAACTTCGGCACACCTTTTAGCGAAATAGTCCTTGATAACGATAAAGAGAATGTAGCGCTAGAAGCATCTTCTTTTCAAGGGAAAACCTTGGATACGTTTAGACCAAACGTAGGTGTATTTTTAAACTTTTCGAAAGATCACCTTGATTGGCATCCAAGCTTAGAAGACTATCTTTTGTCAAAACAGAAGATATTTAAAAATCAAACACAAGAAGATATATTGATATTAAATGCCCAAAAACCAGTATGCGATACTCCTTCTTTAGCTAAAAAGATATTTTTTGGTGAAAATGGGGATTTGAAAGTTGTGGGAAGTGATGTATATTACAAAGATGAACTTTTGATAGAGAATATATCTCATCCTTCTTTAAAAGGTCTTCACAATCTTTATAATATTGCGGTTGCTAGTTTTGTGGCTTTTAGTATGGGTATAAGTTTAGAAGAGATAAAAAAGAACTTAGAAACCTTCGAAGCACTTCCTTTTAGATACCAATACTTAGGAAACTTTGAAGGTATCGATATATGCAACGATTCTAAATCCACAACGGTAAATGCCCTTATGAGCGCTTTAGAATCTACCAAAGCCCCTATTCTTCTTATAGCTGGTGGTATAGATAAAGGAGGGGATTTTTCTTCTATTGAGGCTTACAAAGATAAGATTAAAGCCGTATTTTTGTATGGAAAAGATAAAAATCTAATAAAAGATCAAATTGAGCATTTTTTAAAAGTGTATGTATTGGAGGATTTGGAAAGCGCTCTTCTAAAGGTCAAAGAGCAGGCAAGAAAAGGTGATACTATACTTTTTTCTCCAGCTTGCGCTTCTTTTGATATGTTTGAAAGTTATAAGCATAGAGGTGAGGTTTTTAACGAGCTTGTAAAAAAGCATTTTAATAGTTGAATTTTAATAGTTGATGTATGGAAGCTTTGGTACTTTTTTCATTTTCACCAATTTAAAGTGCATACCCCAAAGTTTTTTGAGGTAATGCCCTATCACAGGCATAGGTAAGAATATTGCTTTTTTATCGTTTCTATAAACAAGCCCGGCTCCTTTTGTGCCCATGTCCATAAGGCATATTATACTCATATGCTCTTTATAGCTTTTTGGTGCTCCTTTAGCTTTATCTTCTTTTAGAGCTATATTAAAAGCGCAAACTCTTGCCATTGCTTCGGCAAGATGTCCTTGTTTGGCTTTCCAATCTGGTCCTTCTAAAGCGGCGGAATCACCTATAGCGTATACATAATCAAAATCAATTACTTTTGTGGTATCGTCTATTTTTATAAACCCAGCTTCGTTTTGTGGTAAATCGGATTCTTTTATAGCTTTATGCCCATCAGTGGCTGGTATAAAGGCTATAACATCTGCTTCTATCTTTTCACCATCTTCTAACACTACGCCATCTTTTTGAAACTCTTTTATCTTCTTACCGGTTTTTATGTTTATATTTAGTTTTTTGAGCATATCCATGGCGCTGTTGTAAGCTTTTTCTCCAAGTCTAATACCTGGTTTATCCATCGGCGCAAAAAATGTTATTTCAAAGTTCTCTCTTAGATTTAGTTTTCTAAGGTAATCGTCTAAGTTTAATAAAAGCTCAAAAGCAGGTCCTCCTCTTACACCAGATGGGTCTTTTGGATTGCCACCAAAACCTATAGCTATTTTACCAGAACCTTTTAAAACAAGCTTTTGGATTGCTTCTCTTAGTTCTAATGCTTGAGTGGGTTCTGAGCATATAGAGTAAGCGTATTCCATGCCTTTTGGATTTACTTTAGATCCCCCAAGGGCTATCACAAGATAATCAAAATCTTTTAAACTACCATTCTCTTTTAGTACTACTTCCTTTTCTTTGGCTTTTATAGACAAAACTTCATCTTTGATAAATCTAAAGTTATGTATTAAGGCTAAGTTGTTTAGATTCATCTTTATATCGTTAAATTTTATCCTCTCTACAGGTATCCATATAGCCAGTGGATATATATAGTAGTAATCTCTATTTGAAACAAGCGTTACGTCAAAACCATATTCACTAAGCAAAGAAGCTACCTCTACACCAGCTATACCACCGCCTAATACCAATACCTTTTTCATATTAAGTTAATATACTCTTACTTTGTATTATTTTCTATGCCAAAAGCCATAAAACTAAATCCCTATATGATTTCACAATTAAATCAGTCTTATTGCAATATAATAGTTTTGATGAACTTTAAAAATGTCTTCTTAATAAATGTGTTTTTTCTGATCTTTAGGATAACGTACGTGCTTTTTTACCCTATATCCTTGGACCCAGAAGAAGTTCAGTATTGGGACTGGGCTAGACATATAGATTTTAGCTACTACTCAAAACCTCCTTTGGTGGCATATTTAAACTTTGTCTCGATGCATCTTTTTGGTATAAACAATTTAGCTGTTAGAATATGGCCCATTTTGTTTGCTTTTATAATGTTAAACTTTTCTTATTTTTTTGTTAAAAAAATATATGGTCCATCTGCTGCCTTCTGGTCTTCTGTTATACCAAACACCGTCATAGGCTTTAACATAAACGCAATACTGATGACCACCGATGCGCCTTTTTTGTTTTTCTGGGGACTTAGTGTCATAGCAATGTACGAAGCCCTTCATAAGAATAAATTAAGAGACTACATATACCTTGGCATATTTGCAGGACTTGCTTTTTTAGCAAAGTATACCGCTGTTTTTTTGGTGCTTGGTTTTATTTATGCTTTTATATATAAAAAAGATGTTCTTAAAAGCTTTAAACCTTATCTTTCAATGTTAATAGCTACAGTACTTGGCATTCAAGTGATAATATGGAATGCTTTTCATCACTTCGATGGGTTTAAGCATGTGGGGGCTTTGGCGGGAATAGAAGATGATGCTAGTGTTAAAGCCCTAAGGGTTTTGAATTTCCTAGGAGGGCAAATTGGAGTGTTATCAATAGTCTGGTTTTTTGTATTTTTATACGCTTCTTTTAAAAGCCTAAAACAAAAAGACCACAATGATATGTATTTTATCATTTTATCTTGGCCTATTTTGCTATTTTTTGCTATTCTTAGTATAAATACAAACGTACAAGCCAATTGGCCAGATTTTGCTTACTTTAGTGCGTTTATTTTAATATCAAAATATTTTGAGGCTTTTAGAAAAAAGATACTTTATATAGGTTTTTCTATGCTTATAACAATACTTGTGATGTTTACACCAATTCTTGATTTAATAGGTCTTGGTAATATTTTAAAACCCATTCACGATCCTACAAAATTTTTGGCAGGCTGGGATAAGCTTGGTGCTTTTGTATCAAGATTTTACAAACCTGGGGATTTGGTGTTTAGCGATTACTATCAAATAGCTGGGGAGCTTGCTTTTTATATGAAAGACCATCCTGAAGTGTTTTGTATAAATTTAGGTACAAGGATGAATGAGTTTTATCTATGGCAACCTCTTATGAAAAACGATATAGGGCACGATGGGATCTTTGTAAGCGTTCATCCGATAGATGACAAAGTTTTATCTGGCTTTAAAAAAATAATATATCAAACCACTTACACCGTTTACTGGAGATCTAAACCTGTAGAAACCTACTATATATATGTATTAAAAGATTACAACGGGCATATAAAACAGGTAAAGACACGTAGTTATTAAATCAATAAAAATATCCTATTGATATATAGTATTTTATAGAAGAGTTTATGTTTGGTATTTTTGTGATGGGTTTTGCTACATCAAATCTTACAGGGCCAATCGGTGTATATACAAATACACCAGCACCAACATCTTGTTTTATATTTTTTGTAATACCAGATATGTTGTTGGCTACGTTGCCGACATCTGTGAAAAGTGCCAAGTTAAAGGGGCTTTTGATGGGAAAATCTATCTCGTTTCTTAAAAACCCGTAATATTTTCCGCCTTCTGGAGAACCTATATCTTCAAAGTTATAACCCATCATATCCTTAAGACCACCTAAGAAAAACCTTTGGTATATAAGGCCGTCGTTTTCTGCTCCAAACCCAAATTTAAAACTATAAAATATCTTATCTATTATATGTATAAGATAGTATGTATTTATATTAAAACTGTTGTAACCGGTTTGTAGGCTTTTGGTGAAACTAACGTTGTCATAGCCTATTTTTGTGGGGTTTATGGATCTATTTTTGTAATCTCTTGTGAGGTTGAAGCTAACGGTTTCTTGATTTGAATATCCGTTGTCTTGAATAGGAGCGTTGTAAACATAGTCTCTTGTCCTGGAATAGCCTATGCTAAAGGTATAATAATTTCCTATCCTTCTTCCTATATCAAGGTTTATGCCTTTTGATAAAAAGTAATAGCTGTTGTGTATTTCAAAATCCCTTTGATAGAAAATATCCCCTAAGTAATTTTTAGAAAATAAAAATTTGTCAGATATACCAAGTTTGTAAGTGGTGTTTAAGCTGGATATGTTGTAGTTGAATATCGCCATCGCCGGTGTGCCAAATAAATCTGCCCACATCAAGGAACTATCTAATATCAACCTTTGTTCTGTGTTGTAACCTGCTTTTACTCTAAAAAACCCTCTTTTACCCTCTTGGAGTTCTATGAGTCTATCCACTTTCTTTTGTTTTTTATTTAAAAACGTTTCTAAGTTTACTGCACTAAATATTGAGCTTTCTTGTAGATTTTTTATCGCCCTTCTTTCGTCCTCTAAGGAGTAATACTTTGGTAATGCTGCCATATATTGGATGCTATGCTCTAATGTGTGGTTGTAGCCATATATCACCGTGTTTCCGTTTTCGTATCTTTTACCTAAGTTTATATCAAACGTATATATGTATTTGTAATAATGTTTGCCTATAGTTTTTACCTGTGCCACTGGCTTTATTTTTACGTCAAAATATCCGTATTTCTTAGCGGTTAAGATACTATCTTTGTAAAGGTCTTCTATGTCTTTTGCATTGTATTCTCTTGGAGTTTTATAGCTTTTAAAAATATCTAGGATGTGTCTGTTTTTAGTGCCTTTTACTATGATACGGCCTAATATAATCTTATAACCTTTGTTTATGTTTATATTTATGTTTGCTTGATAGTTTGGCAACTTCTCTACGTTGTATTTGTAGGAAAATCCATATATGTATCCTTCTTTTTTAAGTTTTTTGTGATATTCTTTTACGAGAGCTTTTATTTTAAATAAATCCAAATAATTATCTTTAACTTTATAGTGCTTTTTTATAAAATCTTCCAAAGCTTTGCAGTTGGAAGATATATTGTTTAGTTTGTACCTTTGACCCTCTTCTATGTAAAATATGGCGTTTGTATACTCTTTGTTTACCTTGTAGTGGATTTTTGCATCAAGATAACCCATATCTTTGTAAAATCTTAAGATGTTTCCTTTTGCTTGTTGTAGTGTAAATATATCTATATCGCTTATATTTGCCACCTTTTTTAAGATTTTATCGTTAAAAGCTTTGTTGCCTTCAAAAGAGATACTCCCTAAAGGTCTTTGATAGACTTTGTAATAAATATCTACTACACCACCTTCTCCAAGGGCTACTTTTGTAAAAGGTATTGGATAGTTTAAAAATTTTGAGATATCGTTTACAAAAACCCCCACTATATGAAATATGTTATGTTTTATATTTTGTGCTCCAAAGATAGCCTTAAAAGGTCTTTTTGTGATAAGCGTTTTTAGCTTTTCTTGATATACAAAAACCCTCGCGTTTTTACCAAAGTGTTTTCTTACTATGTTGTATATTTTGTTTAGGTTTTTGATGTTTGCTATATCACCTATTGGAAGATTATCATTTTTGAACTTTTTTCCATTTACAAAAACATCCTTTATAAAGTAGAGATTTCCCTCTTTTATGTTGATATATACATTTAAATATCCATCTTTGCTTTCTGTTATTTTGTCTTTTACCTTTGCTTTCAAAAACCCATGATCTTTGTAAAACTCCTCTAAAAACTCTTTTATTAGCTTTTCTTTTTTTCCAATAGACTCTTTTACAGGTGTGCCAGGTCTTATATTTGCTATCGGTATGAGGTCTATAGCATGGTAAAAGGTGTTGCCGGTTATTTTTACATGCTTTATTATTGGATATCTTTCTATGTATAAAATAGGTTTATCTTCTTTAAAGCCCAAAACTTTTACATCTTTTACATAATCTATATTTTTTATAATACCTATCATTCTTTTTAGATTCTCTTTTGTGATAACTTTTGAGAAGTTATTTTTTGCCAAAGGATAATTTGATGTTATAATAGCTTCTCCAAAAGCTTTGTTTATTAAAAGTAAAATAACTATTAACATTATTTTTTTCATCTTTTTAATTATAATAAAAATTTAGGATTCTAAATATTTTAAAACGTTTTTAAAATAATCTGGCATATCTATCTCAAATTCCATTGGTTTTTGGCTTTTAGGATGAAGAAAGCTTAGCTTGTAAGCCACCAGCAAAAACCTTTTACCTATCATATGTTCAAGGGTTTTATCAAAATAAGAGTGCTTGTAGCCATAAAGCGTATCCCCAACGATAGGATGTCCTATGTAAGACATGTGGACTCTTATTTGATGGGTTCTTCCAGTGTATATTTTTATGTCTAGCAAGCTTGCATTTTTCAAAGGTTTTTCTAAGCTGTATTTTGTTATAGCCAGTTTTCCCTCGTTTGCCACTTCAAATTTTAATCTGTTGGTTGGATGTCTTCTTATAAAAGTTTCTATGGTTTGCTCTTTAAACCTTGATATACCATATACTATAGCTTTATAGTGTTTATCTACCTCTTTATTTTTAAACATCAAAGATAGCTTTTGATGGCTGACATCGTTTTTTGCTATTACCATAAGCCCATGAGTATATCTATCAAGCCTATGCACAATGCCCGGTCTTTCTACCCCACCTATTACAGACAAATCTCCAAACTTAGCAAGTAAAGCGTTTACTAACGTGTTTTCATCGTGTCCTGGTCCTGTATGAGAAGGCATGCCAGAGGGTTTTACCACCACAGCCAAATCGTTATCTTCATAGAGTATATCTATATGTATATCTTGGGCTTTTACATCTAATTTTTTTGGAGGAGGTATTTCAAACTCTAATACATCGTTTTCAAAAACCTTTTTTGAGCTTTTAAAAACCTTTTCACCGTTTATCAAAACACCGTTTTCTTTTATTATCCTTTTTATATACTCCCTTGATATATCTTTATATATGTTTGATATTAAAACGTCTATACGTTCACCGGCTATATCAGGGGTTATTTTTATCTGCGGCATCTTTTTTGATAAGGATTTTTATCTCATGCGGTTCTTCTTCTAAGTTTAGGGCTTTTATAAAACCTATTATTGTGCTTTCTAAAGCCTTTGATGGAAACTCTTTCAAGCGTATTTTCTTATCGTTTATCTCAAGTTCTATCATATAATCTCTTCTTTTTTGGCTGCTACGCTAAGAAGCTGAAGCTGTTCTTTTAAAACGTTTAAAGATTGGATAGTCATAAAAAAGCCGTGTTCTACATTTAAAATAGCCTTTGCAAAGTTTGGGCTTTCATCTTCTAAAATTCTTAATTCTCTAAAAAGCCTATAAAACTCATCTATGTCTGTACCGCATTCTAATATCTTTTTTATGACTTCTTTAGATAGTTCTACGGCCTTTTCTTTGGTATTCATGCTTTTGTTTGATTTGCCACAGATTCTATGGCTTTTTTAAGGGTTTCCTCATCTGCTAAGTATCTTTTGCTTTTTATATTTAAATTATCATCTACTACATAAACAAGTGGTATACCAGTGGGTATATTTAGTTTTACTATCTCATCTTTGCTCAAATCTTCAATGTATTTTACTATGGCTCTAAGGGAGTTTCCGTGAGCGGCCACCAATACGCATCCTCTTTGAAAAAGAGTGGGTGCTATAAAATCTTGAAAGTAAGGAAGCGTTCTTTCTAAGGTATCTTTTAAGGATTCTGAGGATGGTAAATCTTGACATCTTATATGCTTATACCTTGGGTCGTTGCATGGGTGGTTTGGGTCATCTTTGGGAAGTGGAGGTGGAGGAACATCGTAGTTTCTTCTCCATATGTTTACTTGTTCTTCTCCGTGTATTTTTACCATTTCTTTTTTGTTTAGGCCTTGAAGTGCTCCGTAATGTCTTTCGTTTAGTCTCCAGCTTTTAAAGACATCTATATAATGAAGGTTCATTGTATCAAGGGCTATGTTTAACGTATTTATGGCTCTTCTAAGATAAGACGTAAAAGCGGCTTTTGGTGTTATGCCAGCCTCAAGCATAGCCTTACCGGCATTCTTAGCTTCTTCTTTACCTTGATCGCTTAAGTCTACATCTATCCAACCTGTAAACTTGTTCTCTAAATTCCAAAGGCTTTGTCCATGTCTTAAAAGCACCAACGTATACATGAAAATATTATACTATGTTTTAAGTAAGTTTTGGATATTCGCCTTTTTCTATGGCAAAAACATCTTCTACAGCAAATTTGTTTTGTTTTAGAAACTTGTAAGTTTCAAAAGCCTTTTCTTTCGATGAAAAGCCAAATACAATACCGCAATGCGGATATATCTCTTTTGGCACTGGTAGTTTTACGTAGGAGTTCATGTTCTTTTCCTGCAAAAATTTGTCTGCTCTAACACCTTCTGACACAGAGACAAAAGTTATTAGATATTTTGGCTTACCAAAAGGTATTATATCAAGAAAATGTTTTATTGTATGAAGCTTAACACCAAGGGCTATAAATTTAATTTTGTCTATGAGTTTTTCTCCTTTAAAGCCTTTGCCCCTTTCTATTATAGCTACGTAGTATCCATTTTCCTCTTTAAAATCTATAAGCTTGTTGCCGGTTTCAAAAGACCACGTTTCTATGTCTTTTTTGAAAGCTTTGTCATCCGCCATAACCATGAGCTTTTCGCCTACAGGTATATCCTTCAACTTTCTTGAAACTATCGTAAGAGGTAACGGACAGAACAATCCTCTCGTATCCACTGTCTCCATAAGCTCACCTCACAAATATACAAATATAAACATACAATTTTAAAATAAAAGGATAAAAATCATCATAAAATACTTCTTAAAGCTTTTAAAATCTCTATACTGGCAATGTCTTTTGGCATTTTTGGTATACTCTTGACATCATCTTTTGTAATTACATAACCTTCAAATTCCTCAGAGCCCATAACGGATATAGGGTTTGCCACTACTGCGTCTAAATTTTTGTTTATTAGCTTTGATTTGGCGTTTTCTATAAGATGTTCTTTTTCCTCTAAAGCAAAGCCTATAAGTTTTTGATATGGTTTTTTTCTAATCCCCAACTCTTTTAATATATCTTTTGTTTTTAAAAGCTCCAATACAATTTTATCTTGGGTTTTTTTGATTTTCCCGTTGTGCTTTGATGATACCTTGTAATCTGAGATAGCGGCGTTCATTACAACAATATCGTACCTATCAAATATCTCCAATATCTTTTGGTAGGCTCTTTCCACATCCATATTTGATACATCTAAAAAGTCTGCTTTAGCACCCAAAGATAAAAGTCCCATTGTAAGGTATCTTGCCATTTTACCGGAAGATCCATTTGATATAAACCTAACGTCATCTATATACTCTTTTGTAGCCCCTCCTATCACCAAAGCTTGATTGTTTTTAAAAATAGGCTCTTCGTTGGCACTGTATATATAAAACAAAAGCTCTTGGGGTTCTACCATTTTGCCTATGCCTTCTTCGTTGCAAGCAAGAAGCCCATAGATCGGTTCTATGACTTTAAACTTGTAGTTTTTTATACTGTCTATGTGTTCTTTGGTAATATCTTTTTCATACATTACCGTGTTTGCCGATAGAGCCAAAAGTATATAACCTTTATACGCTAAAGCTGTGGTAGTAAGCAAATTGTCGGCTATGCCGTATCTTAGCTTTGATAGCGTATTTATAGTACAAGGGGCTATCATAAATATATCTGCCCACCTTGCTAAATCTATATGACAAAGGGGTTTTTCTTTCCAGTTTGAGTCTGTGTATACTTCATCTTGGGATAGGGTTTTTACTATCATAGGGCTTATAAACTCTTGTGCAAAGTTTGTCATGATGGTCTTTACGTTGTGATTTTTCTTTTTTAAAAGCCTAATGAGTTCTAAGGTTTTATAGCAGGCTATTCCGCCGGTAATACCAATTAGTATGTTCACTGGTTTTCCGCCGACTTACACCTAACAAAAGCTGACATTTTCTACCAACCTGTTAGATTGCGGCGCCTCCGTGTTATAAAACACAGACTTACCCGACACACTATTTTGCAAACTCTTTAAGAGCTCACAAAATTCGTAGTCGCTTTTGATTTTAATGGGATTACAAAGCTTAAATAGTTTGTCTTTTAACCAAACAAAACATTTACCAGTACCTATTTTGATATGGTTTACGGCAGCGTTAATATCAGCATTGAATACTTTGTTTATAACAGTATCCAAGAATAAACCTCTCTTAACACGCTTTCCTTTGAAAGCATTAGTCAAGTGAGGACTATCTAGAGCGTTATCAACGCGTTTCGATGCTGATAAACAGGCAGAAGCACCCCTTAGCTCTAAGAAATGCTTGGAGCACACTTGGATACTCTTTATATCATCACTTATACAACTTGTCTTAGATGTGTATCTCTCGTCTATATAATGCAAACCATACTCTTGGGCTTTTTGCTCTATGTATCTGATTAGCTTTATAAATGGTATTTGAATGAGGTTCTGTTTTACAGCTTTACTTAGTTCACACTCTCCATTGCTCTTTAGCTGTGCTAAGTTTTTAGATATAAAAAGTTCAAAAAGTTCAGATACTCCATTTAGGTGTAAATACTCAACTACACGCTTAGCCATTTTATGAAATTGATCTGTAAAAAACCTATTTCTTTTTGAGTATAAGAACGAAATAAATTTACCAATTCTCTTACCTTTCTCTGTATATTTAACAGGATATTTTGTTCCTGTTTTTGATACACCCCATTCTAATACCTCTTTAGATTTTGATTCATTAAGCTTAGCTACAAGTCTATTAAACTTTGCATTGTAATGTTTAAAAGGCTTGCCGTCTACTATTAATGACGGAGTATTTTCATCGTCTATAAACACTGCCATTAGATTGTTTATCCCTATATCTATGCTGGCGTATTTAAGTTGCTTTGTTTGTGTTTTCTTAAGTTCTTTCAAATAACTAATTTGTAGATACAAATCTCCATTATCGTATATAACTCTTGCTGAGTATAACTTGTTTATATCTGTTAGCTTTTTAACCTGCTCTTTATTTATATGTATATAAACTATGCTATTAGACAAATTAATACCTACTAAATTTTTCTTTTCTAAATGTGCAAAAGATAAAGAACAGTATTTATCCAATTCTACGGAATAGTTTGTTAATTTAGAAAGCTTCTTTGGTTTAGGAGGCTTAGGCATTCCTTGAAATAAACTTGGATTTTGTTTGCATAACTCTAAGTTAGTAAAATAAGTTTTAAAGTTTGCTTTTACTCTGTTTATGATATGAAGTAAGTTATGTGATTTTAATTTCTTGGCAGTTTCTTTCAATGCTTGCCAAAGTTGATTGTCTTTGTATTTGTTTTTGAGATACTCTACCTGTGTTAAGTGCTTAGAGTTGTACTCATACAAAGCATTTCTCATAAGTTGTGGAGAAGTTAGCAAATTAAAGTCGTTTGTATCTTTATCTTCTTTATATAGATTGTAGTTTTGGTTGATAAGTATTAGCAGTATATTTTCAAAGTGCTTGTATGCGAATAAGATATTCTTTAGTTTCTTTTCTAATTTATCAGACTTTATTCTAATAGAAAAGGTTCTTAACTCGGTATTTTGAGCTAGAGATTGTTTGCTATTCTTTTTCATCCCACTTTCTCAATGTAGTTATCGATATACCTGTAAGCTTAGAAAATTTTCTTATCTTGTACATACTTTAAATGTAGCATAAGATCTAATTTTTTTCAAGCATAAAAGAGTAGAAAAAAGAAGGAAAGTACTAACAGTTAGGAGCCTCAATCTTGCACACTTGAAGCACTTCCTCTGTGGATGTGATACCATTTAATATTTTTTCTATGCCATCATCCAACAGACTTTTGTATTGTATATGGCTTTTAATATACTCCCATGAGGGATTTTGAGATATTAGACTCTTTAGTCTATCATCTGCTTTTATCACTTCAAAAAGTCCTATACGCCCTTTATAGCCAGACTGCATACAGTGTTCGCAACCAAGCCCCTTGTAAAATGTATAATCTCCTTCTTTTAAACCTAACTCCTTGATCTCTACGTAAGAAGGTTTGTAAGAAGTTTTACAGTAAGGACATATTTTTCTTACAAGCCTTTGGGCTATAAGTCCTTCTATGGAAGAAGCTATTAGAAAAGGTTCTATCCCTATATCAAAAAGTCTCGTAACGCTTGATAAAGCGTTTTGGGTATGAAGGGTAGAAAGTACCAAATGTCCAGTAAGAGCCGCTTGGATAGCTATTTCAGCGGTTTCTCTGTCCCTTATTTCTCCTATCATAATAATATCCGGGTCTTGCCTTAATATAGACCTAAGCCCAGATGCGAATGTAAGACCAACTTTCGGATTTACTTGAATTTGTGATATGCCTTCTACTTGATATTCCACTGGGTCTTCTATGGTTATTATATTTTTTGATGGGCTTTTTAATCTCTTTAAAAAAGCGTATAAACTAGTGGATTTACCACTTCCTGTGGGTCCTGTGACAAGTATTATGCCGTATGGTCTTGAAAGTATGTCCAGTATATCCTCATAAGCTTCTTTTGAAAGCCCAATTTCTTCCAAATCAAGAGGCGTATTTGATTGATCCAATATTCTAAGCACTACCCTTTCCCCAAACAAAGAAGGTATCGTAGAAACCCTTATATCTATCTCTTTTTTTGAAATCTTTATTCTAAATCTTGCATCTTGAGGCAATCTTTTTTCGGCTACGTTCATATTTGCTATAACCTTTATACGGGAAAGTACACTTTGATAAAAGCCGTTGGTAAGCTCCTCCACTACCACCAGCTTGCCATCTATCCTCATTCTCACCAAAACGTTTTTCTCGTAGGGCTCTATATGTATATCAGAAGCTCCTGTTTTTATGGCTTTTAATAAGATGTTGTTTACAAATATAATAGCGGGGCTTTCAAGCTCATCTTTTGCAATGTCTATAGTTTCAAACTCCAGCTTCACATCTTGATCTTCTAAAGTTTGATAGGACTGGGATAAGAAGTTGTTCCAATGTTCTAAGAACTCTTCTTCGTTTAAAACCGCAGTTTTTATCTTTTTGTCTAAATAAAAATATAAGATATTTTTTACAAAAGCCAAATCTTGATTGCTAGATACCTCTATCGTTAGAGTGTATTGGTCTTCTTTTATGGGCATAAACCTCAAGTGTTTGGCTAAATCTAACGTGCTATTTTCCACATAGCCTTGCATCTTAATCTGTTTGAAGCTCTATAACATCTGTGTCTTTTACTATTTCAAGTTGGCAGGTAAGCCTTCTATCCTCGTCGTATTCTCCTATACGCCACAAAGTATCTGATTCTTTTTCGGACACTTCGTTTAAAGCCTCAAGACCTCGCAATACCGTAGCTACACAAACTCCACACTGGCCATCGGTGCATCCAAATTCAACACCAGCCTTTTCTATAAGGTCATGAATATCTTGAAATTTTGTTCCTACGTCAAAGTTTCCTATAACCTTTTTATTTACGATAAGTTTCGCCATAATACATCTCCTTTCTAAATTTGTCCCATTTCTTTTGCTATTTCAACGAGTTTTTTTATGCGTTCCTCTGTGGGTGGATGGGTAGAGAAAAGCTGTCCTATGCTTCCCATTGGATTTTCTATAAATAATGCAGCTGTGCCTTGATTTACTTCTATAGGCACTCTTTCTACATAATCATGTATTTTCTTTAAGGCTTTTGCTAAAGAAAGTGGGCATCCGCATATATGAGCTCCCGTTGTATCTGCAGCAAACTCTCTTGATCTTGATATTGCAAACTGTATTATAGAAGCTATGATAGGAGTTATGATAATAAGAAGCAAAGCCACTATAGGGTTTGAATTTCTTTCTCTGTCTTGTCCTATGCCAAATATAAGACTAAATTGAAAAATATTTACAAGGGCGCTTATGGCACCAGCTATAGTGGCTGCTATTGTTGCTATAAGTATGTCTCTATTTTTTATATGAGAAAGCTCGTGAGCTAAAACGCCCATTATTTCATCTTCGTTCAAAAGCCTTAAAAGCCCCGTAGTAACTACCACAGCGCTATGATGTTCATCTCTTCCAGTAGCAAAGGCGTTTGGTTGATCCATATCTATTATGTATAACCTTGGCATGGGCAAGTTTGCCCTTTGGGTTAGTTTCTTTACTATGTTAAAAAGGGTAGGTGCTTCTTGTGGAGTTAGCTCTTTTGCTCCATACATGGAAAGTATTATAGAATCTGAATAATAATAGCTTATAAAGTTTGTAAAAGCCGAAAAAATAAGTGCGAAAAGAAGGCCAATTTGACCTCCAATCATATAACCTACAGCTAAAAATACGCCTGTTAAGATACCAAGCAATATTGCTGTTTTGAACATCATATTATTTCAAAATCTTTTAAATACTTTGCTCTACTTGGATGTCTTATCTTTCTTATAGCTTTTGATTCTATCTGTCTTATTCGCTCTCTGGTAAGATTAAACATAGTCCCTACTTGTTCCAGCGTGTGCTCTATACCGTCTACCAATCCAAATCTATACATAATTACTTCTCTTTCTTTATCTGAGAGTGTATTGATAATCTTTTCTATTTGCTCCCTTAGAAGTCTTCTGGCTGTGGCTTCCTCTGGGTTTGATATGCTTGAGTCTTCTATGAAATCTTTAAGATGGGTATCTTCGTCATCTCCTATAGGTGTTTCAAGAGATATAGGCTCTTGAATGGACTTCAATATTTTCCTTACTTTTTCTGGAGACATGTTTAGAGCTTTTGCTATTTCTTCGGGGGATGGTTCTCTACCATACTCTTGGAATAGTTTTTTGGATACTTTAGAAATTTTGTTGATAGTTTCTATCATGTGCACTGGTATACGTATAGTTTTTGCTTGGTCAGCTATAGCTCTTGTAATAGCTTGTTTTATCCACCATGTGGCGTATGTAGAAAATTTAAAACCTTTTTTGTAATCGTATTTATCAACAGCCTTCATAAGTCCCATATTGCCTTCTTGTATAAGATCTAAGAAATGAAGGCCTCTGTTTATGTATTTTTTAGCTATCGATACTACAAGCCTTAGGTTTGATTTTACCATCATGTCTTTTGATTCTTTTACGCGTTTTCTACCTTGCTCTATAATGTTTATAATTTTGTTAAGCTCCTCCGGTAACACTCCCAAACGTCTTTCTATGTCTTCTATTTCTCTTTGAAGGGCTAAGTAGTTTGACCTGCTTATCTCAAAAGTATGAAAAGGCATGTGTTTTTCTATTTTATTCAATAGTTCTTTGTTTTTATCGTAGTAAGATAAAAGTTCTTCCACATTTGGATGTACGGCTTCAAACCTTCTTTTTTGTATAGTTAAAGAATTTAATTTGCTCTTGTAGTCTTTGCATAGTTTTATAAACTCATCAGCTATTTTCTCGTATCTTGAAAACTTGATGTTTATACTTTTTAACGTTTTATTCATTTCAGCGTGAGCCTTTAAGTATTCTGCTTTTGTTTTCTTATCTTTGTATGTTAAAAATAATGTCCTTTTTTCTATTACTGTTTTATATTTTTTAGCAAGCTCTATGCCCTTTTCTATAAACACAGAATCTACGTGTTCTGCTTCCTCGTACTCGTCGTAGTCTGTGTGTTCTTCTTGCATATCAAGTATCTCTTGAGATCTCATCTTTCCATCGCAGACTTTAGCCCAATATCTTAGCACCATATCCACTAAAAAAGATGTCCTTAATAGTCCTCTTCTTAGCTGCTTTCTACCCATTTCTATGTATTTTGCATGTTCTATTTCATCTGCTCTTCCAAGAAGAGCTATCTTGCCCATCTCTTTTAGATAGTATCTTACGGAATCGTTGTTCTTTAAATCTGCCTCTACTATGCTAGCAGATACTATCATCTCGTCGTCTTCTTCTAAAATCTCATTATCGGTTTCGTGGTGTATAGCGGCTTCAGCTTCATCTTCTAAAATCTGTATACCCTTTTCAGACAAAATGTCGAATAAAGACTCTAGTTCATCGGACTCTACCAAGTCCTCACTGACATACTCGTTTATGTCGTCGTATGTTACGTAGCCTTTTTCTTTGCCGATTTCTAAAAGATGCTCTTTGCCTTTGGCTTTTCCCATACAACCTCCTTTAACACTAAGCTATTTAAAATATAAATAAAAGTTAACTTTTACCATGAGAAAAATAATACTTCTTTATATAAGATTTTCTACTAAGTGTATTTTTGATGTTCATAAGTTCTTCTTTGGTAACGGCGTTTTGTTCTTTGGCAGTCTTTAATAGGTATTTTTCAAGAGCATCTTTTGTAAGGTAATCAACAGATTCAAGCAATTTTAACTCTTCGTCGCTTAGTTCTTGTTGATACTTTATTTTTTCTGCTATTATTATGGAGTTTTTGTCAAGCCAGTCTATGTCTAAAGGGTTTATGTCTACTATATCACACTCTTTTAAGGCTTTTAAGAGTATCCTATCTTTCATAGGTATTTTTTCGTAAGAGATATCACCTTGCTCTTTATTTTCTACAAAACTTTTTTTACCAACGTATTGATCTATTATATGTTTTGGCAATCCTACCGCTAAGAGTTTTTGACTATATTGGAATATGTCTTCTGGTTCTTTGAGATAAGAAACCAACTCTAAGGCTGTATCTATGTTTTTTGACTCTATGTTTAAATCTATTATGTTTTTTGATGTTTTTAAAAGCTCCAAAACGCCGTCTTTTCCAAACTTCATACCAAATTCGTCTGGGTCTTTAGCGTCTTTTATCTCTACGTAAAAGGCCTTTATACCTTTGGCTATTAGATATTTGGCGGCTCTTAAACTTGCGTTTTTTCCTGCATTGTCGTTGTCAAACATTATATACGCTGTCTTGGCGTATTTTGATATGGTCTTTGCATGCTCTTCGGTAAATGCCGTTCCAAGGGGAGCTACCACGTTTCTTACGCCTATCTGATAAAGTCTTATAACGTCAAAATAGCCCTCTACCAGTATTACCTCTTCCTTTTCTTTTATGTAAGGAAGGGCTATGTCTATACCAAATAGAAGTTGTGATTTTTTAAATATAAAAGAATCTGGCGAGTTCAAATACTTTATGGCAGATTTATCTTCGTATAAAATCCTACCGCCAAATCCCACAACGTTTGAAGATGCATTTTTTATAGGTATTACAAGCCTTCCTTCAAATATATCCCTTATGCTATTTGAAGATTTGTGTAGGTTTTGTGTGCTTTTGTAAAGTTCGAGATAATGTTCTGATGTATTTTGCAAAAATTCCAACACCTTGTAATGGTTCGGTGAATAGCCTATCTCATAGATTTCTACCGTTTTTGGGTTTATCTCTCTTTTTTGAAGGTATTGCATAGCCTTTGGGCTTTTTGTCAGTTCTTCGTGGTAAAAGTTAGATACTAAACTCATGACTTCGTATATCTTGTGGTTTTTTTCTTCACTTTTTATATTGATGGGTAGGTTGTATTTAATGGCTAATTTTGAAAGAGCTTCCATATAGGAGATATTTTCATGCAAAGATACAAATTTTACCACATCCCCACCTTTACCACACCCAAAGCACTTCCAAATTTGCTTTTGCTCTGATACAGACAAAGAAGGTGTTGAGTCATCGTGAAAAGGGCATTTTCCCAAATAGTTGCTGCCGCTTCTTTTTAGTTCTATGTAGGAAGATATTTCTTTTACTATATCTATCTTTTTTATGGCATCTTCTATTGATATGTTGCCAGCTTTGTTCTTTTCCAACATATAAGCTTTGTTTAACATCGTAAATAAGCTAAACCGACTTTTAAAATTGTCAATGATGTTTTGTTAAGTATCATCTATCAGCGTTTCTACGCTTTTTCTCTCAAAGAGATTTGAAACTTTTGGTAGTATCGTGGTTTTTACTACCTCTTTTACGTTGTCGCTTTCGTTTAGTTTCCTGGCACATCTTATGGTATCTCTCATAGAAAATACGAAATCTATGGCTTCTTCAGATTGCCCAGACTGATAATCTCTGTAAGCTTTTCTAATAGAAGACGCTATCTTTAAAAGCTCAAAAATTTTGTAGAGATTCCTTATGGTAATTTGAGATACGTTTATTGCTTTATCGTGGTTTATACCGTTTATTTTTTCGTACCATAGGTATATGAAGTCTTCTTTTGTAAGACCCTCGAACCCCGTTATATAATCTTTTAGTATGAGGGCTTCGTCTGGATAGTAAAAGCCTTTTTCATCTTCAAAAGGTGGATAATCTATGTAAAGGATATCTGCCCTTGATTTTATATCCTGAGGTAGCTCTGATACGCCCAAATAGTTTTGAGGGTTCATAGCTCCCACAAAAAGCACATTTTTTTCTGCTTTTACTATACTATCGTAAGATAAATACATATACCTTCTATAGTCAAACAAAGGGTTAAAAACTTTAACAAGAGATGTGGGTAGTGTGTTTATCTCATCGAAAAAGATTATGGCGTTTGGGGTTTCTAAAGCTTTTATAAGGTTTGATTTTGTCCTTTTTGTGCCTATTTTTGGGTCGTATTCGTATACAAACGTTATATCCTCTTTCTCCATTTTCGAATGACAAGGTATTATAAAAAGAGGTCTTCTGGTAAGGGCTGAGTAAACCTCTATAAGGAAGTTTTTACCTACACCGGCATCCCCTTCTATAATTACTATTCCTTCGTTATATTTTAGTTGCTCATTTAGGGCTTTTGATAGCATTGCCAAATTTTGCACAAACCAAGGCGTGTCTTCAAAGCTCACGGTGGGATTTAAGATAGAGCTATCTTGATAGCCAAAAAGCCCATTTAATTTTGATAGATATCTTGCTATCCATTTTGGTTTATGCCTCATCTCATCTATAGTAAGGTAGTTGTTGTATCTTTTTGGTTCTCTGGTGATACCATCTTCTCTTACAAAAGAGACCTTTGAATAAAGTTTCTGTTCTATAACGAGCTTTTCTTCCAACTTTAGTTGCCATCTTAGTTTTTTTCTTATGTTTTGAGGTATCTCTACCTTTACATCCGCTATTTTTACCGTGTTGTTGTCTATTTCGATTTTGTACTTTTCTAACCTTCTACTTATTATAAACCTTTGTATTAGCTTGCTTAACCTATCAAAAGCCTCTGGCTGTATATCTCTTGGTAAACTTAAAAAAACCTCTCTTGCCCTTTTTACCTCTTCCAAAGACTCCGCTTCTATTTGGCTTGCTATAGAGTTTTTTGATATCGCTTGCTCTACTTCTTTAATATGTTTTTCTATAAGATTTTTAAGAGATTCTAAAGCTTCTTTTTGAAGTTTTTCAAAAGCCTCTTGATATCTTTCGTCTAAGTTTTTGCCAAACTCTTGAAGCTCTTCGTAAATTTTTGCGTTTATGTTTGGTATTTGGCTTTTAAAAGCCTCAAATTTTAACTCTATAATTTTTTGGTAAAGCTCTTCTTCAGCTTTTTCTATAAGCTCTCTTATATCTTTAAAAGGATAAGACATCAAGGTCTTAAGTTCTTTTAACTCGGGTATATCTTCTGTTTCGTTGTTGTTTAACCTTTTTTTGAAGTCTCTATAAAGCTTTTGAGCGTTTTTTCTTATAGCTTCTTGGCGTTCTTTTGGATAGTATAGATCAAGCAAATTTGTATCAAACTTTCTAAGGTAGTAAAGTTTGTTTTCCCTATCTACAAAAGATGTATATATAGAACCATCTGGAGATACTTTCACTACGGAGTATCCGCCGTCTTCTAATACTCCCATCTCTTGGCCAAGTTTCGTATCAAAAAATGTTAGTCTGTTTTCTTCCTTGTCGGCTATGAGTGCTATATGTTCATACACATCTATATCGTTTGGATTGCAAGAGAGTGGGTATCTAAAAACTTCTGTTTTTGTATCTACGTTGTATCCTATCAACTCGTTGCCTACCAGATATAAAATATCATCTTTAAAAGTAGCACAAGAAGATGGAATGTTTAGCTCCTGTAAAATGTTTCCGTTTACGTCGATAACAACCGTTTTTTTTGGACCAGAGATGATGATATTTCTATTTATTAGGATTTTTATAAATTTTATTTGATCAAAATCTTGAAGTCTTATTATATTTTTTGGTTCTATGACACCTTTATCAAAATCAAGTTCTACTATTACTACCTGATTTGATAAGCTTCCGTATATAAGAAGACCGTTTCCTATATCTAAGCCTCCGGCCGGTCTTAAACCCTCTTGGGTAAGTTTTATGCTTTTCCAGGATTTTGGATTGTATGGATCTATCATCTCATGCACTGAAACATAAGGTGGACTTGATATTGCAAGAAATCTATCTCTAAATACGATATTTACTACCGCTTGGGATGGTGGTCTTGCTGGAAGTCTTACCAAAGCCCCGTTGTATTTGTACAAGCTAAAAAGCCCGTGTCTTCTACCTGCCAAAAACCAATAACCGTCCTCGGAGGTGGCCATTGTTTCTACCCAGTACTCTTCTATACGTGCATCTTTGTCTTGTTCTAAGTATCCAGGTGTAATTTCTATATCCTTTATGTATATTGATTGAGACTTAGTTTTTGGGTTTTCTTCTTTTTGTTTTCCTAAAAGCTTTTCCAATATACCTTTCATAGCATAATAAATTTATAAAAAAAAATAATTGATGTTATAACTTTAGCTTTAATGATTATAAGAATTTCTTTATATAAGAAAATCCTAATATAAGTTATATTTAAAAACTGTATGTTTTGTGGTATACTGTTAATTTTAGATTGATAGGAGGTACTTATGGAAGCGTCAAGACGCGATTTTATGCAATATGTTGTAGGTGCCTTTGGTGCTGTGGCTGCAGTAGGAGCAGCTTATCCCATACTTAAAAGTTTGGGACCAAACGCAGCAGCAGCTTTACAATCAAAGGTAGATTACGATGTATCTCAATTAAAACCGATGGATGTGAGGGTCACATCTTGGAAAGGTTTTCCGGTGTTTGTTATGATGTTGCCAACACCTTTTAACTGGAATGGTCCAGAAAGAAACAACAAATACAAAAACCACAACAGGGATATACTTGGCAACCACAACGTTTACGCTATCATAGGCAAATGCACTCACCTTGGTTGTATTCCTCTGTGGAAACCAGATGGTGATTCTGCTATGAATCCTTCCAATGTTCCAGTATTTCATTGCCCATGTCATGGTAGTATATATACACCTTGGGGAGATAACATATCTGGCCCAGCGCCGTTACCTCTTGGTATACCACCACAAGCTTTAAACGGCAATACGCTGGAGATAGGTACTCCAGGCTTTGTTAAGAAATTCTGGGATCCTTATACTTGATAAAAAGGAGGAATAGGAATGGGTCTTGCTAAATTTATTGAAGAAAGAACACATTTGAGTGAAATATTTCAGTCCCAGATGGTGGACTACAAAGTCCCCAAAAACCTCACGTTTCCATATGCTTTTGGCGTATTGGCGATAATCGCTTTTACTGTGCAAATAGTATCTGGAATGATACTTCTGATGTACTATAAACCTTATGATACACTTGCCTTTGATAGTGCCGCTCTTTTCATATGGAAAGTTGTACCATACGGGTGGCTATTTAGAAGCATACACGCTGCTGGGGCAAACTTTTTCTTAGCGGTTGTATATCTTCACATGTTTACCGGCATATATTACAACGCTTACAAGAAGCCAAGAGAGCTTGTTTGGGTAATGGGATTTATAATATATTTCTTGTTACTTCTTACCGCTCTTACTGGTTATGTCTTGCCTTGGGGTCAGCTCTCTTACTGGGCCACAGAGGTTACTGTTGAAATCCCAGGTGCTATTCCAGGTGTAATAGGCGAGACCATATCTCTTCTCATGAGAGGCGGTTATACCCTTGGAAACTTAGCCATTGGTAGATTTTTTGCTTTACACGTGCTGATATTACCTCTTATACTTCTTGGTGTTGTAAGTATACACCTATTCTTAGTTAGAGCTGCTGGTATATCAAACCCAGATGGTAAACCATACGATAAGAAAAAAGAAGGTGTGCCATTCCATCCTTACGTCACTCTAAAAGAAGGTGCTGTAGCAATGTTCTACCTTGCTTTGTTCTTCTTCTTCGTGTTTTTCTACATGAAAGAATTCTTACCAGCCACAAACTGGGAACCAGCTAACCCACTCCAAACACCAGCTGAAATAGCCCCAGAATGGTACCTAAAAGGTTATTACGCTATATTTAGATCTATACCTAACAAATTTATTGGTTTTGTAACCTTCAACTTAGTTTTAGCTCTTATACTTCTTCTACCCTGGCTTGATTTTTCTCCTATTAGAAGCGCAAGAAGAAGACCTCTTTTCTTTGCTATGTATATTGTATTTATATTTGCTGGTGCTGGTCTTACAATAATAGGTACACTTCAAGCCACACCTCAAGTAGCTAAAGTTGGTTTATTCTTCACAGCGCTATTGTTCTTGTTCTTTATATCTTTGCCAATCATATCATTTATAGAGCTTGGTTATGCTAAAGCTAAAGGTGAAGTAGATTATGCTAAAGGGGGTGAACAATGAGCTTAGGTAATATTTTGAAGACGATATTTTTTACCGCTTTTGTCGCAATATTCTTCTTCATCATATGGGTAAAAAATCCTTTTGTGCAAGAACAAGAGTATCCACTCCCAGCAAATTACAGAGCTATGATTTACAGCGATAATCCTCAAATAATAGCTGCTGGACGTCAGATAGTCACTCAACAATGCGCCGCTTGTCATTCTTTAAGATATGATGGCGTGTATCCGTTATCTGTAAAATCAGATCCAAACTTTCCTCGTATAATAAAACAATTTGCAAAACCTATACCTTCAGATAGTCTTTTGGCACCATTCCATCAAAAAACCAAAGGTTTTGCTATGTATCTTCCACAAGATGTCTACGATGCTGCTTTTGTGTCAGAGCTTCATACTCTTAAAAGCCAATTTGGTAAAGTGCCACCAGACTTGTCTACTATGTACCTTGCAAGAGGACCAGAGTACTTGTTTAATTGGGTTCAAAACCCTGGCCAAATCATTCCAGGTACTGCAATGCCAGCTATATTGCACGGCCAACCAAAAGAAGCTGCTGAAGTGGTAGCTTATCTAAGAGCTGTGGATACGCCCACACCAGCTGAACAAACAAGACGTTTTGAAATGGGCGTAGCAACGCTTGCTTTCCTAATATTCTTTGGTATAGCAATTTACTTATACAGAGGCAGATTCTTAGATAAAATGGGCTTACACTGATAACAATTACCCTCCCTTTTGGGAGGGTTTATATAAAATTTTTATTAAAATCTTAAAAACTTTATAAATTTCGCTTACTTTTGATATTTATATCTATTTTATATCGTTATTTACTTAAAATGCTCTTCAACACTTCTAAAGCGCTGTTAAACGTTTCTATCTTTTGAACCCCTCCTTGAGCTAAATCTTCTCTACCGCCGCCAGACCCTTCCATTGGTTTTGCTATATCTTTTATAATAGCTTTCATATCGTAGTTTAAATCTTTTGATCTAGCTATGAGTATACTCTTTTTTGGGCTTTTAGAAACTAAAAACACCACCGTGTTTGGATGCTGTCTATAGGAATCTGCTATCTCTCTAAGATTGTCCAAAGAAGCTTCTTCTAATATACCCCAGTATAGTTTTATACCGTTTATTTGTTCTATGTTTAAAGAGGCTTTAGCTTCTAACCTTACTAATTTAGACTTTAACATTTGAATTTGATTGTCTTTTTCTTTTAGCTCTTCTTTTAGAGCTATTACCCTTTCTAAAAGGTTTTGCTTGTTGGCACCTATTTCTTGGTATATGGTTTTTAAAAGCTTGCTATCTTCATAGGCCTCTCTTACAGCTTTTCTACCAGCCTTTGCAATTATACGCCTTATACCTGCTCCTACAGATGATTCTGATATTAGTTTAAAATAGCCTATATCTCCGGTTCTTTTTACGTGGGTTCCGCCGCAAAGCTCTTTGGAAAAATCTCCAGCGCTTATTACCCTTACTACATCACCGTATTTTTCTTCAAATATTGCTATAGCCCCAGTTTTTATAGCCTCTTGGTATGGAAGCTCTTTTACAAATATTTCTTCATTTTTCATAATCTCTTCGTTTATCATCGCTTCCAAAGCTTCTAACTCTTCTGGTTTTAGGCTTCTATAAAACGTAAAATCAAACCTTAAAAACTCATCTCCCACGTAAGAACCGGCCTGTCTTACAGATTCACCAAACATATTTCTCAAAGCTGCATGCAAAAGATGCGTAGAGGTGTGATGTCTTTTTATATCCTCTCTTCTTTCTTTATCTATTTTTGCAAGTACGTCTGTGCCTACTCTTAGCCTTCCCTTTATTACTTTTCCTATATGAGCTATTACCCCATCCGTTGGGGTTTTGGTGTCGTTTACTATAAAAAGTGCTTCGCTGTTTTCAAGTATACCACTGTCTCCTATCTGACCGCCTTTTTCTGGATAAAAAGGTGTTTTGTTAAGGATGATGATACCATCTTCTTGTTCTTTTAGCTCTTCTGTCATTTTACCATCTTTTATTATGAAAAGGACTTTTGCTTGTTCTTCGGTGTGTGTGTATCCTGTGAAGATTGATCTTGCCTTGTCTTTTATGCTAAGGTATACCTCATCCACCTTTTCTTCGCTTTTGAAGTGTTTTCTTGATTCTTCTTTTTGTTTTTCTAAAAGCTCATAAAAACCTTTCATATCAAGGGTCATACCTTTTTCATGGGTCATCTCTTGAAGTATATCTAAAGGAAATCCGTAAGTATCGTAAGCTTTAAAGATAAAATCTCCACTTATAACGTTTGACTTGTTCTCAGCTATGTATCTATCGAAAAGCTCCAAAGAGTTTTCCAAAGTTTCTAAAAATCTCGATTCTTCAGCTTTTATTATATTTTTAACAAACTCTTTGCTCATTTCAAGCTCTGGATATGCGTTTTTTAGCGTATCCACCACCACATCTATGCTTTTGTATAAAAACTCTTCTTTTATACCTATCTTATAGCCAAATCTTACGGCTCTTCTTAAGACTTTTCTTACCACATAGCCTCTTCCTTCGTTGGAAGGTATAATACCCTCAGATATGGCTACGGTGCAAGCTCTTGAATGATCGGCTATAACCCTCATAGCAATATCAGTTTCTTCATCGGTTTTGTAGCGTTTAGAAGAAAGATCTTCTACAAAATGTATAATAGGCATTATAATATCTATCTCAAAATTCGAGTCTTTGCCCTGTATGACAGATGCTATTCTTTCAAGCCCCATACCAGTGTCTATAGAGGGTTTGGCTAAAGGTTCCATATGTCCTGATTCATCTTTGTTAAACTGCATAAAAACGAGGTTCCATATTTCTAGATATCTTTCATCTTGAGAATATTTTTCTCCCCTATCTATGTAAATTTCAGAAGAATATCCGCAAGGACCAGTCTCTCCCATTTGCCAAAAGTTATCTTCATCCCCCATACGCCATATTTTGTCCTCTGGCACTTTTACCATATCTTTCCATATGTCGTAAGCTTCTTGATCGTTTTGATGAACGCTTACATATATCTTATCTTTTGGTAGTCTCAAAACCTCTGTAACAAACTCCCAAGCGTAAAGTATGGCCTCTTTCTTAAAGTAATCTCCGAAGGAAAAGTTTCCGAGCATTTCAAAAAACGTATGATGTCTTGTGGTTCTTCCTACGCTTTCAAGGTCGTTGTGCTTGCCTGATACTCTGAAACACTTTTGACAAGAGGTAGCTCTTTTGTAAGGAAGACTTTCAAGCCCTAAGAATACATTTTTAAAAGGTACCATACCAGCATTTACAAAAAGAAGCGTAGGATCGCTTTTAGGTACTATGGAAGAACTTTTCACAACGGTATGCCCTTTATTTTCAAAAAAAGATAAAAACTTTTCCCTTATTTCGTCTGTTTTCATACATCTATTTTACCAATGTTTTAATCTTTGGTCAATAAAACCTTCTTAACAAGTCATTCCACTCTTCAAAGTTTTCATTTAAATCTTTTTGGATTTTACTTGAATCGAGGGCTGAAAAATCTGGCCTTCTCGCTGGTAAGTTAAATACCTCTTTGCTTACCGGTATTATGATTTTCTTTATGCCGTAAACCTTTAAAATTAACTTTGCCCATTCGTAACGAGAAGCATAGCCGTTTGGGACAAGATGATATAGACCGCTTAAGTTTTTGTCTATCGCCTTTAGTGTTTTTTCTACCAAAAAGTCTGCAGGCGTTGGTACAGAGAACTCATCTATCGCTATTTTTAAAATATCGTTGTTTTTAGCCCAGTTTAAAAGCTTATAAACAAAGTTTTGTGTGCCATCCCCATATACCCAGCTTGTCCTAAATATCAAATAGCTTTCTAAACCTTCCTCCAAAGTCCATATTTCACCGGTGAGTTTACTCTTTCCATATTCGTTGATCGGATTTGGCATATCTTCTTCTTTGTATAGTCCTTCTTTTTTTCCATCAAACACGTAATCTGTTGAGTATGTTATAAAGTAAGCGTTGTATTGTTTGCAAAGGTAAGCTAAACTTTTTACCCCGTAGGCGTTTGTTTTGTAGGCATTTGGGAAATCTGTCTCGGCTTTATCTACAAAGTTGTAAGCACTACAGTTTAGTACTATATCTGGTCTGTAGGAATCAAAGACCTCTTTTAATCTGTCAAAATCTGATATATCGCAATCTTCTTTATCAAGCCCCAACGTATCTTCATTCTGAAGTGCATTTAAAAACGCTTTTCCCAGCTGTCCATTTTTACCAAGTATAAGGTATTTCATACGCTATATACCTTATCCCAATACTCTTTTAGGTATTTGAGTTTTTTCTCTACCCATGCCATATTTTCTATATACCATTTTACAGTTTTTTCTATACCTTCTTCAAATGTAGTTTTTGCTTCCCAGCCAAGCTCATTTTTTATCTTTGTAGTATCTAAAGAGTATCTAAAATCATGCCCTGGTCTATCCTTTACAAACTCTATAAGATCTTCATTTTTATGTAAAAGTTTTAATATAGTTTTTACCACATCTATGTTTCTTCGTTCTTGATTGCTACCTACGTTGTAAATCTCACCAATTTTGCCTTTTTCCATTATCTCAAATATAGCCTCAGCACAATCTGAGACATAAAGCCACTCTCTTACATTCTGCCCAGTGCCATATACAGGTATCTTTTCGTTGTTTAGGGCCTTTAAGATGACAACAGGTATAAGCTTTTCTGGATATTGCCAAGGACCGTAGTTGTTGGAGGGTCTAACGGTGATAACTGGAAGCTTGTAGGTTTTATAGTAAGCTCTTCCAAGCATATCAGCAGCTGCTTTTGATGAAGAGTAAGGGGAGTTTGGAACAAGGGGTGAATCTTCTTTGAACGTTCCCTCTTGCCCAAGTTCTCCATAAACCTCATCTGTGGCTATGTTGATAAATTTATCAACACCTATATCTTTTGCTACATCAAGAAGCACTTGTGTGCCTTCTACATTTGTCTTTATAAAAGGGCTTGCATCCAATATACTTCTATCCACATGGGATTCTGCTGCAAAATGAACTACAACCTTTGGCTTTTCAGTTTTAAAAATATGCTCTATAAACTCTTTGTTGGTAATATCTGCTTTGTAGAATGTTATAAACCGTGACAGACTTGTATTGTTTTCTACTCCTTTTAGTCTTTCCAAATCCCCAGCATATGTTAGCTTATCTACCACAACAATCTCATATCCTATTCTTACGCCTTCTCTTACAAACTCACTGCCTATAAAACCAGCTCCACCTGTTACAAGTAATTTCAAAATTTATCCTCCGTATAAAAAGTTGTTGTCTGCTTGTTCTAGTGTTGGTAGATTTTTATCTTTATCAGATAAAATAACCTCTTTTATATTTTCTAAAGGCCATTTTATGTTTATGGTTTTATCGTTCCATATTATACCTTTGTCGTGTTCTTTTGAATACTCGGCCTCAGATACTTTGTATATGATCTCAGCTTCTTCTGAAAGGGTCAAAAACCCATGGGCAAAGCCCTTTGGTATAAAAAGCATCAGTTTATTTTCTTCTGAGAGCTCATACCCTACCCATCTGCCGTAAGTGGGGCTATTTTTTCTTATATCTACAGCCACATCAAATATTTTACCCTTTATACATCTTACAAGCTTTCCTTGAGCTTCTGGTTCTTTTTGGTAATGAAGGCCCCTTAATACTCCTTTTACAGATTTTGAATGATTATCTTGGATAAAGATATCTGTTATGCCGTTTTTCTCAAACTCAGATTTTTTATAGCTTTCTAAGAAAAACCCTCTTTCGTCTTTAAAGACCTTTGGCTTTATCAGTATCACCTCTTTTATATCTGTTCTTATAAACTCAAAAGGCATGATCTTGGGCTATCTCCATCAAGTATTTTCCGTAATCTGTCTTTCTCAAATTGTGTGCTAGTTCTAAAAGTTTTTCTTTTGTGATCCATCCGTTTTTGTAGGCTATCTCCTCTATACATCCTACCATAAGACCAGTACGCTTTTCTATTGTTGATATAAACTCAGAGGCTTCCATAAAACTATCGTGGGTTCCAGCATCAAACCAAGCAAAACCCCTTCCTAGTATATAAGCGTATAGCTTATTAGCTTTCAAATAAGCTTCGTTTACAGATGTAATCTCAAGCTCTCCTCTATGAGAAGGTTTTATATCTTTTGCTATATAAACTGCATCTTTATCGTATATGTACATACCAACCACTGCATAATTGGATTTTGGATGCTTTGGTTTTTCTTCTAAAGAGACCACCTTACCATCTTCTGATATTTCTGCTATACCAAAGCGCTCTGGGTCTTTTACATGATAGCAAAATATAGATGCCCCGTTTTCTTTTAAAATCCTTTCTTTTGCCAAGTTTACAATCTTGGGCAAATCATGTCCAAAGAATATGTTGTCTCCCAAAAGATAAAGCACATAATCATCTTTTATAAAATCCTTTGCCAGAATAAGCCCTTCTGCTAAGCCCCTTGGTTTTTCTTGAATGATATAAGTTATATTTATACCAACATGAGACCCATCTTTTAACAAGAGTTTAAAACTCTCCAAATCTTGTGGGTTCACCACAATAGCTATATCCCTTATACCAAGAAGCATCACCAGCGACAGCGGATAATATATCATAGGTTTACTGTATATAGGCAAAAGATGCTTGTTTAACACTTCTGTAGTGGGATATAGCCTTGTACCAGAACCCCCAGCCAGTATAATAGCTTTCATATTGATTTATTATATAATATACTTAGTTTTTATGCTTTTAAAAGTAGAAAATTTAAACGTATTTTATAAAAATAAACATATTTTAAAAGATGTTAGTTTTGATATAGAAGAAAATGAGATATTTTCTATAGTGGGAGAATCTGGTTCTGGTAAATCCACCATTGCAAAAGCTATAATGGGACTTATTGATTATAAAGGGCTTATTGAGTATAAGGGTAAGGATATATTTATGATATTTCAAGACCCAGGCAATTATTTGGATCCTCTTTTTAACGTATATTCACAGATAAAAATGGTAAAAGAGGCTATAAAAGAAAACGCTGGCATAGATGTAGATAAAGCTATAAACCTTGTAGGGCTTGATGTAAATGAGTTAAAGAAAAAATATCCCCATCAGCTTTCAGGGGGTCAAAAGCAAAGGGTGATGATAGCGATGTCTTTGGCAAGAGGCTCTTCCTTGGTGATAGCCGATGAGCCTACATCTTCTTTAGATGTTTTGATACAAAAAGACGTTTTGTGCGCTTTTAAGAACATGAAAGATTATTTTAGTTCAATCATCATAACCCATGATATAGATGTGGTTTATTATATAGCGGATAAGGTGATGGTGTTAAAAGATGGTATAGTGCAAGAGATATCTAAAAAAGATGAGTTTTTTAAAAGCCCAAAAAGCGAATATGGTAAAAAATTGCTAGAGAGTTTTTATTGATTTTAACATAATTATAGCAAGAAGCCCTCACCTTGTATAAGTTCACTACATCGTGAACACATAAACCGTGGTATACTTGTCCCACAAAAAAATTATAACACATTATCATAGGACCACCTCGGAATTCTTTATACCATTACCATTAACCGTGGCATACTTGTAAGCTACTTCAGCAGGTGTTCTATAACCTAACAAATAATGAAACCGTGTTATACTTGTAGGTCTGAAATGCACTGACAGTGCTCTGATGCGATTATTTAAATAAATATTCTTGTCTATAGATGTTTCAATAAGTGAAGTAAGCCCGTTCCTACATTAAATCAACAGAAGATTCTGTCATAAGACACAAAACTATTGACAAGTCTCTTTTGATAACATGTTTAAGTTTAAGGTACATAAATATTTTAACTCCCCCTTTTACTATAGAAGAGCTAAAAGATTTACCATTCACAGCAAAAGCTATAGAACAGTTAGAACAAGAGGCTACTTTGAAAGGATTAGCTCAGGCCAAAAAGATAACGTTAAGAGCGCTATCCTTATTAAGTTTAAAGTGCTGCCAAAAGAGCTTGAAGAAAAGATAGAAAGCACAGATGATATAAAAGCTTTGGACGAGATGTTTAAGAAGGTTATACTAGCTAGTAAGATTGAAGAGATTTTGTAAGTTAGCCGATTTAGTAATGACTTCTAAAATCTATTAAAATTGTTCCATATAAACCATGTGGTTTTTAACAACTCCGCCGATTTCTAAAATGCGATTTTATCGCTCTGTTCCATATAAACCATGTGGGCCAAGAAGAAGAAAACGCATCTTTTAAATACTTTTGATTTGTAGTAAAATAGATCTATGGATATACAGCCTCATGATTCATTTTTTAAGCAGATATTTTCTGATCCTAGGAGAGTAAAGACGCTTCTTGATATCTTTGCTAAAGATGTAGCTAAAAGTATACATTCTATAACGCCTGTTAATACAGAAAAGTTTTCTTCTAAATCTCAAAAGTTTATGCTTGATTTACTTTTTAGCTGCAAGGTAAAAGATCAAGATGCTTACATAAGGATAGTGCTTGAACATAAATCTTATCTTGATAAAGAACTACCTATTCAGCTTTCATACTACAACGCCGCCATCTGGGAAGAGGCTATAAAAGAAAAAGAATATTATCCTCCTATTATCAATATTGTTTTTTATCATGGAAAAGGAGAGTGGAACATACCTACATCTTTACCAGTATTAGAAGACCAGAACTTGGAAAAATACGTATCTAAACTAAATTATATACTTATAGATCTAAACAAAGTATCAGATGATGAGCTAATAAATGAAGCCTACATAGATTTTTGCTTTACATCTGCTGTTATTGCAATGAAGCATGTACATGAGAATATAGAAAAGATTAAAGCAGTATTTAGGCCACTGGTGGAATACGTTCAAATTCATGAAGATGAAGAAGGATATCATTGTTTATTTTTCTCATTTAACTATATTTCATATGTGAAAGGTGATACCAAAGAGGCAGAAAACGCCTTGAAAGAACTTATAGGAGGTGATAAGAAAGCTATGACACTGATAGAAAAATGGATTATGGAAGGATTGGAAAAAGGTAAGCAAGAAGGCTTACAAGAAGGATTAGAAAAAGGTAAGCAAGAAGGATTAATTAAGGCTAAAAAAGATGACATTAAGAGTGTTATTCTTATCAAGTTTGGAGTATTGCCAAAAGAGCTTGAAGAGAAGATAGAAAGTACAGATGATATACAGATTTTAGATGATATGTTAAAAAGGGTTGCACTGGCTGGCAATATTGAAGAGATTTTGTAAGTTAGATAATTTGTTCCCTTAGATTGTGAGCATATAAGCTTACTATATCCTAATCACAATTTAAGCATGTCTTTTATAATATATAAATGGATCAACAAAACCGTCATCCCCATATAGATATAACCATAAAGAATATAATACTTCCTCTTTTGGAAAGTAAGCTAATGAGAGATATAATAGGTATAAAATATAAGCGGGAGTTAGACTCGGTGTTTAAAACAACAAAAGAAAGAAGAGTGGATCTTCTTCTTGAGTTAGAAGATGATTCTATTCTTCATATAGAATTCCAGACAACAAACGATAAGACCATGCTTTATAGGATGTTTGAGTACTATAGCCTCATCAAAATGGAATACAAAGAAAAGACTATACACCAAAAGCTTATATATCTTGGTGAAGACAAATGCAACATGAAAAACACTTTAAAAGATTCAAAGCTTTATTACGAATATGAGCTGATAGACCTAAAAGATTTTCAATGTGATGATCTGTTGGAATCTGATAATATGGCAGATATAACCTTTGCATTTTTGTGCAACGTGAGAAATAGAGAAAAGCTATTTCATAAAGCTCTATCCAAATTAAGAAAATTACCAGAGCAAGAAAGATCTGAATGGACTGGAAAGATATTGACATTGTTAAAGGTAAGACCTAAATTAAGAGAAGGATTTAAAATATTGCTTAAGGAGGAGCCTATGTTAGAGATACCACCTTTTACTATAGAAGAGCTAAAAGATTTACCATTCACAGCAAAAGCTATAGAGCAGTTAGAGCAAGAGGCTACTCTTAAAACCAAAAAAGATGACATTAAGAGTGTTATTCTTATCAAGTTTGGAGTATTGCCAAAAGAGCTTGAAGAGAAGATAGAAAGTACAGATGATATACAGGCTTTAGACGAGATGTTTAAAAAGGTTATACTGGCTGGCAAAATTGAAGAGATTTTGTAAGCTCATATATATAAGTTAAGATAGACTGTGAACAGAGTGCGTGAGCACGTTTCAAATGCCCGTCTTCTTAACAGACACTTATTATACGATGTAAAAAATGCTTCCAGCACACTAGAGCGATGCAATCGTATTTCAACTCTAAGGAACATTCACAGCCTCTCAATAGCTCAGAAAACGGCTATGAGCACACTAGAGCGATGCAATCGCGTTTCGATGCTAAGGAACAGGCGTTACCATGTCAAAGCTAAGAGAACGGCGCAAGGCACACTAGAGCGATGGTATCGCATTTCGACTCTAAGGAACAGGCAAAGCATCTCAAGAGCTCAGAGAACGGCGCAAGGCACACTAGAGCGATGCAATCGCGTTTCGAATTTAAGGAACATTCACATGCACTCAATAGCTCAGAGAAATGCTTACAGCACACTACCTTGTTAAAAGTATGTGTTCATGATGTAGTGAACTTGTATACATTGACAATCTAAATTTATTTTATAAAATTAATATTAATAGAAGGAGGCATGTATGAAAACTAAGTATCCAATTAGAGATTCAACAGACGAAACAAAAAGCAAGAAGGAGACTTTATATCTTCTTAGTATTCCTGGTATGAAAGAGAAAATTATAGAAGGCTCAAAAACGCCCATAGAAGAATGTGAAGACATAGATGATATCAACTGGGAAGAAATAGCAAAAGAAGCTAACAATCAAGTCAACCATATCTAAATTTTTCAAAATAGGAAGATAAACGGTTTAAGTGTGGAAAGTTGTAATTACTAAGCAAGCTAAGAAAGACTTAGTGAATATATACCGCGCCGGTTTGAAATCTAAATTCGAAAAATTAGTAGAAGAAATCAAAAAAGATCCATATACTTCTCAGTGTGAAAAGCTTATTGGAGATTTAGAAGGTTATTACTCATGTCGCATAAATAGAAAACATCGTTTAGTCTACGAAATTGATGATGAACAAAAAATTGTAAAGATAGTAAGTGTATGGAATCACTATTAGTATTGTATAAGTTCAGATAGAGCGTGAATACATGCCTCACAAATTAAGCCCGTCTTTAAGGAGAATTACCAGAGCAAGAAAGATCTGACTGGGTTGGAAAGATATTGACATTGTTAAAGGTAAGACCTAAATTAAGAGAAGGATTTAAAATATTGCTTAAGGAGGAGCCTATGTTAGAGATACCACCTTTTACTATAGAAGAGCTAAAAGATTTACCTTTTACAGCAAAAGCCGTAGAGCAGTTAGAGCAAGAGGCTACTCTGAAAGGTAAGCAAGAAGGATTAGTTCAGGCTAAAAAAGATGATGTTAAGAGTGCTATTCTTATTAAGTTTAAAGTGCTGCCAAGAGAGCTTGAAGAAAAGATAGAAAGTACGGATGATATAAAAGCTTTGGATGAAATGTTTAAGAAGGTGATACTTGCTGGCAAAATTGAAGAGATTTTGTAAATTAATTGAAACCATTAAGCAATAACGTTTTTAAGCTTTTACTTGCCAAAATGGCTAAAGAAATATGCCGATAGGCTCCAAAACTTTTGATTAAAGATAGCAACTAAAATAAAAATTTCTCCCACTCAAAGCCCACAATGTTTTTATCTTTCTTGCTAAATTCTATCCCTATTAGATAGATCTCTTTGTACTTGCCCATGTACTTCTCATAATAC
The DNA here is from genome assembly GCF_000020785.1 of Hydrogenobaculum sp. Y04AAS1. Taxonomy (NCBI): domain Bacteria; kingdom Pseudomonadati; phylum Aquificota; class Aquificia; order Aquificales; family Aquificaceae; genus Hydrogenobaculum; species Hydrogenobaculum sp. Y04AAS1. Next base: position 1,463,022 of record NC_011126.1, read on the forward strand.
CTTTTCTCTTTTATCTGTTTTAAAGCATTCCCTTCCTCTTTGTCCTCTACTACCTTAAACTCTATTATATAAACGCTGTCCTGGTTAAAGACACTTAAATCTATCTGGCCTTTGTTGGTGTTGTCTTCTGCTATCACATTTAGCCCTGCTCCGTTAAAAAGCGCATATACGATAGATGCATAAAATCCCTCATAGGAGTCTATGTCGTTTTTCCTATACCAATCGTGGGGTATGCTTGCAAAAAATCTATGTAAAATGTCTTTTAGTTTTTCTACTTGTTTTGTCTCAAAAGCCTCTATTAGACCTATATCAGTTTTATATTTTGCTGAGATATCTTCTATTATATAGGTTAGAAAATAACTATTGAAGCTTTTTCTCACTTCTAAGTTTGGATAGGACAATATGTATATTCCGTATTTTTCTTTAAAATCTTTTATTGTAAGATAACCAGATTGAAACAGAAGATTTTCTACTCTTATATTATCCACATCAAGATTTGATAGTATCTCATCTCCTACTTCAAGGTTCTCAAGCTCTGGTATGTAGTATCTGTTTTTCATAAACATCTTAATAAGAAATGTAGGCGTTGCTGTTTCAAACCAGTAAGGTTTAAACATTTTCTTATCAAACAACAGCAGTATGTCAAAAGGATTGTAAACACTCTCTCCAAGCCAACTATAACCGTTATACCACTCTTTTATCTTCTCTTTATCAAAATCTTTCAATCTATCTTCAAAAACACTTTCAAGCTCAGATTGGGTATATCCACATACTGTAGAAAAGTTTCTATCTACGGTAATATCGTTTAGCTGGTTTAACCCGCTAAATATAGATACTTTTGAAAACCTCGATACCCCTGTAAGAAATACAAGTTTAAGATAAGGATCAGAGGGTTTTAGTATCTCAAAAAACTTTTTTAGTATATCTCTATTTCTTCTTGCTTTTTCTATGTCTTCTATTACATCAAGTATTGGTTTATCGTATTCATCTATAAGTACCACTACTTTTTGATTGTATTTTTCGTATAATTTTTGGATGAGCTCTTGAAACTTTAGAGGTATGAGTCTTTTGGTGAGTTTTATATGGTGTAGTTTTGCTGTATCATCTAAAAACGATTTTAAAGACTCTAAGAGATTTTCCTCCGTATCTGGATAAGCTTGACTTAAATCAAACTTTATCACTGGATACCTTTTCTCCCAATCCCAATTATCATACAGATAAAGCCCTTTAAATAATTCTTTGTTACCAGAAAACGCTTCTTTTAGTGTATCAAGAAAAAGAGATTTTCCAAATCTTCTGGGACGAGATAGAAAGTAATATCCACCGTTTTCTAATTTTTTAACAAACACTGTCTTGTCTACATAATAATAGTTGTTGTTTCTTATTTTCTCAAATGTTTGTATGCCTATTGGTAAAAGCTTCATAATGTAATTATACCACAGCCTTAAGAATTTAAATCGTGATATACTTCATCATAAATTTTATCATTGTATTTTTTTTACTCTGTAAGAGATTTTTGATATGAAAATTTTACTAGAAAATGGAAGCATAAATATATATAGTTTTGATAAAGAATATGTGATAATTGGCTATCATCAAGACCCTGAGAAAGAGATAAGGCTTGATTATATAGAAAAAAACAACATAGAACTTCTAAAAAGTAGGCTTTCAGGTCAAGCGGTTTATGTGGATGAAGAGACTATTGGGGTAAGAGTAAAAGGCACCAAAGAGCTTTTTTATGAGAGGTTTTTAAAAGCTTTTAAAAATATAATAAAGGATGTAAATATAGAAGGCACTCAATTGAAAGTAGGTCAAAAAAGGCTTTCAGTGGTTCATGGGGATATTGAGGATGGTGCGTTTGAGATATTTTTGCCCTTTTCTTTAAATATAGAAAAAACGCTAAAGAGTATACATATGCCGGTGGAGAAACTCACCTCTTACGGTATAAAAGCAGCGGATGATAGGCTTACAAGCGTAAGAAAATCTATAGAAAAAGACATATCAAAAGAAGAGTTTATCAATATGCTTCTGAACAGCTTTTACGATGAGTTTGGGGCTTTTGATATAAAAGAAGAAGAACATGTTTATTTTGAGACAGATAAAAACTTTATCTTTGAAAATGCAAAGCCAAAAGAGGGCTATACATATGGGCTTTATAGATGCAAAGGTGGTACTTTTAGAGTTTATATAAAAGCATCAGAGGGTGTTTTAGAAGATATTTTTATAAACGGAGATTATATAATATCACCAAAAGATTATATTAAAAGCTTAGAAAACTTCTTAAAAGGTAAAAAGATAGACATTATAAAAGATGAGCTTGATTTATTTTTAGAGTCTAGAGCTTTTAAAAGCATAGATATATCAAAAGAAGATATAAAAGAAGCGGTTTTGTTTACAATAAGAAAACTTGATGCAAAAGATTTTGGTTTAAACGAAGATGCACTTATTGCAAGTATAGGAGGAGATTTAAAAGAAAACCTTCAAAAGGCAAAGGTGATGCTGCTTCCTTACTGCGCCAAACCAAGATGGTGTGATTATAGGCATCTTGATGATTGCGGGGAGTGCGGTGGATGCACGGTAGGAGATGCCTATAGGCTTGCCTACCAAAAGGGTATGATACCTATTACCATTACATCGTTTGAGCTTTTAAGAGATACGCTTCTTTGGTGTGCTGATAATGGTTATACTTATATAGGGCATTGCTGTTATGAGTTTTACGAAAAGCGCTACGAGGCTTTTCAAAAGGCCTCTATGTTTGGAGCAAATGGAGTGCTTTTTGATATAGTAGGTACCACTTGCTATAGTCTTGGTGTGGAAGAAGAAGAAAAAGCTTATCATGGTGAGTTTAGTGTAGAGCTTGATCTCATAAAAGACGATCTTACTAAGTCTTTGGCTTTTAAAGAAGATGAAAAAGAATTTAGCAAATCTCATCAGAGCTTTGATTTTTCAAAATACTTTTTAGACTTTAAACCCCCTTACTACAAAAAACCAAAAGCAGTGCCGACCCCAGAAGAAGATAGAACAAGAAGCGCCATGCAAATAGATGTCTTCAAAGGTGAGGCCACCATCAAAGACAGCGTAGTCTCTTACAAAGAAGCATTTAAAGAGCTTGCAAGCCTTATTAAGAGCTCAAAAAACCCAACGGTAGTAGTAGGACCTCTTTTATTTTGGGATTTTAACGAAAAAGACCTCCAAGAAAAAGCCTATATCACAAGGCTCTTGATAGAAAAGATAAATGCCAATGTGAAGATACTACCAGATTATAGACCAAAACTAAAAAACTACGATCCAAACGTCGAGATGGACCCACCAAACCCCCATGAAGCCATACTTCATGGCAATCACGATATCACCATTCTGATAGGAACGCACTGCTACAGGACAGATTTTGTGATAAGGCTTCTAAAAAAACATACCCCCACCAAGGTGGTAGCTTTGTGTGGGCTTTATGGGCATCCAGAGGCGGATTTGTCTACAAGCTTTACAGATGCTAACAAACTAAAAGAGCTTTTAGATATGCTTTGATTATACACCGCATAAACTCACTACAGTATCTACCTCCCCTCTTTGGATCAACCTACCTTTGTCTATATAAATAGCTTCATCGCACATCTCTTTTACACTTGTCATATCATGGCTTACAAACAATATCGTTTTGTTTTTTCTTTTAAACTCTTTTACCTTTTCTTTGCTTTTTTTCATAAAAGATATATCACCTACCGATAGTATCTCATCCAAGATTATAATATCTGGGTCTATACTAAAAGCCGTAGAAAAAGCAAGCCTTGAATACATACCAGAAGAGTAAGTCCTTACAGGTTCATCTATCACATCTTTTAACTCTGCAAACTCTATTATCTCATCTATTTTCTTGTATATTTCTTTTTTGGAAAGCCCAAGGATAAGACCGCTTATGATGATGTTTTCTCTACCGGTGAGCTCCGGATGAAAACCAGTGCCAAGCTCCAAAAGAGGCACTAAGCTTCCTTTTACCTTTACGCTTCCAGAGGTGGGTTTTATGATGCCAGATATTATTTTAAGAAGGGTAGATTTACCAGCACCGTTTTTTCCTATTATACCCAAAGTGCTTCCAGATACCATATCAAAGCTTATATTATCAAGGGCTTTTACTATCTGCTTTTGGGGTCTACCGTGTTTTATAAAATCCACAAAAGCAGACTTTATGGAAAAATATTTTTTCGTATGTCTTTTAAAGATCTTTGTAACATTTTTTACCTCTATCACAACACTCATATATACTCTGCGAAAACATCCTTTTTAGAGTGAAAATAGTTAAACCCTATTATATAAACTACTATGGATATAAAAAATAACAATATCAAAAGCTCGGGTCTTGGCATTAGGTTGTTATAAAAAATATCGTGGTATACCTTTATAAGATAAGCTACTGGGTTTAGGTATATTAGCTTTTGGTATTTAGAAGGTATTTGTGTATCAAAATACATAACCGGCATACAAAAAAACAAAAGCTGTATAATGGTCTGCATAATCTGTCTAACATCTCTATAAAATACGTTCCATGTGGCTGGGAAAAACGCTACACCTGCTGTGAGAAAAAATTGTATTATTACCACCACCGGAAGGAAAAGCACTATAAAACTTATCTTAACATGGAAAAATATTAAAAATAAAAACAGTACAGGTATCGATAAAAGATAGTTTATAAGGTTAGAAACTACTTTTGTGATTACCACTATCTCAGCAGGTAGCGTAGATTTTGTTATCAAAGCCCCAGCAGAAACCACAGAATCGGTGGCCTCCATCACAGAAGAGGAAAACCAATTCCAGGGCAATATACCGCTAAAAAAATAAACTGGATAATTTTTTGCAGTATTTTTAAATATCACCACAAACAAAAATGTATAAACCAAAAGATTTAAAAGAGGGTTTAGCATACTCCACAAAAAACCAAAAATAGAGCCCCTATACCTTATTTTTAGCTCTTTTAAAGCCAAAACGTATATGAGGTAGTGATACTTATAAAGAAGGTAAAACGGATATATCAAAGCATTTTGCTTCATTTCCATACTATTATAACTCAAAGCATCTGTATAAGTTGTATGTTATAAGTTTATTTATGAAAAATATGTTTTATACTAAGGCACAAGGCTTTCGTCTTCAAACAAGGAAGCTTTGTATATAAGCTCTATCTCTTTTTCTGTAATCTCAGCGGGGTTTATATTAAAAGCGTTCCTACCGGTAAAGTACACATCCTCTGCAAGAATACGAGGAAGATCTTCATCTGGGACTATACCAAGCTCTTTGAGGCTAAGAGGAAGATTTAGCCTTTTAGTAAGGTTTTTCAGCGTTTCAAGAAGATGATACTCATCTTTTAAACCAAGCTCTACGGCAAGTTTTCTATATTTTTCAGGCGCTCTTTTTATATTGTAAAGGGTCACATAATATCCTAAAGCCGATAAGCCTTTTGCATGGGCCACTTGAGGGTATCTACCAGATATAGGATGTTCCATAGTGTGGATAATACCAGCCCTTTTTTGATCTATTGCTATACCTGCAAGCATAGCTCCGTAGCTCATGTTTTCTCTAGCTTCTTTGTTGGTGCCGTCTTCATAGGCTATTTCAAGCCATTTTAGTATAAACTTTAAAGCTATGACATCCAAGTCTTCTGCAAGGCGGTTGTTTAGCTTGTTGGTATAAGATTCTAAAGCATGGTAAAAAGCATCCATACCTGTGGTGGCGGTAAGATCTTTATCCATACTCATGGTAAGTTCTGGGTCTACTATAGCCACCTTTGGATAGTTTAGAGAATGGGCTATCGCAAGCTTTTCTTTTCTATTGGGGTTTGATATTACAGAGTATTTGTTTACTTCAGAGCCAGTACCGGCAGTAGTTGGTATAGCTATAACAGGTCTTGTGTAATAGGGGATTGATTTTGGACCCTCTGGGTAAAACACGTATTCCCAGGCAAAACCTTCGTTAGAAGATACTATGGCTATAGCTTTAGCCGCATCTAATATAGAACCGCCCCCAAGACCCATGATAAAATCTACTTTGTTCTCAGCAGCTATTTTTGCTCCTTTATTTACACTTATATCTGTGGGGTTTGGTTCTATCTCATCGTATATAATGACATCTCTTATATTGTTTAAAATGAGGTTTGATATAACCTTGTCTAAGTATCCATGCTTTTTAGAAGACTTACCTGTTACAATAAGCCCTTTAAAACCAAACCTTCTTGCCACTTCACCTACTTTTGACAAACTACCGTATCCAAAATGTATATCCACAGGCATGTAATAATTAAACACCATAAACCACCTCTTAAAGTATTATTTCATCGCTTTTAAAAACAGGACCTTCTACGCAAGTTCTCACATAACCATCGCTGGTTTTTACCACACACCCAAGACAAACCCCGTACCCGCAAGCCATAGGATTTTCCAAAGAAAGATAAGCATCAAACCCTTTTTGTTTTGAAATATTTTGAACAGCTTTTAACATAGGACTTGGCCCGCAGGCATATACGTTGGCATTTTCTATATCCTTTAGAGCATCCGTCACAAAACCTTTTTTACCAAAACTCCCATCGTCTGTGTAAACCTCTATAGGAATAGAGTATTTTGAAAACCAATCAAGCATAACAAGATACTCCTTTGACCTTGCTCCGTAGTATACTTTAAAATCTAAGTTTTTTTCTTTTAAAAGCCTACAAAACAAACTAACCCCAGATATACCAATACCACCAGCCAATACAACGTTTAACTTATCCCTTGAGGCTTCAAAAAGCCCATTTCCAAGAGGCATCAGCACATCCACAAACTCCCCTTCCCTCAAAGTGCTCATAACGGTAGTCCCTTTTCCTATTACATCGTAGTATATATAAATAGCATCTTCTTCTACATCTGCTATAGCAAATGCCCTTCTATTTAAAGGATCAAAACTATCGTTTGGTTTTATCATAACAAAATGCCCCGGTTTTATATCGTAGCTATGGTTTAGCTTTAGCACCATCAAATATGTATGCATTCCCACTTTTTCATTTTTTAGGATTTTTAACCTTACATCTTCCATAAAAATATTATACTGTCTAAAACCCCAACAAGGTGTTATATTATTATTGGAGGAAACAAATGGGTATAAACATACCAATGGCTATTTACGATAAGTTGGTAGAAAAGTTTGGTAAAGAGACTGCCGTTGAAATTGCAGAACTTATTGAAGATACCCAAGACTATTTAGAAGAAAAAGTAGTAGAAGAAACTAAAAAAAGAAAGATAGAGCTAAGGGATGAGCTAAGAAAAGAGCTAGCTACAAAAGAAGATATACTGCTTGTAAGACAGGAGATAGAAACAGTAAGGCAGGAGCTAAAAGGAGAGATTGAATCTTTAAGGCAAGAGCTAAAAGGCGAGATTGAAGCACTAAGGCAAGAAGTAAAAGGAGAGATTGAAGCACTAAGACAGGAACTAAAAGGAGAGATAAAAGTCCTAAAAATGTGGATTTTCTTTTTGGGAGCTTTGATGGTGGTGCTAAATCAAAACTCTTTGGAGTTTATAGCAAAAATATTGGGTAATATATTTAAGTAATATGCTAAAAGAGCGTATTGAAGAGGTTTATGAAAAAATAGAAAAAGCCGCTTTGAGGGCTTCTCGTAAAAAAGAGGACATAAAGCTTTTAGCTGTTACAAAAACGGTACCTGAAGATGTTATAAAAGAGGCTTACAGCCTTGGTATTAGGCTTTTTGGAGAAAACAAAGTCCAAGAGTTTTTAAGAAAATACGAAGCTTTAAAAGACCTTGATATAGAATGGCATTTTATAGGAGCTATTCAGACCAACAAGGTAAAGTATCTAAAAAATAAAGTAAAACTTATACACTCAGTGGATAGAAAAGCCATTGTGGATGAGATTTCAAAACGAATGGAGCATATTGATATTCTTATAGAGGTAAACGTAGGTCAAGAGAGTTCAAAATCTGGTGTAGAAGAAAATCACCTTAAAGAGCTAACCGAATACGTACTTTCAAAACCAAACATAAACTTAAAAGGACTTATGTGTATACCACCTTATTTTGAAGATACAGAAAAAGTACGTCCTTTTTTTGCAAAGCTAAGAAACTTAAAAGAAGATTTAGAAAAGACATTTAATATAAAACTACCTGAACTATCTATGGGCATGTCCCATGATTTTGAATTAGCTATAGAAGAAGGTGCCACAATAATAAGAATAGGCACATATCTCTTTGGCCAAAGACAATACACATAATGAACCTTGCAAGAAAGATTTTTGAAGCCAACAAGCTTTTTAATCTAATAGAAAAAGGCGATAAAATACTCATTGGTTTTTCTGGTGGTGTGGATTCTATGGTGCTATCTTGTCTTATGTATAAATTAAAAGACGCTCTTGGTATTGAGATTGGACTGGCTCACTTTAACCACCATCTAAGAGAAGATGCCGATGAAGATGAGGCTTTTTGTATAGATTTTGCTAAAAGCCTAAAATTACCTATATATGTAGAGAGCTTTGATATAAAATCTTTAAAAGGCAATATAGAAGAAAACGCCCGTAAAAAGCGCTATGAGTTTCTACAAAAGACTTCAAAAAAAGAAGGCTACAATAAGATAGCTACAGCCCATCATCTTGATGATTTGGCAGAAACGATGATCCTTTGGTTTGTAAGAGGCGGAGGACTAAAAGGTCTATCTGGTTTTAAGGCTTATAAAGAAAATATAATAAGACCACTTATCACCGCCACGAAAGATGAGATTAGAGCCTTTGCAAAAGAGCAGCATTTGAACTGGAAAGAAGATTATACAAACTACGATGAAACTATATCAAGAAACCTCATAAGGCACAAGGTAATACCTATTTTAAAAACCATAAATCCAAATTTCTTATCTACAGTGCTACAAGAGTCTATAATCCTTCAAGATGAGGAGGCGTTTTTGGAAGATTATACAGAGCATGTTATAAAAAATATAGATGTTTTTGATGTTAAAAGCCTAAAACAAGAGCCAAGAGCTATACAAAGACGCATTGTAAGAAAAACCTTTGGCACAAAAACCTTCCAAAAAACAGAATTGGTTTTAAGGCTTTTAGAAAATGCAAAAAAAATAAAGCTTTCAAAGGATAAAAGTCTCGTAGTAAAACATGGGAAAATTAAAGAGATTTATGATAAAATATAATAATTATTTGAAGATAGAGGTGGAAGATTTATGCCAAAATTATCGCCAAGGGATATAAAGAGTAAGATCGCTGGTATAAAAAATACGATGCGTATTACAAACGCCATGAAGGTGGTTTCTGCCGCTAAGCTAAGAAAAGCCCAAGAGGCTATATTCAAAGCAAGGCCATACTCCGATAAGCTTTATGAACTAATGGCACACCTTTTTGCCCATATAGATACGTATTCGCATCCGCTTTTTAAAAGAAGAGAGTTAAAAAACGTAGATCTTGTAATAATAAGTGCAGACAGAGGTTTGGCTGGGGCTTTCAACACAAATCTATTTAAGAAAGTGGATAGCTATCTAAAATCTTGCCCAAGCCAACGTATAAACCTTCATATAGTAGGTAAAAAAGCCAATCAGTATTATTCCAAAAGATCTTACCACATAGTTAGCTCTTATCAAGATGTATTTAAAAAAGAAATAAACTTTGATATAGTAAAAGAGCTTGGCGCTAAACTTATATCAAGATACAAAGAGGAAGAGACAGATCATATAGTGCTTTTTAACAACGAGATGATAACAAAAGCCACATACGCCCCAAAAGAAAGGAGGTTTTTACCTATCACTTACGAAGATGTCCACATCCAAGAACCAAAGTTAGATCACAATACCATATACAACATAGAAGGCAACGAAACGGATATACTTGATGGCATCATAAGCATATACATGAACTATCAGCTTTATAGGGCTATGTTAGAATCAAACGCCGCCGAGCACTTTGCCCGTATGGTAGCCATGGACAATGCCACCAGAAACGCATCCGACCTTATCAAAAAATGGACACTTATCTTCAACAAAGCCCGTCAAGAGTCCATCACCGCAGAGCTAATAGACATAGTAACAGCAGCAGAAGCTATGGACTAAGCTAATTTATTGCATAGAAGTTTATAAGCTTTTAAGTATATTAAATTTTGATGATTCCTAAGGTATCTATAGGTGTAGAGTTTATAGCTAGCGAAGAAGATATACTAAAGTCTGTCCCAAAAGAAGTAGGGGCTTCTTTGACGTTTCTTGGTATAGCAAGAGCTTCAAAAGAAGATGGGGATATCGTAGAGCTTTTCTATGAAGCCCATGAACCCATGGCTTTAAAAATTTTTCACGATATAAGATTAAAAGCCATAAAGGATTTTTCTCTTATAGACGCCTATATCTATCATAAGATAGGTAGTGTAAAAGTAGGAGAGGTGTCTTTTTTTGTGCTGGTGCTTGGATCTCACCGAGATGAGGTTTACAAAGGTTCAAGGTTTATTGTGGATGAGGTAAAAAAAGAAGCACCTATATGGAAAAAGGAGGTTTTCAAGGATGGAAGCTCAAAATGGGTCATGGGTGCATGAGATAACATATCTTCGGATATCTATCACCGACAAATGCAATATGAAATGCTCTTACTGTAGACCTATCAATATAGATTATATATCCCACAAAGATATGCTATCTTACGAAGAGATAAGAGATATAGTTTTTGTAATGAAGGATTTTGGACTTAAAAAAGTAAGAATCACAGGTGGAGAACCCCTCGTAAGACCTCAAGTGTGGAATCTTGTATCTTTATTAAAAGCCACAAACTTAGAATCTATTTCAATGACCACCAACGGCACATATCTAAAAGAATATGCAAAGCTTCTAAAAGAAGCTGGTCTTGATACTATAAATATAAGTTTAGATACATTAGATGAAAACAAGTTTAAACATGTCACCAAAAGCGATATAAAATCCGTTTTAGAAGGCATTTATGAGTCTTCATCTTTGGGTTTTAACATAAAATTAAATACAGTTTTGATAAGGAATTTCAACGACTCTGAAATAATACCCCTTGTGGAGTTTGCAAAGGATGTAAGAGCAAGGATAAGGTTTATAGAACTAATGCCAGTGGGAAAGCTTGATTTTTTCAATAGATCAAAGATATTTTACAATGATGAGGTTTTTAAGCTTTTAGAAAAGACCTACGGAAAATTAACGGCATTAGCACCAGATGGTTCTAAAAGCGCCAAAAGGTTTTTAATAGAGTCTATAAACACAGAAGTGGGTTTTATAAGTCCAATATCAAGTCCTTTTTGCGATGGGTGTTCAAAGCTAAGACTCACTCCAGAGGGTACTATCATGTATTGTCTTAGGACAAACAGCGGTATAAATATAAAAAAGATTATAAGAGAAGAGGGTTTAGAAGCTTTTAGAAAACTAATGCCAGATATCATAAGACAAAAAAATATATCCAACGAATACATTATAAACAACGATTATAGTTTTTTGGATTGCAACAGAGCCATGACATCAATAGGTGGATAAAATAGGTAACTGATGAAGTTTAAAGTTATAAACTTAGGCTGTAGGATGAATCAGTTTGATGGGGATTTCATAAGCTCTTGGCTTTTAAAACATGGTTATGAAAAATCAGAAATACCAGATATTTATATCATAAACACCTGCAGCGTTACCTCTCAAGCCGATAGAAGCTCAAGACAAGCCATTTACCAAGCCAAAAAAGAAAATCCAAACGCTATAGTAATAGCCACAGGCTGCTATGCCCAAACTCAAAAAGAGGCTTTGGAAAAAATAAAAGAAGTGGATATAGTACTTGGAAACGCCAACAGAACAGATATATTAGAAGCTATAAAAAACCATTTGGACACAAAACAAAAACTCTCTCACGTAGATAATATCTTTAGACAAAATGATATAGCCTTTCAAGAGGATATTATATTTGAAAACCACAGGCCTTTTTTGAAAATCCAAGAAGGATGTAACAGTTTTTGCAGTTTTTGTATAATACCTTTTGCCAGAGGTAAATCAAGAAGCGTAGATGAAGAGCTTATTATCAAAAGCGTACAAAACCTATACGAAAAAGGCTATAAAGAGGTAGTCCTTACCGGCACACAACTAAGCCAATATGGACAGGATAAAGGCACTTCACTTTATAAGCTTTTAAAAAAACTTTTAAAAATACCAATGTTTATAAGGCTTTCTTCTATGAATGTAAATGAGATTAAAACAGATAAAGAGCTTTTAGATCTTATAACAGAAGAGCCAAATATTATGCCGCATTTTCACCTTTCTCTTCAAAGCGCCAGCGATAAGCTATTAAAAGCCATGAGAAGAGAATACACACTAAAAGAGTATGAAGAAGTGGTAAGTTATATAATTAAAAAAAGACCAATAAGTGCAATTGGTACAGATATAATAGTAGGTTTTCCCACAGAAAACCACGAAGATTTCAATATCACCTACATTTTTTTAAAAGATTTCCCTTTTGCTTACCTTCATATATTTACATATTCCGATAGGCCCCTTACAAAAGCCCAAAAATTAACGCCAAAAGTAGATTCAAACACCAAAAAAGAGCGCTCAAAGCTTCTTCATAACCTTGATCAAGAAAAAAGGGAGCACTTTAGAGCATCTATGAAAGGTAAAACCCTAAGAGCCGTCACCATATCCCATGATAAAGCCCTTACAGAAAACTATATAGAACTAACCCCAAAAGACTTAAATATAGATAAATTTGAAAAAATAAATGATATAATAATGATACGCTTATGAAGATACTGGCAAGAAGTGTAAAGGTAGAGCCCTTAGATGCAAAGATAGAGCGCTGTAAAGACGGTGAAAACTCTAAGTTTTACTGCCTTAAAGTTTTGATAACGTTTTCAAACGGTACCACAAAAGAATATATCATGAGAGCCCACAACGAACCAAAAACCTTAGAGCGTTTTATAAACAACGAAAAAGGCTACAAAGATAAGTTTCAAGATAAGTTTGGTTTAACAGATAAAAAAGAGATTGTATATATATCAAACGTACCAGAAGAGGCTGTCTCTAAATAAATTATCTACAAGATATATCAACAAAAGCCCGCATGCTTATATTTTCTTTAGACTTTACAGGTGTTGGTAAAGCCTTTGCCATAGCAAATCTCATCGGTAGCACCGGATGGTTTTGGGCATAAGAAATGCTTTTCACAAAACACTCTTTTTGAAAAATCTTAGAAAAGTTTGAGGCGTAAACCAAAGATTTTTTGGCCAAATCCTTTATAAGATAGTTCTTTGTAGCATCTATATCTTTTTTTGGTACTATAAAACCAGTATATGTTATCTCGTAGTTTATACCCTTTAAAGCGTTTAATATTTTTGTTTGGTTTTTTGGGCTTTTCATATAAAAACTATAATCGTTTATACCTTTATAACCCTCGCATACATATTTATTTTTAGAATAAAAGCAGTTTCTTAAAATCCTAAAACTACCGCCTTTGTAAGGTATATTTAAACCTCTAATCAAATGATCGACTTTGCCAAGGTAGGCTATCACATCAGCACTATTTTGGGCGCTATAATTTATCTCTATATCAAGCTTATAAACGCTAGGCGTAATACTTTTACTATCTCCTATCATAATCTTTATATCTGGATAAGCATAAGACAACGCACAAAAACCCAAAACAAAAATTAAGAGTTTAAAAGTTTTCATGATTTTATTATAGCAATTTCTCAAACTAAATAGCATGATATAATAAAGAATGCACGTTTCAAATAGCAAATTTATCTTTGTCACAGGTGGTGTTTTATCTTCTCTTGGTAAAGGTGTGGCTTCAGCTTCTATTGGAGCTCTGCTTGAAGGTTTGGGGCTTAGTATAACCCTTCAGAAGTTAGATCCTTATTTAAATGTAGACCCTGGGACCATGAATCCATATCAACACGGCGAGGTATTTGTAACAGAAGATGGTGCCGAAACAGACCTTGATCTTGGGCATTACGAAAGATTTACCAATACAAACTTATCTAAACTAAACAACATAACCGCTGGAAAAATATACAACAGTGTTTTGGAAAAAGAGAGAAAAGGTGCGTACCTTGGTTCTACCGTACAGGTGATACCCCATGTAACCGACGAAATAAAATCTATGATACTAAAAGCATCAAAAGACAAAGATATAGCTATAGTGGAAATAGGTGGCACCGTTGGAGATATAGAGAGTTTACCGTTTTTAGAGGCTATAAGACAGCTTCAGCTTGAAATAGGAAAAGAAAACACGCTTTTCATACACTTAACCTATGTCCCCTACATCTCTGTGGCTGGTGAGTTAAAAACAAAACCAACCCAGCACTCCGTAAAAGAGTTAAGGGCAATAGGTATACAACCAGATATCATAATATGTCGCTCCGAAGTAGAGCTTCCTCAAGATGTAAAATCAAAAATAGCGATGTTTTGCAACGTAAAACCAGAAAATGTAATATCTGCCTACGATGTGGATTACATCTATAAAATACCTCTTATTTTAAAAGCTCAAAACTTAGATAAAATCATCATTGATGCTTTTAGATTAGAAAACAAAGAACCAAATCTTACAAAGTGGGAAAACATAGTATCAAGCTTAGAACATCTAAAAGATTCTGTAGATATAGCCATAGTGGGAAAGTATATAAAACTAAAAGATGCTTACAAAAGTCTTATAGAAGCTCTCATACATGGAGGCATTGAACATAAGTTAAAAGTAAATATGATATGGGTTGATTCTGAAAATTTAAATGAAAAAGATTTAGAACATGTAGATGGTATTTTGATTCCAGGTGGTTTTGGCGAAAGAGGAATAGAGGGGAAGATAAGAGCTCTTAACTACGGCAGAACCAAAAACATACCAACATTTGGTATATGTCTTGGTATGCAGCTTATGGCTGTGGAGTTTGCCAGAAACGTTTTAGGCTTTAAAGATGCAAACTCTACGGAGTTTGATCCAAATACATCAAACCCTGTTATAGATATAATGGAAGAACAAAAGGGCATAGAAAACTTGGGCGGGACTATGAGACTTGGAGCTTACGAATGCCTTATAAAAGAAAATACAAAAGCTTATGAGATTTACAAAGAAAACCTCATATACGAAAGACATAGGCATAGATACGAATTCAACAACAAATACAAGGAACATTTTGAAAAACATGGTTTTATAGCTTCTGGCATATACCCTAAAAAATCTTTGGTGGAGATAATAGAGCTTCAAAACCATAGATGGTATATAGGTTGTCAGTTTCATCCGGAATTCAAAAGTAAGCCCTTTAAAGCTCATAAATTGTTTGCATCTTTTATAGAAAATGCATATATTTATAAAAAGGAAAGGAGTTAAGATATGGCTTTGGATTATCAACCGATGTATGTGCTTGCCAGCGGGATGAGTTTAGAACAAAGAAGGCTAGATGTAGTAGCCAACAACATAGCCAATGCAGATACACCTGGTTTTAAAAAAGATTTCCTATCGGCTTTAGCCTACTACACGCCAGATGCTACCAAAGAACCCGGCAACGCCCCAGATAACCCTTCCAACAACTATGTATATCCTATTATGGAAAAAATATACACAAACTACACAGAAGGACCTATAAAGAAAACCGACAATCCTCTTGATTTAGCCATAAACGGTAAAGGTTTTTTCAAAGTTATGAACGATAAAGGCGAAATATTTTATCAAAGAAGAGGAGATTTTCAACTGGATAAAAATGGTTATCTCGTAAACCATTACGGTATGAAGGTATTGGGACCCAAAAACCAACCCATCCAAATACCACCTATTGCCACATCTATACACATTTCACCCCAAGGAAACGTGTTTATTACCACCCAAGGTACCAACGAAACACCTTCTCAAGTAGGTACCATAGGCTTAGTAGACCTCACAAACCCAGAAAAAGCTGGTAACGACCTTTATACAGCCCAAAACGCCACTCCAGACACCACATCTACCCTCATACAAGGGGCTTTGGAAGGCTCCAACGTAAATCCAGTAAGGGAGATGGTACAGCTTATCGACCTTTCAAAAGCCTATCAAGTCTATGGAAACCTTGTGAAAGGCCTAGAAACCACGCAGTCTAAAGTCTCAAACAACTTTGGTTAGTTTTTAGGATTTTAAGATAAAGGTTTTTATAACGGTTATTATGGCTTCATGGATTATTATAAAAAAAGCCAAAAACGTGTAAAATATACCAGAGGACATTTTGATATTTGATATGAAGTAAAATCCCAATAAAATAAAAAAGGGTGTCAGCAAAATATTTAATACATCAAAAAGTATGTCTTTTTTAACGATCTTCTTGGAGATAGTAGAAGATGTTAGCTTATAAATCTGTATTTTGAGGCTTTTAAAATCTACCACGTAGTCTTTTGAATTCTCTTCTGATACAACCTCACCATCTTCTGCATAAAGAACACCCTCTTTGTAGTAGGCTTTTTTCATATATATGTATTTGCCGTCTTGCGATACAAACATATTTTCAAAGGAATCCTTCGATTTGTTGTCAAAATAAACTGCATAATCCCCTACATGTTCAAAGGTCTTTGGAGGTATTGCTTCTATAACCCTTTTGGCAAACTCTTCCATAAGATAGTTTTTAGCGTAAGTGATATCTTCGTTTGTAATGAAAAATGAAAACGAAAACCCTAAGAAAAGAGGTATAGCCACTGCGTAAAGGCTTTGCCTTAATATATAAAGAGGACTTACCCCAAATATATAAAAAGCTTGAATTTTATTTTGGCTAAAAAGCTTATAAAAAAAAGAAAAAACGCTTATAATAACACCTAACGGTAAAAAGTATATAAAATAATAAGAAAACCAAGAGGCTAAAAAACCCAGAGCGGTTAAACCATTAA
This sequence comes from Hydrogenobaculum sp. Y04AAS1, assembly GCF_000020785.1. Taxonomy (NCBI): domain Bacteria; kingdom Pseudomonadati; phylum Aquificota; class Aquificia; order Aquificales; family Aquificaceae; genus Hydrogenobaculum; species Hydrogenobaculum sp. Y04AAS1. Next base: position 1,479,857 of record NC_011126.1, read on the forward strand.
CATAACTAAGCACATAAACCAAAGAAAAAGATTCTATGGAAAAAAATATAAAACATATTATCATGGTGTAAAAATATACGTTTACAAGCAAACCTTTGAGGAAAAACAAAAAAATTCTCATAAAAGAATTATTTTAGCATAGAAGCTTGCCACAATCTAATGACTATAGTATAATAATGCTATGTTTAAGGATTTTAACTTTAGCATATACCTTGTAACGGATGACGCTTTTTTTGTGGATAGAGACGTTGTAAGAACGATAGAGCAGGCCATAGAAGGCGGTATAACAGCTGTGCAGTATAGGTTTAAAAACAAGCCTTCTAGAAAAATGTATGAAGAGCTTTTGGTATTAAGAGATATCACTAAACAAAACAAAGTAGCCCTTATAGTAAACGACAGGGTAGATTTGGCCATAGCTGTAAAAGCCGATGGAGTGCATGTGGGACAAGAGGACTTACCACCAGATGTTTGCAAAAAGATAATACCAGAAGATATGATAGTAGGATATTCGGTAAACAACTTAGAACAGCTAAAAGATGCTATGACAATGCCAATAGACTATATAGGGTTTGGCTCTGTTTTCCATACAAAGACCAAAAAAGATTACAAATACGTAGGACTTGAAGCCCTTTGTAAAGCCACAAATATCACATCTATACCTATTATAGCAATAGGAGGTATAACACACTACAATCTAAAAGATGTATTAAAGTGCAAAGTAAAAGGAGTGGCGGTGGTATCTGCGATACTTGGTTTTGAAGATGTAAAAAGAGCAGCATCTGATTTTAAACAAATGTACAAAGAAAGCTTAAGTATGCAAATATGAAAATAATAGAGCTTCTTAAGAATAAAAAGGGGGTATCTTTTGAATTTTTTCCCCCTAAAAGCCAAAAAGACAAAGAAGCTCTTTTGGAAACTGCAAAAGAATTAAAGGTTTTTGAACCAAACTTTGTATCTGTAACCCATGGAGCAAGTGGCAACTCCATATCCCAAAAACCACCCATAGAATACACAAAAGAGACGGTGCTTGAGTTAAAAAACTCCCTTGGTTTAAACATAATGGCTCATCTTACGTGCATATCTCATACAAAAGATGAACTTATAAGTATATTGGGCTTTTACAAAGAAAACAGCATAGACAACATACTAGCTCTTAGAGGTGATATACCAAAAAACGGTGAAAAAAGAGGCTGTTCTCATGCATCAGAGCTTATAGATCTTATAAAAACATATTTTGATGAGAGCTTTTGCATAGGGGTGGCAGCCTACCCGGAAGGACATCCAGAATCTCCAAACATGGAATGGGAAATAAAATATTTTAAACAAAAGGTAGAAAAAGGAGCAAGTTTTGCCATTACACAGATGTTTTTTGACAACAGCTATTACTATGAGTTTTTAGACCTATGCCACAAAGCCAACATAAATATACCCATAATACCTGGGATTATGCCTATTACAAACATAAAACAAATATCTAAGTTTGCAAGTATGTGCGGTGCCACCATTCCCTCTTATATCACAGATGCGTTGGAAAACCTAAACGAAGAAGATGTAGTAAAAAAAGGTGTTGAAATAGCTATAAATCAATGCGAAGATCTCATAAAAAACGGTATAAAACATATTCACTTTTACACGCTAAACAAATCAAAAGCCACACTTCAAATACTAAAAGCTATAAAACTATGATTTAAGCTTTTGAAAGCCTCATAGCGTTTAGCACTACGCTCACCGATGAAAACCCCATCAAAAGCCCAGCAAACTGAGGTTCTATGTAAATGCCGTATTTAGAAAAAATACCAGCGGCAAAGGGTATCATGACAGCGTTGTAACCAAAAGCCCAAAATAGATTTTGTTTTACATTTTTCATAAATTTATCCGTAAGGTCTAAAAGATATATTATTTTTTCAAGGCCACCACTTGACACTACAATATCTGTACTTACTTTGGCAGCATCTAAAGCTTTTGAAACAGCTATACCAATATCAGAAAGCGCCATAGCCTTTGCATCGTTTATACCATCTCCCACCATACAGACTATATGATTTTCATCTTTTAATCGTTTAATAAGGTTTGATTTATCAGTAGGACTCATAGAAGCAAAGTAGTACTCTATACCAAGAGTATCGGCTATATATTTAACGTTGTTTTCGGTGTCTCCAGAACAAAGTATGATTTTCTTTTTTCTTTGTTTTAAGCTTTTAATAAAATCTTTAGCGTATGGGCTTATAGCATCTTCAAGATAAAAAATGCCCATGAGACTCTCTTTTGTGCCTATACCTATAGCTTTTTTGTTTATATCTTTATCCCAAAAAGAAACATCTGTTATATAAATATCTTCACACTTTATACCAAAACCTTCTATCTCCTCACACGTTAAATTTATATCCATATTGTAATCTTTACAGTGTTCATAAAGGGCTTTTCCTATCGGATGGTTTGAAAACCTTTCGGCATGTTTTATCAAAGAGCATACTTTTTCCTTATCCTCTTTTATATCCTCTTTTACAACTTTAAATGTACCTTCTGTTAAAGTACCAGTTTTATCCAACACAAAAGTATCGGCTTTGTAAAGGGTTTCTAAAGAAGCGGCGTTTTTTATCAAAATACCATTCTTAAAAGCCATAGAAACTGCCACCATAACAGATATAGGCACCGCTATACCCATAGCACAAGGACACGATATCACAAGTGTAGATACAGCATAGTTTAAAGCCTCTTCTGTGGGTACGCCTATTATTTTCCATACCACAAACACAAAAGAAGATATTAAGATAATAGCCTGCACAAAGTAAGAAGAGACCGTGTCGGCTATTCTTTGAATGTTTGGTTTTTTTTCAAGGCTTAGGTTTGAAGCCCTTACAAGCTCATTTATAAAAGATTTCTCAGCTATATTTACCACAACCCCCTTTATATAACCGCTTTTTACCAAAGAACCAGATATTACGTTGTCTCCTTCTTTTACAAAAACAGGCTCAAACTCCCCGTTTATAAAAGATGTATCGATATAAGCGCTTCCTTCTTTTACAATTATATCCAAAGATACCCTGTCTCCAGCTTTAAATAAAACAATATCCCCCTCTTTTAAAGAGTAAGAGTCTACAACCACTTCTTCAGTACCTTTTAAAACCCTTGCACTTCTTAGATTTAAAGATGTAAGATTTTTAAGATAAGCGCTTGCTTTTTTCTTTAGCCTATACTCTATGAGTTTTCCTATTAAAACAAAAGATACCAAAAAAGTGGGTGTTTCAAAAAACGTGTTTCCTTTTAAAAGCCCAAATACCACAAAAGAACTATACACTATAGATACAAAGCTTCCTAAAGCCACCAAAAGATCCATATTACCAGTTTTGGCTTTTAAAGAAGCGATAGCCCCTTTGTAAAAATCTTTGGCAGTGTAAAACTGAACAGCTATTGCTAAAACCATCTCTATATAATCTTTGTAGGCTATAGAGCTGTAGTTAAGAGCCATTATAAGAATACCCGATGCTATGCCAAAAGCTATTTTTAGAACTATCTCTTTTGATCTGTCAAGTTCTAAAATAGAGGCTTCATACCCTTTTGATCTTATGAAAGCCATTATATCTTCAGAGGAAATAATATCTTTATCGTATTCTATGTAAAGGGTTTGTTTTATATTGTCTAAAACTGCCTTTTTTACACCATTTAAGGATTCTAAATCCTCTTTTGTAAGTAAAGCACAAGAGTCAGTGGAGCAATCTACTTTATCAAGGTATAGGTTTAAAACACCAGACTCTTCTACTACTTGGGCCTCGTATCCAAGCTCTTTTATTTTTTTAACGACATCTTCTTTTGATAAAATATTTTCATCAAAGCTCACTATAGCCCTTTCTAAAACCAAAGACACATCAACATCCTCTACACCTTTTGTCTTTTTAAGACCTATCTGTATAGTCCTTTGGCAGTTTACACAGGTCATCCCGCTTATTTTGAACACTTTTCTCATATTTACCAATCTATATTTAAATCAATGATAAATCAAGCAAAACATTTAAATGTTAAAATCAATAAAAACTCTCTAGCAATTTTTTACCATATTCGCTTTTTGGGCTTTTAAAAAACTCATCTTTTTTAGATATCTCTTGCACTATACCATCTTTTAACACCATCACCTTATCCGCTATATAATAAACCACATCTATATCATGGGTTATGATGATTGAACTAAAATAATCTTTCATGTTCTTAAAAGCGCACAAAACGTCTTTTTGTATCAAAACATCTAAAGAAGATGTAGGCTCATCGGCTATCACCAAGGAAGAGCCTCTTGCCAAAGACATCGCTATCATCACCCTTTGCTTTTGACCCCCTGAAAGCTGATGGGGATATTTTTTCTTTAACTCATTTACATCAAGCCCTACAAGGTTTATAGCTTTATCTACATCTATGCCAGCGTTTTCTTTTATAGCCTCTTTTACCATTTTTATCTGTGAATATACGTTAAAAAGAGGATCCAAATAATTGCCTGGGTCTTGAAATATCATAAATATATCCTTACCCTTATACTCAATAAGCCCTTTATAATCAATAAGTCCCATTATAGCTTTTGCAATGGTGGATTTACCAGAACCAGATTCTCCCACTATAGAAAATATCTCATTTTCTTCTATATCAAAACTAACATCTTTTAAAATATGTTTATTTTTATAAAATACGTTTAAATTTTCTACTTTTAAAAGCATAAAAACTAAGTATATTATATAATAAATCAATATGAAAGCTATTATACTGGCTGGGGGTTCTGGTACAAGGCTATATCCCACTACAGAAGTGTTAAACAAGCATCTTTTGCCTATATACAGTAAACCTATGATATATTATCCGCTGTCGCTGGTGATGCTTCTTGGTATAAGGGATATAGCCATTGTGGTAAACCCACAAGATTTGGAGAGTTTTAAACTCTTGTTAAAAGATGGGTCTCATGTTGGTATAAATATAACTTATATCATTCAAGAAAAACCAAGGGGCTTAGCAGAAGGGCTTATTCTGGCAAAGGATTTTATAAAAGATGATTATGTGCTTTATCTTTTGGGAGACAACATATTCTTTGGACATGATTTGCCCAAGATTGTAAACTTGGCAAAAGAAAGGATTTTAAAAGAAAACGGGGCATCTATATTTTGCTATCATGTAAAAGACCCAGAGCGCTTTGGTATAGCAGAAATATCAGAAGATGGTAAGGTGGTCTCTTTAGAAGAAAAACCAAAGCATCCAAAATCCAATTATGCAGTGGTTGGTATGTACATATACGATAAAGATGCAGTTTATATAGCAAAAGATATAAAACCTTCTCATAGAGGAGAGCTTGAGATTACATCTGTAAACGAAGCTTATTTGAAAGCTAATAAGCTATACGCTTATATACTGGGAAGGGGTTTTGCTTGGTTTGATGCTGGAACCCACGATAGTTTTATGGAAGCCTCTGAGTTTATATCAACAATAGAAAAGCGTACTGGTCTTATGGTAGGATGTATAGAGGAGATAGCCTACAAAAACGGATGGATCACAAAAGAAAAACTTTTAGAACTAGCACACAATTTGAGAAAGACAGATTACGGAAAATACTTGATGGAGATAGCCCAAGATCATGCCTTTTGAGTTTATAAGAACAGATATAAAAGAGGTGATACTGATAAAGCCAAAGGTCTTTAAAGACGAAAGAGGGTTTTTCTTAGAAAGCTATAAAAAATCTGAGTTTGAGAAAAACGGCATAACAGATATCTTTATCCAAGATAATCATTCAAAATCTGTAAAAGGAGTACTGAGGGGCCTTCATTATCAAAAAGAACCAGCAGCCCAAGGAAAACTTATAAGGTGTATAAAGGGTAAAATATTTGATGTGGCTGTAGATATAAGAAAAAATAGCCCCACTTACGGCGGATGGGTAGGGTATGAGCTCTCAGAAGAAAATAAACTGATGCTTTTTATACCAAAGGGCTTTGCCCATGGGTTTTTGACCCTTTCAGAAGAAGCTGAGATCATATACAAAGTATCTGAGGCCGAGTATTCAAAAGAACACGACAAAGGTATAATATGGAACGATAAAACCATAAGCATAAAATGGCCTTTAGAACATATAAAAGAGATTATTTTATCTGATAAAGATAAAAATCTACCAACACTAGAACAAGCAGACAACAACTTTTTATACGGAGGATAAATTTTGAAATTACTTGTAACAGGTGGAGCTGGTTTTATAGGCAGTGAGTTTGTAAGAAAAGCTGTAAAAAGAGGATATGAGATTGTTGTGGTAGATAAGCTAACCTATGCTGGGGATTTAGAAAGACTAAAAGAAGTAAAAGAGAATATAACATTTTACAAAGCAGATATTACCAACAAAGAGTTTATAGAGCATATTTTTAAAACTGAAAAGCCAAAGGTTGTAATTCATTTTGCAGCAGAATCCCATGTGGATAGAAGTATATTGGATGCAAGCCCTTTTATAAAGACAAATGTAGAAGGCACACAAGTGCTTCTTGATGTAGCAAAAGATATAGGCGTTGAGAAGTTTATCAACATAGCCACAGATGAGGTTTATGGAGAACTTGGGCAAGAGGGAACGTTCAAAGAAGATTCACCCCTTGTTCCAAACTCCCCTTACTCTTCATCAAAAGCAGCTGCTGATATGCTTGGAAGAGCTTACTATAAAACCTACAAGCTTCCAGTTATCACCGTTAGACCCTCCAACAACTACGGTCCTTGGCAATATCCAGAAAAGCTTATACCTGTTGTCATCTTAAAGGCCTTAAACAACGAAAAGATACCTGTATATGGCACTGGACAAAATGTAAGAGAGTGGCTTTATGTTTCAGATTGTGCTGAGGCTATATTTGAGATAATGGAAAAAGGCAAGATTGGTGAGATTTACAACGTAGGTAGCAATCAAGAACGAAGAAACATAGATGTGGTAAAAAATATATTAAAACTTTTACATAAAAATGAAGATCTTATAGAATTTGTAAAGGATAGGCCAGGACATGATTTTAGATACTCTTTAGGTACTACAAAGATAAAAAATGAGCTTGGCTGGGAAGCAAAAACTACATTTGAAGAAGGTATAGAAAAAACTGTAAAATGGTATATAGAAAATATGGCATGGGTAGAGAAAAAACTCAAATACCTAAAAGAGTATTGGGATAAGGTATATAGCGTATGAAATACCTTATACTTGGTAAAAATGGACAGCGGTGCTATAAATATGGATTGTATTGAAGATGCAAACACTATCACGCCTTACGGTGGTAAGCTTGTAAACCTTGTGGTGTCTGAAGATGAAAAGAGAGATTTAAAAGAAAGAAGCATTTATCTAAAAAGTATACAGCTTTCAAATAGGTTTGTATGTGATCTTGAAATGCTTGCAACGGGAGCTTTGTCGTCGCTGGATAAATTTATGGGGAAAAATGATTACGAAAGTGTAATAGAGACTATGAGATTGAAAAATGGTCTTGTTTTTCCTATACCTGTTTATCTGCCTGTAGATAAAGATACTTTAAAAGATTTAAAAGAAGGGGAGTGGATTGCTTTAAAAGATCAATACAACACGCCTTTGGCTATTATGAGGGTAGAAGAGGTTTATCTAAGGGATAAAGAAAAAGAAGCAAAGGAAGTGCTTAAAACCATTGATCCTTACCATCCTTTGGTACCACAGATATTTTTGTGGGGAGATTACGCTATAAGCGGTGAGCTAAAAGTTTTTGAACTTCCTATATATTACGATTTTCCAGAGTATAGACTTACACCAAAAGAAGTAAGGGAAAGACTATCAAAGCTTGGATACAAAAACGTCGTTGCTTTTCAGACAAGAAACCCTATACATAGAGTACATGAGGAGCTTACCAAAAGAGCAAGAGATAGAATAAACGGCGCTTTGCTCATAAGCCCAGCAGTGGGACAAACCAAAGAAGACGATATAGATCCATCTACCAGAATGAGAATATACAAAGTGCTGTATGAGAAATACTATGAAAAAGATAAAACGCTTATGGCCTTTATACCTTTGGCTATGCGTATGGCTGGACCAAGGGAAGCCCTTTGGCATGGGATAATAAGAAGAAATTATGGAGCAAACTATTTTATAGTAGGAAGAGACCATGCAGGACCTGGAAAAGACTCCAAAGGAAAGCCCTTTTATGGACCTTATGAGGCGCAGGAGCTTTTTGAAAAATATCAAGATGAAATAGGTATGAAGATGATACCTTTTGAAGAGCTTGTTTATGTGCCAGATTTAAACGATTATGTAGAAAAAAGCGTTGCAGAAAAAAACAAATACACATACTTATCTATATCTGGGACTCAAGTGAGAAATGAGTTTGTCAAAAACGGCAAGATGCTTCCAGAGTGGTTTACAAGAGAAGAGATTGCCAAGATACTTTTAAGCACCTACAAGCCAAAACACCTACAGGGTTTTTGTATATGGTTAACGGGACTTCCCTGTGCTGGAAAATCAACGATAGGAAAGATACTAAAAGCTATGCTTGAGGCAAGGGGAAGAAAGATAACATTCCTCGATGGGGATGTGGTAAGGACTCATCTAAGCGAAGGACTTGGGTTTTCCAAAGAAGATAGGATAAAAAATATACTTAGGGTTGGTTTTGTGGCTTCTGAGATAGTAAAACATGATGGTGTGGCTATATGCTCACTGGTGAGCCCTTACAAGATGGCAAGGGAAGAAATAAGAAACATGTTTGGAGAAGAGAAGTTTGTGGAGGTTTATGTAAATGCACCCATAGAAGTATGTGAAGAGCGGGATGTAAAGGGTCTTTACAAAAAAGCAAAAGAGGGACTTATAAAGGGCTTTACAGGTATAGACGATCCTTATGAACCCCCAGATAATCCTGAGATAGTACTTGATACCAAAAGCTTATCACCTCAAGAAAGCGCTTATAAGATAGTGAAATATTTGGAGGAAAGAGGATTTTTACTGTGAAATTAACATTTGTATATGTATAAGTTCAGATATGCTATAATAAATAAGCATGGTAAATATGAAAGCTGTTATCCTGGCAGGGGGTTCTGGTACAAGACTATACCACACTACAGAAGTGTTAAACAAGCATCTTTTGCCTATATACAACAAACCTATGATATATTATCCGCTGTCGTTGGTGATGATTCTTGGTATAAATCTTGAAGATGCATAGATTAATTTTGTGTATTAATTTTATAAGCTTTTAATTAGGAATGTATATGAAGAGAACTTGTTTAATGATTTTAGGGATGCATAGAAGTGGAACATCAGCTGTAGGTGGTGTTTTGCAAAATCTCGGTGTCTCGATGGGGAGAGAATTATTGCAACCAGCTTTTGATAACCCTAAAGGATTTTTTGAAAATGAAAATATTGTATTTTACAACGAATCTAAACTTCTTCCATATTTTAAAAGTTCTTGGCACAAGTTAGAGCCTTTAGATATAGAAAAAAGATTATCAAATATTCCCAAAGATTTAATAGAAGAAGCATCAAGAATTATAGAAGAAGATTATAAAAATCTTGATATTTTTGGCATTAAAGATCCAAGAATGTGCATATTAATGCCATTTTGGGAGAAGATCCTTAACGATTTAAATATAGAAATTAAGTGTATTTTGCCATACAGAAATCCCTTTGAGGTTGCAAATTCTCTAAAAGTAAGGGATGGTTTCCAGACAGAAAAAGGCTTGTTGCTTTGGGCAAAGCATGTTCTATATGCTGAATATTATAGCCGAAATTATAAGCGAGTATTTATTGGCTACGATAATCTTTTAAATAATAGCTTTGAGACAATAGAATTAATCGAAAAAGTTCTTGATATTCGTTTTCCAACTCCTTTTGAAAAGGTAAAGGATACTATTAATGATTTCTTGGAAAAGAAATTAAAGCATCAAAACTTACAACTACCTGATTCACATGATGTTTTATCAGAATTTATTGTAAAAATAGCTAAACTATATGAATATTTAATTGTTAATAAATCAAACTGTACAGATGAGATTTTGTGCGAATTTAATATTTTAAGAGAGGAGTATAGAACTCAAGTTTCTAATTACCGTGCGGTTTCAAATCTTGGAAACGCAGAAGAAAATAAATTATTTGTAGTAAAAAGCGACAAGAAGTATTTTGCAACCGCAGATGATATACACCCAGAGATAGAAAACAACTCTCTTTCTTACATTGTCAAAGCTATAACCGATAACTCTACGGTGCTTGATGTAGGTTGTTCGTATGGTTATTTGGGCGAGTGGTTGAATAAGAATAAGAATTGTCAAGTGTATGGAATAGACATAGATGCAGATGCCATAAGCTACGTTAAAGATAGAGGATATTATAAAGATGTATTTCTCTTAGATCTTGACTATCTACAGAATACGAAAGATGAATATGAAAGATTTTTACAATTAAAAGAAATGTTTGATTTCATAATATGTGGAAATGTATTAGAGCATCTAAAAAATCCTACGAATGCATTAGATTTTATAACTTCAAAGCTTAAATTTGGTGGGCAGGTTTTAGTTAGCGTACCGAATATTGCTCATATGGATATTATTCTAAACTTATTGCAAGGTAGGTTTAATTACTCTGAATTTGGTATTTTAGATAATACACATTTGAGATTTTTTACAAAAAGATCATTTTTAGAGTGGATAAAGAATGCTAACGAGTTTTACAAAGAGAAAGGATTTAAATTTGATGTTAAATATTTAGGTGGCACTACTTATATTTCAGAATTTTTAGAAGATATAAAAGTAAAATATTCTAATTTATATAATATGATTTTGAGTGGCAATCATGATCTTGAAATTCTTCAGCATATATTTGTGCTAACCAAGATAAATGGCTTAGCTAATACTTATAATTTAAATGATTTGATAGAATCAACAGAATATCCTGATATTTTTAAAATTATCTCCTCCAAAATAGAATCTTTAGAAAATGAAGTTATATCTAAGGATGCTATTATCAACGATCTAAATAACGAACTTGCTAATAAAAACTCAACTATCCAAGAGCTAAACTCCAAAATAGAATCTTTAGAAAATGAAGTTATATCTAAGGATGCTATTATCAACGATCTAAATAACGAACTTGCTAATAAAAACTCAACTATCCAAGAGCTAAACTCCAAAATAGAATCTTTAGAAAATGAAGTTATATCTAAGGATGCTATTATCAACGATCTAAATAACGAACTTGCTAATAAAAACTCAACTATCCAAGAGCTAAACTCCAAAATAGAATCTTTAGAAAATGAAGTTATATCTAAGGATGCTATTATCAACGATCTAAATAACGAACTTGCTAATAAAAACTCAACTATCCAAGAGCTAAACTCCAAAATAGAATCTTTAGAAAATGAAGTTATATCAATTTTGCTTAGCAAAAGCTGGCGTTATACAAGACCTCTAAGAAAAATAGCAAATAGATTTCGCAACTTAAAGAGGAGGTTTGGCTAACTTTATGTGGAAGTTGTTGAAATATAATATTTATCTACAAAGATATATTATTAAAAAAAGTGGCTTGTTTGACGAAAGATACTATCTTAAATCCTATCCAGATATAAGGTTAGGAGATATAGATCCAATAATACATTATATAAAGCATGGTGCAAGAGAAGGAAGAAATCCAAACCCATTTTTTGACACAACTTTTTACTTAAACAGGTATGAAGATGTTGCTAAAAGCAGAATAAACCCTCTTTTACACTATATCTTGTATGGCGCAAAAGAAGGAAGATGGGCAGGGCCTAATTTTAACTCTGGATTTTATTTGCTTAGCAATCCAGATGTCAAAAAAGCAGGACTAAATCCACTTTTACACTACATTTTACATGGGCAATATGAAGGAAGAAAAGCGAAGATAGAGACAGATAGAGAGCTAAAGTTGTATAATTATAGGAAGTTGTCTAGCTTATTTTTGTTTATTAATAAATCAAATATCAAAAAAAGTATGGATTATATAAGAAAATACGGTTTTAGGGTTTTTATAAATAAAGCAAGTACTAAACTAAACTCGGTTTATCAATATGAGGTTTGGATTAAGATAAATGAGCCGACAGAGGAAGAGTTAACTGCTCAGAAAAATATAAAATTTAAGTATGAGCCGAAAATAAGTATAGTGGTACCAGTATGGAATACGCCAAAAAAATTTTTAATTGATATGATAGAATCTGTCTTAAATCAAACGTATTCAAATTGGGAACTTTGCATTGTTGATGGCAACAGCAAAGAAAAACATGTTAAAGAGACTTTAGAACACTATACTCTTAAAGATAAAAGAATAAAAGTAAAATATCTAAAAGAGAACAAAGGGATAGCTGGAAATTCAAATGAAGCAATTGCTTTAGCTACTGGCGAGTATATAGCTTTTTTAGATCACGATGATGTCTTGGCTCCTTTTGCTTTGTACGAAGTGGTAAGAGCCATAAACGAAAATGAAGATGTTGATTTTATATATTCAGATGAGGACAAGATAACAGAAGATGGACTTAAGAGATTTGATCCATTTTTCAAACCGGACTTTAGCCCAGATACACTTAGAAGCTACAACTACATAACACATCTTTCGGTAGTAAAGAAAGAGCTTTTAAATGAAGTGGGGTGGTTTAGAGAAGGATATGATGGCTCTCAGGATTATGACTTGATACTTAGATGCACAGAAAAAGCAAAAAAAATAGTTCATATCCCAAAGATTTTGTATAATTGGAGAATCAATGATAATTCCGTAGCTCAGGACCCTAAAAACAAAATGTATGCTTACGATGCTGCTAAAAAAGCTTTACAAGATCACTTAGACAGAGTGGGATTAAAAGGAAAAGTTAGAGACGGTGTATTTCTTGGTTCATATAAAATAGACTATGATATAAGCTATCATCATAAAGTGTCTATCATAATACCAAACAAAGATCATAAAGAGGATTTGGAGAAATGTATTACATCTATTATAAACAAATCCACTTATAAAAATTACGAAATAATAATTGTTGAAAACAACAGTAAAGAAAAAAAGACTTTTGAATACTACAAATATTTACAGAATAAATATAATAATATTGTATTACTAGAGTGGAAAGATAAATTTAACTATTCAGCTGTGAATAACTTTGCATCTAAATATGCAAATGGTGATATATTACTATTTTTAAATAATGATACAGAAGTGATAAATGAAAATTGGATAGAAGAAATGCTTATGTATGCTCAAAGAAAGGATGTAGGTGCTGTAGGTGCAAAATTGTATTATCCTGATGACACTATTCAGCACGGAGGTGTTATATTGGGTATAGGTGGAAAGGTAGGGCATTCTCATAGGTTTTTCCCAAGAGTTTCTTATGGAAATGTTGGAAGGTTGGTTGTTGTACAAAACTTATCTGCAGTAACTGGAGCATGCTTAATGATGCGGAAAGATATATTTAACGAAGTTGAGGGCTTTGATGAAAGATATCCTTTGGCATTAAGTGATATAGATATTTGTTTAAAAGTAAGAGAAAAAGGATATCTAGTTGTTTGGACACCCTATGCTGAACTTTATCATTATGAGTCTAAATCTCGTGGTTATGAAGATACACCTGAAAAACAAGAGAGATTTAAAAAAGAAATTGAGCTTTTTAAAAAGAAGTGGGGACATATTTTAGAAAAGGGTGATCCTTACTACAATCCAAATCTTACTTTGGATAGAGAAGATTTTTCTATTAAAATATAGATTGTGGATATTGACATACTGCTATCTACCTATAACGGAGAGCAATATTTAAGAAATCAGATTGAATCTATAATAAATCAAACCTATAAAAACTGGAGACTTTTGATAAGAGATGATGGATCTCAGGATAAAACCATTGAGATTTTAGAGTATTATTTAAGAAAGCACAAAGATAAGATAGTGCTTATAGAAGACGGGCAAAAGCATCTTGGGGCTTCTAAAAGTTTTTTTAGGCTTTTAGGATACTCAGATGCCAAATATATTATGTTTTGCGATCAGGACGATGTTTGGCTTCCTTATAAGATAGAAGAAACCTACAACAAGATGAAAGAGCTTGAAAAAAAACACAATGATAAACCTTTGCTTGTTTATAGTGATCTAAAAGTAGTGGATAAAGATTTAAACCTTATAGCTCCTTCTTTTTGGAAATATCAGCACATAGACCCAAAAAGAAACAAACTAAACCATCTTTTGGTTCAAAATGTTATAACTGGCTGTACTATGATGATAAACGATAAACTTAAAGATACGCTTATAACTATGCCAGATGATGAGATTATGCACGATTGGTGGCTTGGGCTTGTTGGAGCGTCGTTTGGAGAGCTTGATTTTATAAAAGAACCACTTGTTCTTTATAGACAACATGGTAAAAACGACACAGGTGCTCAAAAATACGGGCTTATGGTGTACTTAATACTAAGAGGTGATCTATCAAAATTCTTTTCATCAAACAAAAGGTTAATAAAGCAGGCTAAAAATTTTTATAAGATATACTATAATCTTCTTGATAAAAGCCAAAAGGACATCGTTTACAACTTTATGAGTCTGTGTGAAAAAAATCCTTCAAATAGGCTTATTACAATGATAAAATGTAGATATTTTAAATATGGGTTTTTAAAAAACATAGGCTTTATAATCTCATGCCTACTTATGCCAAAAGAAGACTTATGAAAATATCTATCATCATACCAACTTATAACGCAGAAAACTATCTACCGAGTTTATTAGAAAAGCTAAAAAACCAAACGGTAAAAGATGCTGAAATTATTGTTATAGATTCGTCTTCCAAAGATAAAACCATTGACATTGCAAAAAAATATACAGATAAAATCATCGTCATACCAAAAGAAGAATTTGATCACGGAGGCACGAGAACAAAAGCCGCCAAGCTTTCAAGTGGAGATATAGTAGTATTTCTTACCCAAGATGCACTGCCTTACGATGAATATAGTATAGAAAATATTGTAAAGGTTTTTGAGAAAGATAAATCAATAGGAGGAGCTTACGGAAAACAAGTAAGCTACGAAAAAACGCATCTATTTGGAAAGCACTTAAGGGAGTTTAACTACCAGGATGAAGCTTATATAAGAAGCATAGAAGATACACCTTTGTATGGTATAAAAACAGCTTTTTTATCAAATAGTTTTAGCGCTTATAGGAAAAAAGCACTACAAGAAATAGGATGGTTTAAAGATAATCTTATACTTGGAGAAGATACATACGCTGGGACAAAGCTACTTTTAAAAGGTTATAAGATAGCATATGTCCCGCAGGCGAAAGTTTATCACTCTCATAGTTATTCTGTATTTGAAGAGTTTAAAAGGTATTTTGATATAGGAGTTTTCCACAAAAAAGAGCACTGGATAATAGAACTTTTTGGAAAAGCAGAAGGAGAAGGTATAAGATATATAAAATCTGAACTTAAATATATATTAAATCACAGAGCTTATCATCTGATACCAGAGTGGTTTGTAAGAAATGCTATGAAGTATATAGGCTATAAGCTTGGACAAAACTACGATAAACTACCAAAATGGCTTGTTAAAAAACTAAGCATGCATCAATCTTGGTGGGATAAATGTTAGACATGGGTTGCGGGGGGATCGAACCCCCGACCTACGGATTAAGAGTCCGTTGCTCTACCGACTGAGCTAGCAACCCTTATTATATAATTATATCACTTTTCACAGTAAAGCTCTATTATCTTTTGAATAATCTTAGATGTGGATGTATCGTAATCAAATTTTATTGTATTTACACTACCTCCGTTTGAAAGTACTATATCTGCTCCTACTATGTTTTCTATGTTCCAATCTGCTCCTTTTATAAGCACATCTGGTTTTATGGCTTTTATAAGATTATAAGGTGTGTCTTCTTCAAAGATAACAACCATATCAACAGGTTTTAACTGGCTAAGCACATACGCCCTTTGTTCTTGGGGTACTATGGGTCTTTTATCTCCTTTTATACGTTTTATAGAGTTATCGGAATTTAGCCCTACTATCAATATATCTCCGTAGGTTTTGGCTATGTTTAAGTACTTTACATGCCCAGCATGGATTATATCAAAGCATCCATTTGTAAAAACTATTTTCTTATTTTGAGATTTATAATCCTCTATCCTTTTTACCGCCTCTTCCAATGTATAAATCATAAGAATTAATTATACACTCTAAGTGGTTTTTTGATATAATGAAGTCTGTCACGTTTTATGTATTCACGATGTAGCCAACTTAACCTTATAAAAAAGGCTGTGGTATAATCACATTATGAAGCTTTTACCAATAGGTATACAAACATTCGAGAAGATAAGAAATAGCAATTATTACTATGTAGATAAAACAATATTTGTTAAAAAATTAGAAAATGGTGGGTATTACTTTCTATCTCGCCCCAGAAGATTTGGCAAATCTCTTTTTCTTGACACACTAAAAGAAGCGTTTTCTGGTAACAAAGAATTATTTAAAGGGCTTTATCTATATGATAATTGGGATTGGGATAAGAAATATCCTATTATAAAAATAAGCTTTGCAAGTGGAAATATAAGAACTTCAGATATTTTATTGGATCTAATGACATCTCAAGTAAATAGGATATCAGAAAAAGAACAGATAAACTTAAAAGAAAAGCGTCCAAGCCAAATGTTTTTAGAACTCATCCAAAAACTATACGAAAAATACAATCAAAAAGTAGTAGTACTTATAGACGAATACGATAAACCGATATTAGATGCGATAGAGAATATAGAAGTAGCCAGGGAAAACAGAGAAATATTGAAAGATTTTTATTCGGTGTTAAAAGATGCTGATCCTTATCTAAAACTTGTTTTTCTTACAGGGGTATCGAGGTTTTCAAAAGTAACAATCTTTAGTGGATTAAATCAGCTTCAGGATATCACTTTAAATGAAGAGTTTTCTACAGTGTGCGGTTATACCCAATCTGAGCTTGAAAGTGTATTTGAAGACAGATTAAAGGATTTTGATAAAGAAAAGATAAAACAGTGGTATAACGGCTATAGTTGGCTTGGAGAGAGTGTTTACAATCCTTTTGATATACTGCTTTTGTTCTCAGAAAAAAGGTTTAGAGCCTTTTGGTTTGAAACAGGGACACCTACATTTCTTATTAAGATGTTTATGAAAAACAGATACTACATACCAGAGCTTGAGAACCTTGAAGTAGGAGACGAGATTCTATCAAACCTTGATGTGGATAATATAAGGATAGAAAATCTTTTGTTTCAATCTGGTTATCTTACAATAAAAGATTTTAAAGAAAAATACGGAATATACACATTGTCCTATCCAAACTTAGAAGTGAGAAAAAGCTTCAACAGTTATTTTCTAACCTATACAATAGAAGATATCTCAGCAAAATATAAAACTGATATAGGTCTAATAGAGGCTTTTGAGAATAAACAAGTAGAAAAACTAAAAGACATCTTACATAGATTTTTTGCAAGTATACCCCATGATTGGTACAGGAAAAACGATATAGACTCCTATGAGGGATTTTACGCATCTATCGTATATGCGCTTTTTAACGGAGCAGGGCTAAATGTAATAGCAGAAGACAATACAAATAAAGGCCAGATAGATCTTAGTGTCTTTAACCAAGACAGCGTTTATATCATAGAGTTTAAGGTAGTAGAAGACAAGGAAGAGGGCGTTGCTTTAAAACAGATAAAAGATAAAAGGTATTATGAAAAGTATATGGACAAATATAATGATATATACCTAATAGGGGTAGAGTTTAGTAAGAAAGATAAGAACATTGTGGGCTTTGAGTGGGAGAAGTACTGAGCTCATATATGTATAAGTTAAGATAGAATATGAACAGAGTGGTTTACCACGTTTCATATGTCTGTTTTCTTAAAAGACATTTTACTCACGATGTAAGAAGTGCCGTTAGCACACTAGAGTGCGTGAGCACGTTTCAGATGCCTATCTTTTTAAAAGACACTTATCATATGATGTAAGAAACGCCACACTAGAGCGATGGTATCGTATTTCAGAGCTAAAGAACAGACAAGTATGCCAGAGTTTCAAAGCCAATCAAGAGATTTAAGAAATGCCTTTGGCACACTAGAGTGGTTTACCATGTTTCAGATACATGTCTTTTTGACATATACTTATTATACGATAAGTCTGCCACAGTTTATGTGTTCAAGATGTAGTGAACTTGTATTCTAAGCGGTTTTTTGATATGATGATGATTTTCATACTATATTCATAATGTTTATGTTATTATATGTTTAAGATTATCTGTGGAGGTTTTTTTATGAAAAACACTATCCTTAAAAGGGGTAGTGTAGCTGTTGCTGTCTTAGGTATTGGAGCGCTTTTAAGCGCTTGTGGTGGAGGCGGAGGTGGTTCAGGCAGTGGCTTTACTACAACAAGCGCTTACGTCCAAGATGATGCTTCTAATTTTCCAAACGTAACAGTGGGTATATACAGCATATCTCTTGCTAATACTGGAGATGGTAATACTTGCGTTTTGTTTAGTAGCTCTACTCCAGTTTATATAAATCTTGCGAGCTTATCGGGCATTGCCCAGTATATAAGTACAACTGCCTGTCCATCCGATAGTGCTTACAATAGGCTTGATATAGTTCTTTCAAATACAGTAAGTGTTATTACAGACACTTATAATCCCGCTATGTGTACACTCACCTCTTACAATCCAAATGCTAGTTCAAGCGTTACACTGCCAAATACCGTAAACTGTGGGAGTGGTTCTTCATGTACGCTTGATATGACCGGAAACATTGGTGCACTATCGGGTACAAACTCTTACGTAGATATTGATTTTGATCTAAAGGATAGTAGTTATGCGATTACATCTGGTACTAACTGCCAATTTAGCTTTGCTACAATGCCTATAACTATGGAAAATGAAAACAAGCCATCCAATGTTATGCTAAGGCTAAGAGGATATGTAAGCAACTTATCTACTACAGCTTTTAATATTGTAAAAGATGATAATTCTTATACTGTAGTGTATAGTTCTCTAACCTCAAGCGTATCTAGTCTTCTTCAAAGCGCTTCTTCTAATAGTTTAAAAGTGGCTGTGGTGTGCAGTAGCTTTACAAACAATATATGTACTGCATCTATTATAGCTCGAACAGTAGGCGGTGTTTATGAAGGATATTCTAACAATTCCTTAACGCTATTAAGAGAAGACAACGCTTCAGATACCATATCACTTTTTAACCCTGTTATTTACCCACTTTCTATGACTTGGAGCTCATTTACAGTAGGCAGTAGCTATCTTCTTGATGTGAACATTTGCGATTTATCAAACTGTACTTCTAGTGTATACTTTACTGGAAATATTATGCTAGAAGATGACAACGATTGATTAGTGTTTATAGTTGGCCCCTTGGCTTTTTGCCTCGGGGCTTTTAAAAATATAATTTTATATAATTTTTTAAACTTGGACTTCTTCTAAAGAAAGCTCTTTGGCTTTTTCAAGATTACTTAGTTCTAAAGCTATGCTATCTAAAAGCTTATATAAGGATGTATGCATATCATCGTACAATTTACAACCAGAGGCATACTTATGACCACCGCCACCAAGACGCTGGGCTATTTTAGATACATCTACAGACTCTTCTTTGCTTCTTAAAGATACGCGCCAAAATGTAGACCCATCTTCTTTTTTGGTTTCTATCATAGCAAAAGCCACATAAACTCCTTCTAATCTTCTTGGATAGTTTACAAGCCCTTCGGTGTCTTCGTAAAGAGCCCCTGTTTCTTCTATCATACTTTGAGTTATAACGATACCGGCGGTTTTTCCGTTGTGGAATATTTCAAGGTTTTCTAAGGCTTTGCTTATAAGTCTTAGCTTTGCTAAGCTCTCTCTTTCTCCAAAGTTTTTCCAGACGTAGTTTGGTTCTACTCCGTAAGCGCATAAAGAAGAGGCTGCATCAAAAACTTCTTTTGTGGTATTGGAATACCTAAAAAATCCAGTATCTGTGCAAAGACCAGTGTAAAGACAAAGGGCTATATCTTTGTCTATGAGGTCTTTGTTTATGTATTTTAAAAGCTCATATACCAAAAGTGTAGTGGAAGCACATGTGAAATCTATAAAATCGTAAAGCCCATAGAAATCCCCACCCACATGATGGTCGATGCGGGCTTTGAGATGTGAGGATATTTCAAAATTAGCCCTTTTGAAGCCAGCGGCATCTACTATTATAGCCAAATCAAAGGTTTTGCCTTCCAAATCCTTTGGATGAAGGACTTCGTTTACCCTTGGTAAAAACTGAGCAAACTTTGGTATATTGTCTTTGCAAAAGACATATACATCTTTATTTAGCTTTTTTAAAAAAATATAAAGTGCCAATGCACTGCCAAGGGTATCACCATCTGGGTTCTCATGACAAACCAAGAGTATACTACCGTTTTCTTCCAAAAGTTTGTTGGCAAGAGGAACTACTCGTTCCATAAAAATACTCCATCCTATATTATTTATTTAGTTTTTCCTCCATTTCTACGACGGCAAGCATAGTTTTAAATACAGAATCTGGATTTAATGAGATGCTATCTATACCCTTTTCCACTAAAAACTGGGCAAAATCAGGAAAATCGCTGGGAGCTTGTCCGCATATCCCTACTTTTCTACCGGTTTTCTTGGCTATATCTATGAGGTTTGCTACCATGATTTTTACAGCTTCGTTTCTTTCATCGTAAAGATGAGCCACCAAATCAGAGTCTCTATCTATGCCAAGGGTAAGCTGTGTAAGGTCATTACTACCTATGGAAAATCCATCAAATATCTCTGCGTATTGTTCTGCCAATATAACGTTGCTTGGTATTTCTGCCATCACATATACTTCAAGACCATTTTCCCCTCTTACAAGCCCAAACTCTTTCATGGTTTCTAACACTTTTGCACCTTCTTGCGGTGTCCTACAGAAAGGTACCATAACCTTTACGTTGTCAAGGCCCATCTTGTTTCTAACTCTTAATATGGCTTTGCATTCCATACCAAAAGCCGTTTTAAACTTATCTGAGTAATATCTGGATGCTCCCCTCCAGCCTATCATGGGGTTTTCCTCTTTTGGCTCAAAGTACTTACCACCCAAAAGACCTGCGTATTCGTTGCTTTTAAAATCAGAAAACCTCACTATCACAGGATTTGGATAAAAAGCTGCAGCAATCTTTGCTATACCGTAAGAAAGCTTCTTTACGTAGTATTCTTCTTTGTTGTCATATCCAAATGTTAGATTTTCTATCTCTTTGTAAAGCTCTGGGTCTTTTTCTTTTACGTAGTCTAAATTTATAAGGGCTAAAGGATGTACTTTTATGTAATTTGCTATTATAAACTCTTCTCTGGCAAGACCAACACCGTCATTTGGGATAGCTGCATATCTAAACACAGAGCTTGGATCTGCTACGTTTATCATTATTTTGGTTTTTGGCTTTTTGATGTTGGATAAATCTATTTCTTTTGTCTCAAAATCAAGTTCTTTATCGTATACGTAAGCAGTTTCTCCTTCAGCACAAGAAAGCGTTACCATCATGCCGGTTTTCAGTACTTCCGTTGCTTTTTGAGTGCCTACAGCTGCTGGTACTCCAAACTCTCTTGCTACTATAGCAGCGTGGGCAGTTCTACCACCTCTGTTGGTGATGATACCAGCTGCTTTTTTCATGATAGGTTCCCAGTCTGGATCTGTTATGTCTGTGACCAATATATCCCCTTCTTTGAAATCTACAGCTTCTTTTATACTGTGAATTACTTTTACCGTGCCTTTTGCTATCTTATCGCCTACAGCTATACCGCTTAGTATTCTATGTGGGATCCTTTCTTCAAGAGGATCTTTTATTTCATATACAACGAGCTTATCTTGAGCGCGCCTTGATTGGACTGTTTCTGGTCTTGCCTGGACTATGTAGAGCTGATTGTCGTTTCCGTCTTTAGCCCATTCTATATCCATTGGCTTTTGATAGTGTTCTTCGATTTCTATACCCCATTTGGCAAGTGTTAATATCTCATCGTCGTTTAAAGCGTAAACTTTTTGCTCATTTTGAGGTACGTTTATTATCTTTACCCTATCAGACCCCATCCCATATACCATTTTTCTATCTTTTTTGCCAAGTTTTTTCTCTATGATGGCAGAAAAGCCTTTTTTTAGTGTTGGTTTAAAGACCATATATTCGTCTGGAGTTACCATACCTTGTACTATCATCTCTCCAAGACCGTATATAGCGTTTATAACTACCACGTCTTTAAACCCGCTTTCTGTATCTATGGTAAACATAACACCAGATGCACCCAAATCCGAGCGCACCATCTTTTGTACACCCATCGATATCGCTATTTTAAAATGATCAAAGCCGTGAGAATGTCTGTATGAGATAGCTCTATCTGTAAAAAGCGATGCAAAACCATTTTTTACTGCTACTAAGACATTTTGGGCTCCCACTACGTTTAGATAAGTTTCTTGTTGACCTGCAAAAGAGGCATCCGGCAAATCTTCAGCTGTGGCAGATGATCTTACAGCGACATCTACAGCATGTGTTTTATACATTTGGGATAGTTTTTCGTAGGCTTTTGTTATCTCATCTTCCAAGTCTTGCGGAAATTCCCCGGCTCTTATCATCTCTCTTACAGCATGCCCTTTTTTGGCAAGCTGCTCTAAGTTTGAAGGGTCTAAATCTTTTAATGTATCTTTTATCTTCTGTTCAAGGTTGTTGTGTTTTACAAAATATCTGTAAGCTTCAGCAGTTACTACAAATCCGTAAGGTACGTTTACCCCTTTTGGTTTTAGGTGTCTTATCATCTCCCCCAAAGATGCGTTTTTTCCTCCAACGTAAGGTATATCCTCAATACCTACCTCGTCTAGGAAAACCACCAGTTTATCTTCTAAACTTTTATTCATTTAAAACCTCCTAACTTTATAACTTCCTATATCTTATCACTGGGATAAAACTTTTGTCAATAGCCAGCACCCCGGGTCTTACACCTTCGTAGAAAGGTTGATATTCATCAAAGCCATCTGAAATGAAAAATGTGTTTTCTGGTATGTTGGCAGATATTTTTACCCTTAAGACTGCTTTTCCATACTCAGTGGTTATTTCTAAAAGCTCTCCATCAGTTATATCTATACTATCGGCAAGGGTTTTGTTTATATATACGTATTGGTTTGGTTCTATCTCGTGAAGCCATCTTGAATAATGCCCAATATCATCTACTACACTATGTCCCATAAAAAGGGTATAACCTTGTAAGGTTATAGTTTCTTGTTTTGGGCTATGAGATATATTTTTATCTACTTGTGGTATTATATCAAGAAGCGTATAAGCGTTTTCATTTTCAAAAAGCTTTTGACTATTTACATCTAAAAACGCTGTTTTTTTGGTAAAATCCATCTCTATAAAAAACTTTCTTGGAAGATAGTATCTTGATAAGTTTACGCTCATGTTTGCCATATGAGAGATACTTGCTATATTCATTTTAGAAAAGTTCTCTATTTGGTTGTCCGGTATATATCTAAACATATCCCCTAAGTTTATAATAACCTCATGTTTATCTATTCCTTCTATTCCCCTCACAGGCCAATGGGTTATGTCGCCGGTGATGATATAATCTATGTTATGTTTTTCTTTCATATATTTTAAAAATCCCAAAACAAAATCTCTATTTATTCTAATATAGATATCTTCTATTATTATAAGAGTATCGCTTAGTTTTGTTGAAAAAAGCGAAAACTTGTTTATAAATTCATCTTCGTGATATCCCTTTTCAAAAGCATTTTTTATATTTTCTAAAAAGCTTAAAAACTCTGAAGGCGGTATAAGTTTTTTGTAGTTTGCTTTAAAACTCATATTCGTATAAATAGCACCAGCGCTAAAGAGCTTAGCACCTTTTTGTTTGGCATCTATGATCCATCTTGATAGCATCACATCGTAATAAGAGGGTTCTGATATGTTTAATATGACTTTTTTGTCTGGTATATGTTCTATTTCTATAGTTTTTGGATTTTCTACGTAAAGCATGTTTGAATATATATTTTCTGTAAAAGAAAAAGCCCTTTGAAGCTCTTCCTCTGTACAAAATCTATCTACGTATATAGCTGTGTCTTTATTTGTTATATCTATATCAATAGTTTTTACATCTTTTAATCTAAAGTCCGAAAAAGGAAGCTCTTGAACAAGAGCTATGCCTTTTGTGCAAAAACTGCCCATTCCAAGCCTATCGGAAGGGTGTCCTGTTACGTCAATTATTTTGTTATCTTTAACAAAAGCTATAAACTTACAACCACAGTTACAACCTATACAATGACCTATTAGCTCTTTATCAAAGTTTTTTGAACTAAGATGCTCTATCAATGAACCTTTTACTCCTCTTCTTTATCGGAAACACCCATTATACTATAACCACTATCTACGTATATGGTTTGTCCTGTTATGCCCCTTGCCCATTCACTGCATAAGAATGCAGCTGTATCACCTACCTCTTCTATGGTGACATGTCTTCCAAGGGGACTTACTTTAACAGTGTGCTCCATTAGAATATGAAAACCAGTTATGCTATATGCAGATAGTGTTTTGATAGGTCCTGCTGATATGCAATTTACCCTTTGATTTTTCTTTGCTATATCAAAAGCTAAATACCTTGTGGCGCTTTCTAAAGCCGCTTTTGCTATACCCATAACGTTGTAATGAGGTACTACCTTTTGGGCTCCGTAGTAAGAAAGCGTCAAAAATGCCCCTTCTTCGTTCATGACGTTTGAGAATGCCCTAACCACAGCTATGAAAGAATAAACGGATATATCCATGGCTATGTTAAAACCAGACCTTGTGGTATCTATGACACCGTTTTTAAACTCATCTTTTGGAGCATAGGCTATAGAATGCACTACTATGTCTATGTTGTTCCAAGCTTCTTTTATGTTGTTTGCTAGGTTTTCTATGTCTTGGTCTTTGGATACATCGCATTCAAAAACAAGCTCAGTGCCAAGTTCTTCTGCTATAGGCATCACTCTTTTTTTCACAGATTCACCGGCGTAGCTTATAGCTATATCAGCTCCTTCTCTTTTGAAGCTTTTAGCTATACCATAGGCTATACTCTTATCGTTTGCTAAACCCATTATAAGAGCTTTTTTACCTTTTAATATCATCGTTATCTCCTATTTATTTATGAGTGTAAAAATTTAGATGCTTCTTCTGCAGTTTTGCCTTCGTGTACTATCATATACATGGCCCTTGTTATCTTTTTAGGGTCTTTGGCTTGGAATATATTTCTTCCTATAGAAAGCCCAGCTGCTCCAGCTTTTATGGCCCCTTCCACCATTTCAAGCACATCTTTTTCGGTTTTCATCTTGGGTCCCCCTGCTATCACCACAGGTATGTGGGTGCCTTTTACCACTTCTTTAAAAGACTCTACATCGCCGGTATATGGGACTTTTACAATATCAGCCCCAAGCTCTTCTCCTATCCTTGCGCAGTGGGCTACAAAAGTTTTATCGTATTGGTCTTGGGGTTTTATCTCATGACCTCTTGCGTATACCATCGCTAAAAGCGGCATACCCCATTCATCGCACACTTTTGACACATAACCAAAATCTCTTAGCATCTCTCTTTCCATTGGAGCCCCTATGTTTACGTGTATAGACACTGCATCCGCTCCAAGCCTTATAGCTTCTTCTACTGTGCAAACTAGCACCTTATCATTTTTTGTAGGTGAGTGATCTGTGGAAGCAGAAAGATGTATTATAAGACCTATGTCTTTCCCAGAGCCCCTGTGTCCTGCTTTTACAAGGCCTTTGTGCATTAAAACTGCATTGGCACCACCTTCTGATACGGCCTCTATGGTTTTTTTCATATCCACAAGACCCTCTATAGGTCCTGAGCTTACACCATGATCCATCGGTACTATGATGGTCTTTTGGGTTTCTCTGTTGATGATACGTTCAAGTCTTATTTTTTTACCGATACTCATTTTATGCCTCCTTTATAACAACGTGTTCAAAATCTGCTATCTGTTTTAGGCTTTTATAGATATTGTAAAGTAAGCTAAGTCTGTTGTTTCTAACATCTATATTTTCAGCCATAACAAGTATTTTATCAAAAAATTCATCTATTATCTTTTTCTTGTGGTCTATGTATTCCAATAGCTCTTTTGAGAGTTCTTTGTCTTTTATATCTTCTAATATCTTGTAAAGCTCTTTTTCTAAGTCGCTTTCAAAAAGCTCTTGTTTTATATCCTTTGGGCTAAAGTCTTTTGGTAGTATTTTTCTTATCCTTTTGTAGGCTTTTGCTATGTTTTCTACAATATCTCGGTTGGAAGATAAAAGCTCTATTTTGTTTTTTATATCTTTTACCTTAAGAGGGTCTTCTACCTCCAAAACAGCTCTTACTATGTCGTAAGGATATTCTTCAAAGTAAGTGTTTAGTCTTGTTTTGAAAAGGTTTTTGATGTGAGATAAAATCTCTTCGTAGCTAAGAAGCTTTTCTTTGTTTTCTAAAAGCTCAAAAACTTTTCCAAAAAGCTCTTCTAAATTTATATCAAGTTCATGATCTAAAATAGTTTTTATAATACCGTATATGTTTCTTTTTATACCGTAAGCATCCGATGTACCTTTTGGAATTTCACCAGCGGCAATAAGGGATACTATGTTGTCTGATTTTACTATGATACCAAGCAAAGCCCCTGTTTTGGTAGACTGAATACCTTCTATTTTATCAGGCATATATTGTTCTAAAAGGGCTTTTGACAGTTCTTCATCTTCGTTTTTTGCTTTTACATATATCATACCCATATAGCCTTGAAGCTCGTCAAACTCTTTTACCATGTTTGTAGCTATATCAAACAAAGAAAGTTCACAGGCTCTTATTAGTACGCTGTTTTGATGGTCTAAATACTCTCCCAAAGCTATATGCCTTTTGGTTTTATCAAACAGTGTTCCAAGCTTGTGATGAAACATAATACCCTTTAGCTCTTCCACGAAAAAATGAAAAGGTTTTTTTAGATCCTCGTTGTAGAAAAATATGGCATCTCTTAACCTTGCTTTTACCACTTTTTGATAACCGTTTTTTATATAACCTTTTTTATCTTCTATGTTTGATATACCAAAAAATATGTTTGTAATGCCATCTTTTTTTGTGGTAATAAACTTTTGATGATGAGCTAACACAGTTTTTATAACTATATCTGGTAAACTCAAAAACTCTTTTTCAAACTCCCCTATCACAATATATGGGTATTCTACCAAGTTTGTGATTTCATCTATAAGTTCCTCTTCGTAATCTGGTGTAACATTTAGTTCTTTGGCTTTTGATAAGACAAGATCTAATATGATGCTTTTACGCTCTTTGAATGTTGGTATTACGTAATGCTTTTTTAAAAGCTCTTCGTAGGCTTTTGCATGTTCTATTACAAACTCATTGGATAAAAACCTATGGCCTTTTGATGTGTTTTTATAAGGCAGTATTGGTCTGTCGTTTAAAACAAGGGCTATACCTCTTATGGGTCTTGGAAACCTCATAGAAGAGTTGTCCCATCTCATCATCTTTTTGTAGTTTAGAGATTTTATTATAAAATCTGGAAACTCTTTAAAAAGCTCTTCTATTGGTATACCACCGGTTTGTTTTTTTATGGCTATATAAACTCCTCCTTGTTTTTCGTATTTGAAAGTCTCTTCTAAAGAAGCGTTATTTTTCTTTAAAAAAGCCTCTAAAGCTTTTGTAGGAACTCCGTCTTTATAACAGGCTTCATAAGGAGGACCTATTACAAGGATTTCTTCTTTTTTGTTGTGATCTGGTAAATTTTCTATCAAAATACCTATTCTTCTCGGGGTTGTAAATAAGCTGATAGTTTTATCTTTTTCTATATTTTTATCTTTTAAAAAGCTTATTACTATATCTTTTAAGGTTTCGTTGGCTTTTAGTAAAAATAAAGAGGGTAGTTCTTCCGTTTGAAGCTCTAAAAGAATATCGTTCATAGGCTATTCTCCTTTTCTATGTATAAAGAAGCCACTAAAGAAGCCATTTGTTTTATGCGTTTTATGTAGTTTGTTCTTTCTTGGACAGATATAGCACCTCTTGCATCAAGAAGATTGAATGTATGAGAGCATTTTAATATGTAATCATAAGCTGGGTAAACGAGTTTTTCTTCTATAAGAGATTTTGCTTCTTGCTCATATATTTCAAAAAGCTTAAAAAGTCTATCTTGGTTTGATTTTTCAAAGTTGTAGATAGACCACTCTTTTTCAAACTCAAAGTATATATCTTTGTAAGTAAGATATTTGTTCCATTTTAAATCAAATACGTTGTCAACATTTTGAAGATACATAGCAATACGTTCAAGCCCGTAGGTGATTTCACAGGCTATAAGATCTAAATCTATATCCCCTGCTTGTTGGAAGTATGTAAACTGTGTTATCTCCATCCCATCTAACCACACTTCCCAACCAAGCCCCCAAGCCCCAAGTGTAGGGCTTTCCCAGTCATCTTCCACAAATCTAATATCGTGAAGGTTTTGATCTATACCAAGGGTTTCTAAGCTTTTAAGATAGAGCTCTTGAGAGTCTTCTTTGGCAGGTTTTAGTATCACCTGAAATTGAAAATAATGCTGAAGCCTGTTTGGGTTTTCCCCGTATCTTCCATCTTTTGGTCTTCTGGATGGTTCTACGTAAGCCCCGCTGAAGGGTTTTTTGCCAAGCACCCTTAAAAAAGTAGCTGGGTTCATAGTGCCAGCTCCCACTTCTATGTCGTATCCTTGCATTATGGCGCATCCATTTTTAGACCAAAAATCCTGAAGATTAAGTATTATATCCTGAAAATACACTTTCTACCTCCAAAACGCTTTTACGTATATGATCATGCTATACTATTATACCAGTTTATGGCTTTTAAGATAAAAACTATAGAAGATTTAAAAGAGTTTTTAAAAGATTATTTCAAAGATAAGAATGTAAAAATTTATCTGTTTGGTTCTAGGGCTTATGGAAACAATTCAGATTTTTCCGATGTTGATATAGCTATTGACACAGAAGAGGATATAACAGAGTATTTGACTTTGTTAAGATATATAATAGAAGAAAGCACGCTTCCTTACAAGGTGGATTTTGTGGATTTAAAGATGGCACCTCATCTTAAACCTATAGTTTACAAAAAAGGACAAAGATGGCTTTAGATAGATTGTTGTCAGATTTAAAAAATGCGTTTTCAAGGTTAAAAGAGTCCTACGATAAAACTATAAACTCTCAAAATACCGCCGATTATTCGTTTTTCAGAGATTCTACTATACAGCGGCTTGAGGTTACCATAGAGATTTTATGGAAAACTGTTAAAGAGTTTTTAAAATTAAAAGAAGGAATAGAATGCAGATCTCCAAAATCTTGTATAAGAGATTTTTTCGGGTCTGGCTATCTAAGTTCTCAGGATGTTGTTACACTTTTAGAGGCAATAGACGATCGAAATCTTACATCTCACACTTATCACGAAGAGGTTGCCGATAAGATTTTTCAAAATATTAAGAAATATCTACCTGTTATCAAAAGCGTAATAAATGAGATAGAAAAGAATATTTAAATTATGATTTTTCCAAAGCTCTTTTTAACTCACCAAGAAGATACAAAGAACCAAAGACAAATACATCATCTTTTAGATTTAAAATATCTTTTGCGTCTTCTAAAGTATGGGTTTTAAAACCTATACTTTTTGCATAATTTAGCATATTATCTATATCTTCTGCTCTTTTGTAGTGAATGGGTACAAACGTAATCTCATCAAAGTAAGCCCTTAGTATATCTAACTCTTTTTGCCATTCTTTGTCTTTTAAACTTCCCATCACAAGCCTTATATCAAAATGCTCTTTTATATCTTTTATTATCCTTACCAAAGCGCTTACGTTGTGAGCTCCATCTATCATTATAAGGGGTTTTTCTCTTATAATCTCCATACGCCCTTCCCAATAGGTTTTTTCTAACGCCCTTTTTATAAGCTCTTCTTTTGGTTTAAATAGAGCTTCTACCGTAGGTATACTAAGAAACGATGCCAATGCCAAAGCTCCGTTGTCTATTTGATGTTTGCCCCAAAGCCCAAGTTTTAGGCTTTTCATGTTAAAATCTAAAAAATTAAACTCTTCTATATAAGTGCTATGCTTATCTACATAACCTTTGTATTCAAAATCCTCCCCTGCTGCAAAAAGCTTTGTGTTTTGCTCTTTTGCTTTTTCTGTTGCCATTGGGTATAGTGGGTATCTGTTGTTTCCTATTAGAAGTGCTTTTGTGCCGTTTGCTATTTCAAGCTTTTCTGCTGCTATTTTATCTACAGTGTTGCCAAGCCATTTCATATGGTCTTTTCCTATGTTTGTTAAAACCCCAATAAAAGGTGAAGAGGCTCTGGTGCCGTCCCATCTTCCGCCCATTCCTACTTCCCATACTACTATATCTACATTTTTGTCTTTAAAGTATAAAAGCCCTATCAGAGTTATAGCTTCAAAGTAAGTTAGCTCAAATTTTTCAAATACAGGTTTTAGGCTTTTGACATAGTATTCTAACTCTTCATCTTTTATATGAATGTTGTTTACTCTTAATCTTTCGTTTTCTCTAACAAGATGAGGAGATACAAACCATCCGGTGTTAAGGCCATGCTCTATCAGAAGATAATTTAAAAAAGCGCAGGTAGAGCCTTTGCCGTTGGTACCGCCCACTATTACAGATTTATAGTGTTTTTCTGGGTTTCCTACGTAGTCTCTTGCTTTTAGTATTCTATCTAAAGTGGGGTTTATCTTGTAGTCTTTGCCCTCATAAAGGTCCCAGAGTTTCATATATTTATATGTTCACCTTCTTTTTTAAGCCATTCTATCGCTTCTTCTTTTGTCTTTATTGCACCTTCGTATTGAAGGTCTAATAGTTTATTTTTTAAAAGCCCAACGGTAGGCCCCTCTGGTATATTTAGTATATTCATTATATCTTTTCCACTAAGAAGTGGTTCTATACGCTTTGGTACATTTTTTAATTTAAATTCTATTATATTTTTTATGGTTTTTTCTAAAGCTTTCATAGTGGGCTCATCGTCTTTAGATCCCAAGGCATCTGCTATAGTTAGTATCATAAGAGGGTATATATCATCTTCTACTTCTCTTAAGAGCTTTCCATAGGCTCTTGGTGTGAGATGCTCCAAAGATTCCCTTAGATAAAATATCCTAAGGTGCATTCTTACCATTTTTTTTAAAAACCTTGAAAGATCTTCTCCAAAGGTAAGCTCATTAGATATTTTTGCTGTTAGTTCTTCTCCTACTTTGTCATGCTCGTAAAAGGTGATGTTACCTTTTTCATCTATTTTCATGGTGTGAGGCTTTCCTATGTCGTGTAGTAAAGCGCTTAGTTTTATAGCCTCTTTTGTGCCAAAATCCCCTAAAAATTGATAGGCTGCTATTTGGCTTTTTATAAAATATAAAAGCTCTTTGTCAAAGTTTACATCCTCATTTTCAAGGATTTTATCCGCATACTCATAGACTTTTAACGTATGTTTATCAAGGGGGTATATGTGATGATGCCCTTGATTTGAAACTTTTTTTATATCCTCTAAATATGGTATTATGCTGTAAATGGCATTTGTCTCAAAAAGAAGCTCCATTCCCTTGTAGGATTTTTTTAATTTTAAAAGCTTAAAAAGCTCTACTGCTATCCTTTCTTTTGCACTGGTTTTTATAAGTGTATGGTTTTCTTTTAAGAAATTTATAAAACCCTCTTCTAACTCAAACTCAAGCTCGTTTGCTATCCTTACTCCCCTTAAAAGCCTTATAGGGTCTTTTTTGAGATTTTCATAAGATATTGCTCTTACAAGTCCATTTTCTAAGTCTTTTATACCACCGGTTGGATCAAAAAGAATAGTTTGCTGAGCCCCCACAGATAGCACATCATCTAAGTTTACAGCTATTGCGTTGCAGGTAAAATCTCTATCTTTTAAATCTTTTTCAAGGATCTTCTCCCACTCTTCAGGGCCTGGTCTTAGACCAAAAAAACTTTTTAATCCACCACTTTCTAATATTGCTATATCAAATCTATATTTGAAACTTCCTTCGTTAAATACTATAGTGGCTATTTTGTTTCTTTTTATCCAAGGCTCTTTTTTTTCAAACTCAAATACATCGGCTTTTATGTTGTATGTTTGGAAAAGAAGTTCTTTAAAACGGTTTGCAACAGTTATTGGTTCTTGAGTGGTTATAATATCCACATCTACACTTTTGTCTATTGGTTTTCCTATTATTCTATCTCTTACGTATCCTCCCACCAAGAAAGCGTAGTGGTCTCTATCAAGGCATTTTGCTAAAAGGTCAAAGTGCGTGAGGTAAAAATTTAATCCGTGGGCGGTATGTTTTTTGCCAAAAATCTCTATTATATCACTCATAAAACCATCTTTTTAAATAACCATACAAAGAAATATATGCAAAAATAAGGCTTATATCGAAAAGCATATTACCAAATTTTACCTCACCAAGAAGTATTACAATGATACTAAACATCTCAAAAAACGCCTTTATTTTTCCACTTAAAATAGCCCCTTTGTCTTTATTCTTTGCTATGCTTCTTAGAAAAGACACCGTTAGTTCTCTTATCATCAAAAACGTAGCTGCATAGGGGTTTAACATATGTTTGTATAAAAGCCCCATAACCGCTGTTAAAACTAAGATTTTATCTGCAAAAGGGTCATACACTTTTCCAAACTCTGTGATAGCGTTGTTGTTTCTTGCAATAGAGCCATCAAACCAATCCGATATTGCTCCTATACTAAATGTTATAAGAGCTATAAAGTAGTGAGAAGATATTATAAAGTAAAAGGCCACTATGCCACAAAATATTCTAAGAGTAGTTATAAAATTTGCCATAACTTTTTAACAAAAATCATTTATATTATAATTGATGTGCGGTGTTTTTGGCGTTTATTTGAACGAAGAGGAAACTTTAGATTTCCCAAAGGCAGCAACGTTTGCTTACTTTGGTATATACGCTCTGCAGCATAGAGGCCAAGAGAGCGCTGGTATATGCTCTTATTATGAGGATGATATTAAAAGAGTTGCTAACAAAGGCCTTGTGCTGGAGGCCATTTCCAAAGAAGAGTTAAAAAATTTAAAAGGTAAGGTAGCTATATCTCACGTTAGATATTCTACTGCTGGTGGTGATTCTGCTCAAAATATTCAACCTATAGTTAGAGAAAGTAAAAGGTTTGGAAAAGTGGCTGTAGTTCATAACGGAAACCTTACAAACTATAACTTTCTAAGAAGGCTTCTTGTTGCAAACGAAGTGGAGTTAAAATGCTCTTCTGATACAGAGGTGTTTTTAGGGCTTTTAGATGTAGTAGAAAAAGATGCATCTATAAATGCTCATATGTTGGATGAAGAGCTTATACCCTATCTTGTTAGTGTTTTAAAGCTTGTGGAGGGAGCTTATAGCATACTTATGATAATAAACGGTAAGCTTATAGCCGCTAGGGATCCTCTTGGTTTTAGGCCACTTTTGATGGGGAGACGTCAAGACGCTATCGTATTTGCCTCTGAGACTTGTGCTTTTGATATTATAGAAGCGGATTATTGGCGTGAGATAAAGCCTGGGGAAATCACTATAGTAGATGAAAATGGTATAAGAACTTACTTTTTTGCTAAAAGCCCAAAACCAAAAAAATGCATCTTTGAGCATGTATATTTTGCAAGACCTGATAGCTTTATATTTTCTGAATACTCTTACAACGTTAGAAAGAAAATGGGTATGGAACTTGCTAAAGAGGACGATATAACTCCAGATATAGTGATTCCAGTGCCGGATTCTGGTATGCCAGCAGCCATAGGATATAGCCAATACAAGAATATTCCCTACGAAATGGGACTTGTTAGAAATCACTATATAGGAAGGACATTTATAGCTCCTACTCAAGATATTAGAAATCTAAGCGTTTTGATGAAGCTAAATCCAAACAAAGGTATTATAAAGGATAAAAGCATAGTGGTGATAGATGATTCTATTGTAAGGGGGACTACCTCAAAGCGTATAGTAAACCTTTTAAAAGAAGCCGGAGCCAAAGAAGTACATATGAGGATAGCTTCTCCACCAGTTATAGGGCCTTGTTATTACGGTATAGACACGCCCACAAAAGAAGAGCTTATGGCAAGCCATATGTCTGTGGAAGATATAAGAAGGTTTATAGGAGCCGATTCTTTAAAATATTTATCCTTAGAAGGGCTTATGAGGTCTGTTCAAGAACCAGATTCTTTTTGTGATGCTTGCTTTACAGACAATTACCCTGTAGAGGTAAAGCTATGAACGAATTTGCAAAACTCCTAATAATATTTGGTTTTATACTCATTGGTTTCGGGCTTTTGATAATGGTATTTGGAAAATTAAACATACCAATTGGAAGGCTTCCGGGAGATATTGTTTATAAAAATGGAAACTTTGTGTTTTACTTTCCTTTAATGAGCTCTATAATTTTAAGTATTTTACTAACAATATTGTTAAATATTCTTTTTAGAAGATAAAGCATAATTTGTTATAATATGTTGAATGATATGGTTTGATATAGTAACACCTAAAGCAGCCCTTTTTTTTAGTCCCATAATAAGAAAATTTGATAGCCAAGGGGAGCATGTTTTAATTACCACCAGAAAATCAGAAGGCTATGAGGAGATTGTAGAGCTTCTTGATATGCTTAATATCCCTTACGAAGTTGTAGGGGGATTTGGGGGTGGTACCCTAAACGGCAAGCTTCATGCGAGCATAGAAAGAATGTATCAAATGACAAAAGTTCTTGATAAGTACAATCCAGATATTATGGTAAGCATATGCTCTGTGGATGCCAACAGAGTTGCTTACGGGCTTAGTATACCTATAGTAAATTTTTACGATATACCTTTATCTGATTATAAGTATGATTTTAAAAAAGCTCTACCTCAGGCAAGGCTTACGCTTCCTCTTTCTACTGTGGCCCTAAAGCCTTTTGTAGTGCCAGATGAGATATTTTATAGGTTTGCTTTGGAAAAAGATCAGGTTTACACATACGATTTCATAGATCCTTTGATATGGCTTTATGATTTTAAACCAGATATAAACTATGTAAAGGATGTAATGAAGATACCTTTAGATAAACCTATTATAGTGGTAAGGGAAGAGGAGTTTAAAGCCTCTTACGTGATGAAAAAATACAGCCTTTTGTATGATGGGCTTTTAGAATTAAAAGATAAAATAGATGCAACGTTTGTAATAATACCAAGGTACGAGGCAGAGCCCTTAAAAGAGCTTTTTGATTTTGCCATCATATTAGAAAAAAAATACAAGATACAGCATCTTCTTGCATACGCATCTTTGTTTATCGGAGGTGGTGGTACCATAAACCTTGAAGCCACTTACTTTGGAACACCTGTTATATCCACAAGAAGCTTTATAAGTCATTACGATAAGTATGTGGTGGATGTGGGGCTTATGAAATGGGTAAACGACAAAGACTCTTTGGTAAATACCGCTTTAAAGCTTATAGGAAAACGCTTCGATGAGCTTGCTCAAAACGTTTGGGGTTCTATGAAGGTGGATTTAGATTTTCTAACAGATACTATTTTAAAAGCCAAAGACCTAAAAAGATATTGATATGTGTGGTATATTGGGACTTTTTGGAAATCCAGCAAGTCTGCCACGGTCTAAATCCATAGATACAAATCTTTTTAAAAAAGCTTTAGATAAAATAGCTCATAGAGGACCAGATGCTCATGGTATCTACCAAAACGAAGATATCATATTTGGCCATAGAAGACTTTCTATCATAGATTTATCGCCTTTGGGCAATCAGCCTATGGTGGATGAAGAAACAGGCGACAAGGGTTCCACGGTTAATGTTATCGTTTTTAACGGAGAGATCTATAATTTTAAATCCATAAGGGATTTTTTAATATCAAAAGGAATAAACTTTAACTCATCTTCGGACACCGAAGTGCTTTTAAAAGCTTATAGATATTTTGGTGTAGAGGTCCTTAGCAAGCTAAGAGGTATGTTTTCTTTTTGTATATACGATGCAGATAAAAAATCTCTCTTTTTTGCAAGGGATAGGTTTGGTAAAAAACCCTTTTATTATGCTTTTATAAAAGATAACTTTTTATTTTCATCGGAGATAAAAGCACTGCTTGAGTTTTTTGACAAAACGCCACTTCCAGATAAAGATTCTATGGCAGATTATTTTAGATATTTGGCCCCTTCTTATGGAAAGACTATGTATGAGGGTATATATAAGCTTCCTCCTTCTTGTTTTGGGATTTTAGATAAAAATGGGCTTAGTATAAAAGAGTATTACAATCCCCTTGATTATCTTTCTAAAAGCTATCAAAACGAAGATCAAATACTAAAAGATATAGAAAATAAGCTTATAGAATCTATTGAGCTTAGGCTTGTGGGAGATGTGGAAGTGGCATCGCTTCTTTCTGGAGGTCTTGATTCTTCTTTTGTAAGCGCTTTGTATTCAAAGATCGCCAAAGAAACATTTGGTAAAAATATAAACACATTTTCTATAGGGTACAGCGAGTATGAGCACTACAGCGAGCTTGATTGGGCTTTGAAAGTTTCAAAGTTTATTGGATCAAGCCATCATCCTATCAACATAAACTCAAAGGATTTTATAGAGAAAATAGATGAGGTGGTTTATTTTTTAGATGAGCCTATAAACGATCCTGCCACTTTGCCCACATACGTTATATCTTCTTACATCAAACAAAACGGTATAAAAGTTGCTCTTTCTGGAGAGGGTTCTGATGAGCTATTTTTTGGATACGATCTTTATTATAAGTATCTAAACTATGAAGATATCTCTAAAAGCCTAAAAAAACCTCATAAAGAACTTATATTAGAATCACTTTCAGACAAGAATTTGGACGTGGCAGACTTGTGGGACGTGGCAGACTTGTCTAAAGCATCGGAGCTTTTAAAAAGAGCTTTAAAAGATGAGATTATCTTTAGGACTATAGGGGAGTGTTTTACAAACGATGAGCTTAAAAGGTTTTTAAGATTTTCTTATGAGAGTGATAATATTGAGCTATTTTCAAAAAGATTTGAGCCTTTTTCTCATCATCATATATCTATATGGTATTACTTTGTAGATATGTATATGTGGATAGGGGAAGTGCTTATGATGAAAGTGGATAAAATGGCTATGGCTCATTCTGTAGAACTAAGAGCACCTATGCTTGATCATGAACTTCATCAGCTTGTGTTAAATGTAGATCCAGCACTTCGTATATCAAACCAAAACAAACACCTTCTTAAGAAAATAGCTATAAAATATCTACCAGAAGAGATAGTGTATAGAAGGAAAAAGGGATTTTCTTATCCATTTATAGAATGGTTTTACAAAGAAAAGAAAAACTTTTTGGAAGATTGGCTTAAGATAAACAAAGAACATGGATTTTTTGATGAAGGGTTTTTGAGATTTTTATATGAAAATGGTAATTCAAAAGCTTACAAACACCACGTCTGGGCGGTGGAGATATTTAATAGATGGTTTAAGAAAACTTATCTATCCAATTGAGTCTTCTATCCATTTTAGGTAAGACTCTATACCAGATTCTATGTTAAGTGATACAATCTCTGGTACTGTGTATGGGTGAATAGCTTTTACCTTTTCTATCAAAAGCACAATCTTTTCTTTTAGGGTTTTTACAATAAGAAGAGATTCTTCTGAGGTTTCGATCTCTCCTTTCCACCAGTATATAGACTCCACACCGCTTATTATGTTAACGCAAGCCCCAAGCTTTTGTTCTACTATAAACTTAGCAATATCCTTTGCTTTATCTTTTGGTGTTGTGATTAAAACTACTGCATAGTTTGATCCCATAGTTAATATTATAACATATTATAATAAAACATATGGAGATCGATTTAAAGTTAAAAAGCTTGTATGGTAAAGAT
Source organism: Hydrogenobaculum sp. Y04AAS1 (assembly GCF_000020785.1). Taxonomy (NCBI): domain Bacteria; kingdom Pseudomonadati; phylum Aquificota; class Aquificia; order Aquificales; family Aquificaceae; genus Hydrogenobaculum; species Hydrogenobaculum sp. Y04AAS1. Next base: position 1,517,719 of record NC_011126.1, read on the forward strand.
AGAGCAAGCGTTGAAGAGCTTATTTCAAATAGAGCTGGTAAGAGTATACTGCCTTATGAGATAGTATTTAACGATGATGTTGATTGGGAAAAGTATGTCACAGAAGAACTTAGGGAGTATTTTGAAAAAGCCTGCGTTATATATTCAAACTACAGCTATCTTATAAAAAGGAAAAAGCCTTTACCTTTTGTAGATAAAAAGATATCAAACGAGGATGTGAGGAGATTTTTTGAAGTTTTGAGAGCTCTTTAAATGGATATAATAAGCGTTTTTAAAGATATCGCCATAAAGACCAAAGAACCGTTGGAGATAATAATAGTAGGAGCGCAGTCAATTACAATGGATATAGATGCAGAAGTGATAAGAGGAGATGTGGAAAAGCTTAATACTTCAAAATAAAAGTCGTTTTCTATTAGAACGAATTTGAGTCAAAAACGTTTTGATACAAAACGTTTGATAAGTTCAGATGGACTGTTAAATAGAACTTATAGTTTTTGTTGTGATTAAAACTATTGCATAGTTTGATACCATAGTTAATATTATAGCATGGGAATTTTTGCAGAAGACTTAATAAACTTTGGCAACCTAATGGAAGCTACCATAGATTTCCCGATAAATCAAAAAAAGTTAGAAAATATATTGGAAGTCCCGGTTTATTTAGAGCCACATGTAATGGATGTGGTGGTAAAAAAGAAGTTTTTGGCTTTTAGCAAAGATTATAAAATAAGGTTAAAAGAAGGGGAATATTTTATAAACGATAGAAAAGCTGGTAAAAGGGCTATTGGGTTTGATATGCTTTTGGAAAAAGATATAGAGCTTTTGCCAAACGCTTTTGAGGTGATAAATGGAAAGCCTTATATAAACTTTTGGCCTTATATAAAGGCATCTGAGCTTTATACCAAGGTGCCAAATCAGTTTAAAGAGCGTGTTATAATAAAGGACTACGAGATTAAAAGTGGAAATCTTGTGTTGAAGTTGGGAGTTCAGAAATGAAAGGACTTGTTCATATATGTTGTGCACCAGATAGTATATACTTTTTAGAAAAGCTAAAAAACGATTACAAAGACTACGAATGGATAGGATTTTTCTACGATCCAAACATACATCCTAAAACAGAGTATGATTTGAGGCTAGTAGAAACAAAAAGAGTGTGTGAGAAGCTAGGTATACCGCTTATAGAAGGAAAATATGACGACGATGCATGGCTTTTGGCGGTAGAAGGTCTTGAAAAAGAACCAGAAAAGGGTAAGCGCTGTGAAGTTTGTTTTGATATAAGATTAAAAGAGTCTTTTGAGATTGCAAGAAGTTTAGATGCTAAAGCTATTACCACTACGCTTTTGATGAGTCCAAAAAAAAGTATAAATCAAATAAATTATGTAGCTTCTATCTTTTCTAAGGAGTACGGTATAGATTTTATAAGCGTAGATTATAGAAAGGGTGGTGGGGTTCAGATAATGCACGAGCTTACAAAACTAAACGAAATATACTCCCAAGATTATTGCGGATGCATACATGGGCTTTTTAATCAAAAACCAGATACAGAGCTTTTTATGTGGGCAAAGATTAGCCCTGGTTCCAAAGAAGAGCTTCTTTTTATAAAAAGTATTAGGCTTTTAGCAGAGTCAATGGGATTTTATACAAAAGAGATAAACTTTAGCTTCTTAGGTTGGGATTTACTTAATGGGTATATCTTTGTAGATGATGAGCCAATCCCTTCTTACATAAGGTATTATTCAAAACCTACCAACGGTGTTGTGAAGGCAAATATAGATTTTTCTATTTCAAAAGAAGATGTTTTATACCTTACGAAACAAAATGTAAAAATAATCTTTTCAAAAGAGTTTGTGGCAAACAAAGATGTTTCACCGTGTTTTATAGTAGATGAGGAGTATAAAGAAAAACTTCTCAACGCCAAAAAGATAAAAGCACATATAAAATCAGAGCTTTCTTATAAAGATTCCAGTATTTTGATAATCTCTAAAAGCCCTATAAAAGATATATCTAGTATAAAAGCTTACAAAACCTATGAAGGATACTTTGATAAACCAAGTTTTGATGTAGAGGATATAATTTTAAACTTAAAAGAGGATGAAGCCGTTTGTTTTGTAGGGGCTTTTGAGATGGGTGGTTTTGAAAAACTTACGGAGTTTTTTGATGGAAAAGAAATTTCTTATAATAGCTGGTCCTTGTGTAATAGAGTCTTATGAGCTTTGCTTTGAAGTGGCCTCTCATTTAAAAGAGTTTTCTTTAAAGTATAAGGAGTTTGATTTTGTATTTAAGGCTTCTTTTGATAAGGCCAATAGAACATCTGTAAACTCTTATAGAGGGCCTGGTCTTGAAAAAGGTCTCGAGATTTTAAAAAGAATAAAAGAAGAATTTTCTATGCCAGTTACCACGGATGTGCATGAAACTTATCAAGTAAAACCTGTGGCAGAGGTGGTGGATATCATTCAAATACCGGCTTTTTTATGTAGGCAAACGGATTTACTTCTTGCCGCTGCAGAAACTGGTAAAAGTGTGAACGTTAAAAAAGGACAATTTTTAGCTCCCTGGGACACTAAGTATATAATAGATAAGCTAAAATCAAAAAACAAAGACGCTACATTTTATCTTACAGAAAGAGGTTCCTCCTTTGGCTATAACAACCTTGTAGTGGACATGAGATCGCTACCTATTATGAGACAGTATGCAAAAGTTATATTTGATGCTACTCACAGCGTCCAGCTTCCTGGTGGTGCAGGTGGGTCTTCTTCAGGTCAAAGGGAATTTGTGCCGTATCTTATAAGGGCTGCTGTGGCAGTGGGCGTAGACGGGGTTTTTATGGAAACGCATCCAAATCCAGAAAAGGCGCTGTCCGATGGTCCAAATTCCATACCTTTGAAAGATTTAGAGGGCATTTTGATTCAAATAAAAGCCATAAAACAAGCTTTAGATGATATAAACCAAAGTTAAATATGAAAGACAATGAAAAAGATATCGTTATCAAAGATAAATTTTTAGAGCAAAACGATAGAAACATAGAAGACTTTCAAGCTATAAAAGATTTTTTCCTTGATTTAAAACAAAGCAGTTTTTATCTTTCTTATGCAGAAGAGCTTTATCTTGATCATATTTTAAAGAAGAAAGTTCCTAAAGAAGTGATAATAAGTGGTATAGAAAAATATATGTATAGGCTTCCAGAGTTTAAAAGAAGAAAGGCTATGCTTTTTATGTGTGATAACGATATAAATGCCTCTATCACAGATTTTATAAGAAGAATGTGGGCAAATTCCGATGAACATTGGTATATAGGAAGGTTTGATTTACATATAAAACGCCTTAAATACACCGGCCTAGACAAAAAATACAATATAAATTTAGACAAAATCCCTTATCCTACCACAGAAGAAGAAGCTGCAAGCATTTTAAACCGAATAAAAAAGCAGATTTTCGAAAAAGAGTGGGATTCGCTTAGCCAAGAGGCAAAATCTATGATCCTTCAAAAATACGAAAAGTTTAAAAAATTCCCAGAGCTTTACGATAAAATGATTATGGATCATGTTTTACGTGTTTTAAACTTGGATTGGATAGATTTATATACACTGTCTTAATGTTTAAACCTTAAATTTGCAACAAGTCTGCCACGCATAATTTGACAAACATCTTAGTAACCTATATATTTATAGTATGGAATCTGTAGAGGGAAGACTTTCAGAACTTGAAGAGATGCTGAAAGAGCTTATGGCTGGTATGTTGATGCTTCAAAAAAGCAATAATGAAATGAGTAAAAACATAGAATCTCTATATGAAATTACAAAAGAGAATGTAAGGAGTATAGAAGAACTTAGAAAAAGTGTAGAAGAACTAAACAAAAGCATGGAACAGTCCCAAAAAGAACATGAAAAGATATGGCAAAGCATTAGAGAAAATGCAGAAAAAGCGGAAAAAGAACACGAGAAGATATGGGAAAGTATAAGAGAAAATGCAGAAAAAGCGGAAAAAGAACACGAGAAGATATGGCAAAGCATTAGAGAAAATGCAGAAAAAGCGGAAAAAGAACACGAGAAGATATGGCAAAGTATAAGAGAGAATGCTGAGAAATCAAGCAAAGAAAATGAGAAGATATTGCAACGTATAGATAAGATGGAAAAAAACCATGAAAAAGAGATAAAGCGCTTCAATAAAGAGTGGGGAGCTTTGTCAAACAAACTTGGGACTATAGTAGAAGATATTATATTTCCAGCCACAAGACCAGTGTTAGAAAGCTATTTTAAATGCAAGATAACCTATATAAGCACAAATATAGAAAAAGTAAAAGGTAAATTGGAAGGTGAATTTGATATAGTAGCCACAAGCGATAAATGTAAGACTGTATTTCTTATAGAAGTAAAATCCTCACCAAGGATAGATTATGTAAATGAGTTTAAAGAAAAAAAATTAAAGCTTTTTAGAGAACTTTTTGAAGAATACAAAGATTACAAGCTTATACCTATTTTTGCATCTTTAAGAATAAAATCAGATATATTAAAATACCTTACCAAGCAAAACATATATGCTATGGCTTTTAGAGAATGGGAGTATATGGATTTGTTAAATTTTAAGCAAGTATATAAAAGATTAAAAGATACTTAAAGCTTTAAGTATTTTTAAAAGCCTAAACATTGTCTGTTGGTTTCGTATACCATCTTTTCTATCTTATCAATGCTATTTGCAGTGATAAATTTTCAAATATAATATTGAGGGTTTGAAGGTTTTGTTCCAAACCTTATGTATATGAGCTTATAAAATCTCTTCAATCTTACTAGCAAGTATCACCTTCTTAAACATCTCATCTAAAACTTTTATATCGTCTGTGGTTTCTATCTTCTCTTCAAGCTCTTTTGGCAGTACTCCAAACTTGATAAGGATAGCGCTCTTAACGTCATCTTTTTTAGCCTTAATTAACCCTTTTTGTAATCCTTCCATCATCCACTTTTCTGTTAGTGTCATAACCTTCTTATCACCTCCTGTTAGTTCTTTTAAAATACTTTCAACCTCTTCAGGGTTATCCTTCACAGATACAATATAATCAAGTACTATAAATATGCAATGAGATTTTTCTATATAATCGTGGGTTTTGATATAATCAGCTATAAGCTCAAGTACTTTTATAAAGCCTTTTATGCTATCAAATATATGCTTCATTGCAAGCATAGCCCATTGTGCGCAAAGATCTTGGTATGTCTCACTTATAATATCTTCATCAGATATTTGATTTAGATCTATAAGTATATAATTTAGTTTAGATACATATTTTTCTAAGTTTTGGTCTTCTAATACTGGTAAAGATGTGGGTATATTCCATTCACCTTTTCCATGGTAAAAAACAATATTGATAATAGGAGGATAATACTCTTTTCCTTTTATAGCCTCTTCCCAGATAGCACTGTTATAGTAAGAAAGCTGAACTGGTAGTTCTTTATCAAGATAAGATTTATGTTCAAGTACAATCCTTATATAAGCATCTTGATCTTTTACCTTGCAGCTAAAAAGTAAATCAAGCATAAACTTTTGAAATTTAGAAGAAAACTTTTCTGTATTTACTAAGCTTATAGAGTTTATACTTTTAGCTACATCTTTAGCAAAGATATCAAGAAGCAATTTTACTCTCTTAGGATCAGAAAATATCTGCTTAAAAAATGAATCGTGTGGTTGTATATCCATAAATCTATTTTAATACAAAGAAGGCGGGGGAAGTTATACTTTTTTGGCTAGTAAAAATACCTTTGGTACACTAGAGTGTGTGAGCACGTTTCAGATGCTTCTCTTTTTAGCAGGCACTTATTATACGACAAGTATTCCACGGCTTACAAGTCTGCCACGGTTTATGTGTTCACGATGTAATAAACTTATACATATTTCCAGTATGATATAATATTTATATGATATATTACGATATACCTATACTATATATACCCTTTAAACGGCTTAATATAGTAAAAGACGTGTTTTCGCAGATAAAAGCCATTAAGCCGTACAAGCTTTATATAGCTCAAGACGGGGCAAGGGATGATAAAGAAAAAGAAGAGTTGGAAAAAGTATTGGATTTTATAAAAGAAAATGTAGATTGGGATTGTAAATTAAATTTGTTTAAAAGCGATAAAAACTATGGACCTAACTTGTTTATATACAAATCTATAAATTGGTTATTCGAAAAAGAAGATATGGGGGTAATATTAGAAGAAGATGGCTTTCCATCTTTGAGTTTTTTTGGCTTTTCTAAAAAACTTTTGGAAAAATATAAAGATGATAAAAGCATATATGCAGTTTGTGGATTTTCGGCTTGTGCTGATGAAAATGAAGTAAATTGTGATTATACTATTAGTAATATAACATTTTACTCATGGGCTTTTGCGACATGGAAAAATAGATGGTTTAAGTTTGAGGATTTTGAGCTTAAAAATATAACATCTTATGAATTTTTAAACAGAGTTTATAAAAACAAGCAGATGAGAGATATTGTGCTATCTTACGCAAATATACTAACTCAAAATCTTCATCAATTTAAAGACAAGATAACTTGGGATTTAAAGTTTAGGTTTGTTATACAGTATAATGGCGGATGTTGTGTTTTCCCAAGGCAAAATCTTATAAAGCATCTTGATTTTGATTCAGAATATGCTACCAGTTTTCATGTCGATACATGGTTAGGAGATATTAGCAAATATATAGACATAAAAGAATACGATTTTAACGCATTGATACCTTGTAAAGATGATTCAGCCTTGATAAAACATTGCTATGAGTTTTTGGAAAAAGATATACTTTTTTCATTTATCTCAGATAAAGTTTATAATCGTATTTATAAAATCCTAAAAAACTACGATTCTATATATATTTACGGGGCTGGCTTTTTTGGATATATATTCTATAATGTTTATATGGAGCTTTTAAAAGAAAAACTTGTAGCTTTTGTAGATGACAACGCTGGTGGGAAGCTTCTTGAGAAAGATATAATACCCCTTTCAGAAGCAAGAAAAGATATACCTATATTTATAGCTGTAACAAGAGTAGATCAGATTAGAAATATAAAAGATAAATTAAAATCTCACAGAGCCGGTGTTATAATCTCAAAAGATTTAATAAAAGAGGTACTCTCATGAGCTTATACAAAGGTATCAAAACCGCTATCATATACGGGGCTGGTAATAACGGAGCTATTACATATGAGCATCTTGTAGAAAACGGTATAGAAGTAATAGCTTTTATAGATGATTTTAAGAGCGGAGAATACTTTGGAAAACCTATTATAAAACTTGAAGATTTGAACAAATACAAAGCAGATGCTTATTTTATAGGAACAGCGGAGAGCGTGAAGAAAATCTTTGATTTTGCGAGTAAGCTCGAACATTATGTAGATAAAGAAAGGATATTGTATTCTCTTATACCAGCTTGTGATAAAAGCGGTAATAAAATAGAAATTTTTTCTCCACCAAAGTGTATAGATGACTACATAAATTTATTTGAAGATAACGATTTTAAGAAAGATTTGATAAACAACTTTAACGATATAAAATTTTACAATACTAACATTACGAAAAGTTTTATCCAAATAAATATTAAACTTTTAAGCTTATTTTTAAAATACAAAGTAAACGCTAACGAGGAGGAATATTCTTACAAAGAAATAAATTTTGACGTAGAAGAAGGAGATATTGTGCTTGATTGCGGTGTGAATAGTTCTAAAAGCGGCGGATTAAACTGTATTTATTTTGCTAAAAAAGCTGGTATAAACGGTAAAGTTTACGCTTTTGAACCTATACCAAGGATATATAACGAGCTTTTGGAAGATATAAAAGGATATAACAATGTAATAGCTATAAATAAAGGTTTATCTGATAAAAGTCAACAAGCTTATTTTGAAGATTTTAGTGCTAGGAGCAAAGTTAGCAACAGCGGTAATATAAAAGTGGAGCTAACAACAATAGATGATTTTGTTAGAGAGAAAAATATACCAAAAGTGGATTTTATAAAGATGGATATAGAAGGCGCTGAGCTTGATGCTCTAAAAGGAGCTATAAATACTATAAAAACCTTCAAACCAAAATTGGCAATATGCATTTATCACAAACCAGAGCACTTTTATGAGATCCCAACATTTATAAAATCTATAGTCCCAGAATATAAAATATGGCTTTTAAACAATGAATCACCAATTGATTTTTGGAATGGTACAAAAGCGTTTTGTAAGGTATAGATTTTTAAATTTTTTCATGGCTAAAAGCTAGGTCTTTTAGCCACAGTATTTGTTTATCTATTTTGGCTTTCAGCTTTTCATAAACATATTTGGATTGCGGCGATACCAATATCATATCTACGCTATCTGGCATATCTTGTGGTTTTAGGATAGGTTTTCCCATAAGCTCTATATCTTTTGAATTATCGTCTATGAAGCAACATACTTTATCTGACAATAAATCATCGTAAGTAGCATATACTAAATATCCAAGTATACCAGCTCCGTATATGGCTATATTCTTATATTCTCCAGCCAAATCTTTTATATTGTTTTCAAGGTTTTTAGAATAAATAGCCATAAAGATATTGTAGTGTGAGTGCATTATCTGGTTTTTCTCAAATGTTTTTATGATGCCATCGCATCCTTCCAGTTGTTCAATATCTATTTCTTTTAAATCTTTTAAAGCTATGTTGTATCTAAACACATCCAATTTGTATGTCTCTTCTGATGAGAAGGTAGCCCCTTCTTCGAATCCTAAATGCACGCACAAAGATATGTTGGAAACTATACTATATTTTTTATAATAAATTAGCTCCATAGGTATTTCAACATCGTATCCATATCTTATAAGCCATTGTTTTGGTGTATTTACAACCCCCTTATAAAATTTTTCCATTCTTTTGTTTTCAAAATAGTTATCTAAAAATCTACCTTCATTTCTATCTACACTCCCGTATCTAACTTTAATCCACTTATCTTTCCAGCTTGCCCATCCCCACGTGTTAAAGTTATCTGTCTTTGCATAATCACACGGTATATCTACAATATTGTAAGCACAAACAAACCATACATCTTCATCATGCTTAAATTTATTTAACATCTTTTCTAAAAACCAAAAACCAGATAAACTTATATATATATCTTCTTCTAAAACTATACCCTGTTCTTCATTCTCAAAAAACCAATTTAACGCTTCTATAATACCTTCTCGCATACCCATATTTTTTTCTCTAAACAGCGTTTTAACCTCACAACCCCAATCTATGTTTGATAATATATAATCTCTGACTGCCAGTATCTTTTCCTTTTCTCCTTCTACATGCTCTCTTGGTCCATCTTGAGCTATATAAAGCTTTTTTGGTTTTACTTTTTTTACCTGACCAAAAGCTTTTTTTACTAAATCAAGTCTGCTAAATGGTATATATAAAACAGGTGTCTCCAATCCCTTGCCATATTTTTCTATAGCTTCTTTTTCATCTATAAACTTTATCATGGCGAAAACAATAAATCCTTAAGCCACACCGCATTCTTACCAGCTACTTTCTCTTTCATATTTTCATAAGCTTTTCTAGATTGTGGCGATATAATAACCAAATCTACATCATCTGGCATATCTTGAGGTTTTATAACAGGTTTTCCCATCAACTCAATATCTTTAGGATCATCATCTACAAAGCAACAAACTTTATCAGCTAGCATATCTTCATAAGCAGCATAGAACTGACGTCCTGCTATACCAGCACCGTAGATAACTATTTTTTTGTAATGAGAAGCTATATTAGAAATACTTGCTTCAGATTTGCTATCTGATATTGGAAAATCTATGATTTTTTCCCATATGGTGCACCAATTTTCAAATGTTTTGACTGTAGGTATTTCTTTATAATCTTCCAAGTAATCTACGTCTATTTCTCTAATATCTTCTATCTTTGGATGGTATATACGTAGGCTTTCGTTAAATAGTGTTGTATTATATGTACTCTCACTAAACCCTAAATGAACACTCAAAGGATATTTTGGTATTATAGTATAAGCATGATTTAATATCGTTTCAAGATTCATTTGAGAGTCATAAAGCAAAGGCTCTACTGATTTAATAAAAGCCTTTAGAGCGTTTGCTAAACGTTTGTTTTTAAAGCTATTATCTATAAAATCAATATTTTTTACTTCCTTAAAGCTAATCTTTTCCCACTTATCTTTCCAGCCAGCCCATCCCCAAGAAATAAAAAAATCTGTTTTTGCATAGTCATAACGCATATCTGTCCTGTTAAGAATGTTATAAGCCAGCACAAACCATACATCTTTGTCATATTTAAATTTATTTAGCATTTTTTCTAAAAAATGGAATCCGGATAAACTCATATATATATCTTCTTCTATAAATATGCCCTGCTCTTCATTCTCAAAAAACCAATCAATAGCGCCGATCAATGCATTATTAAGTCCTAAATTTTTTTCTCTAAACAGCGTTTTAACCTCACAACCCCAATCTATGTTTGATAATATATAATCTCTGACTGCCAATACTTTCTCTTTCTCGCCTTCTACATGTTCTCTTGGTCCATCTTGAGCTATGTAAAGCTTTTTTGGTTTTACTTTCTTTATCTGCCTAAAAGCTTTTTCTACTAAATCAAGCCTATTAAATACTGTATATAAAACAGGTGTTTCTAACCCCTTGCCATATTTTTCTATAGCTTCTTTTTCATCTATAAACTTTATCATAGATTAGATTATACTATCAAACACCCAAAAATGCTTTAAAATACTCGATGGTTTTGATAAGACCTTCTTGTAGTGGGACTTTTGGCTCCCAGTTTAATCGGCTTTTAGCAAGAGTAATGTCTGGCTGACGCTGTTTTGGATCATCTTGGGGAAGGGGTTTGAAGACTATCTTTGATTTGCTTTTAGTGAGTTTTAATATCATTTCTGCAAGTTCTAATATGCTAAATTCTCCTGGGTTTCCAAGGTTTACTGGACCTGTGAAGCCTTTTGGGCTATTCATCATTTTTATGATGCCATCTACCATATCATCTATATAGCAAAAGCTTCTTGTTTGAGAACCATCGCCGTATACTGTGATGTCTTCACCTTTTAGAGCTTGCACTATAAAGTTTGATACAACTCTTCCGTCATTTGGCAACATACGAGGTCCATAGGTATTAAATATTCTAACCACTTTTATATCAAGATTGTGTTGCCTATGATAATCAAAAAACAACGTCTCAGCGCATCTTTTACCCTCATCATAACAAGCCCTTGGACCAATTGGATTTACATTGCCCCAATAATCTTCTTTTTGAGGATGCACCGTTGGATCTCCGTAAACCTCTGAGGTAGAGGCTTGTAGTATCCTTATCTTTAATCTCTTTGCAAGTCCAAGCATATTTATAGCACCCATAACAGAGGTTTTGGTGGTCTGCACCGGGTCAAACTGATAATGAATAGGACTAGCAGGACAGGCTAAGTTGTAGATTTCATCCACTTCCACATAAAGAGGAAACGTTATATCGTGTCTTAGCACCTCAAAGTAAGGATTTCCAAGAAGATGTTTTATATTTTCCTTAGAACCCGTGAAAAAATTATCTACACATATAACTTCGTTGCCTTCCTCAAGAAGTCTCTCACAAAGATGAGATCCTATGAAACCAGCACCGCCTGTTATCAAAATCCTTTTTCTCATGTTATTTTCCTAAAAGCCAAAAACTTTAAATTTTTATATGGTATCATAGCTTTTATTATAACAAAATATAAAAATTGAGAACATTAGATACTTAAGATGATGGAGCTTGAAGGTCTTTTTGTGGTAAAGCTAAGAAGCTATTTCCAAACTTTTTGTTTGTACATATAATCAAATTTATGAAAGATTTTGTGCATCTTCATCTTCACACCCAATATTCGCTTTTGGACGGAGCTATAAAGATAAAGGATTTGGCTAAAAAGGCAAAGGAATACGGCTATAAGGCTGTGGCTATAACGGATCATGGTAACCTTTTTGGTACTATGAGCTTTTACAAAGAGATGAAGGCAAACGGTATAAAGCCCATTATAGGTATGGAAGCTTACTTTACCACAGGAAAAAGAACTGAGCATAAAGGAAAAGGTTCTGAAGATAACATAACAGATAGAATAAACCACCATATCATACTTTTGGCAAAAAACGACACTGGGCTTAAAAACCTCATGAAGCTTTCTTCTATAGCTTTTATTGAAGGCTTTTACTATAAACCAAGGATAGATTATGAAGTGTTAGAGCAGCATGCGGAAGGTCTAATCGCTTTGACGGCCTGTCTTAAGGGAGTGCCTACTTTTTACGCAGCTCAAGGCAACGAAGAGATGGCTTATAATTGGGTTAAAAAGTTTAAAGATATCTTTGGGGATGATCTTTATTTAGAGCTTCAATCAAATCATATACCAGCTCAGGAAACCGCCAATAAAACCCTTATAGATATAGCCAAAAGATACAACGTAAAGTTTGCGGCCACCAACGATTGTCATTACCTTTTGGAAGAAGATTTGAGGGCTCACAACGTGTTGATGGCAATTCAGATGAAAAAAACACTTCAGGAGCTTGGAGAAGATGCTTTTGGGCACTATGATGGTATGCACTTTGCCTCATACGAGGAGATGGTAAAGAAATTTGAAGGAAAGTGGAGTGAGTGGGAAAAAGCGCTTTTAAACACTGTTGAAATATCAGAAAAAGTTGCAGATTCTTTAAGCATATTTGAAGACAAATCTTACAAGTTTCCTGAGTTTTTTAAAGGTGATGATATAAATGTCAATATATCTTCTTACCTTAGAAATTTAGCCGTTGAGGGTCTTAAAAGCCGTATACAAAAATCTCAAATAAGCAAAAATATACCAGAAAAAGAGTACTGGGACAGACTAAATTATGAATTAGAAGTAATACAAAATATGGGTTTTGATAGTTATTTCTTGATAGTATCGGATTTTATAAACTGGTCAAAATCAAACAACATACCCGTGGGTCCTGGAAGAGGTTCTGCGGCTGGGTCTTTGGTGGCTTTTGCTCTAAACATTACAGACGTTGATCCGTTAAAGCACGGACTTATCTTCGAAAGATTTTTAAATCCAGAGCGTATATCTATGCCAGATATAGATGTAGACTTTTGCATGGACAACCGGGATAAGGTTATAGAGTATGTAAAAGAAAAATACGGCAAAGATTCTGTAGCTCAGATCATTACTTACAATACGATGAAAGCTAAACAAACCCTTAGAGATGTGGCAAGGGCCATGGGTATGGCTTACAAAGACGCCGATGTACTAGCAAAACTTATACCTCAAGGCAACGTCCAAGGTACTTGGCTAAGCCTTGAAGAGATGTATATAACGCCCATAGAAGAGTTGATGGAGCGTTATGGACACAGAGGAGATATTGAAGATAATGTAAAAAAATTTAGAGACCTTGCAAAAAAAGACCCTCAGATAAAAGAGCTTGTGGAAATATCTATAAAACTTGAGGGTCTTACAAGGCATACATCTTTGCATGCTGCTGGTATTGTGATAGCTCCAAAACCCCTTATAGAGTTGGCACCTTTGTATCTTGATAAATCGGTAAAAGATGATACTGGCAACATAGCTACCCAATACGATATGGCTCATTTAGAAGAGCTTGGGCTTGTCAAAATGGACTTTCTCGGATTAAAAACGCTTACAGAGCTATGGAAGATGAAAGAGCTTGTAAAACAAAACAAAGGTGTAGATATTGATTTCTTGTCTTTGGATTTTAACAACAAAGAAATTTACGAATTTTTAGCTACCGGTGAAACGATAGGGGTGTTTCAACTGGAATCAAAGGGCATGAGGGAGCTTATAAAACGTTTAAAACCAGATAGATTTGAAGATATTGTAGCCGCTTTAGCCCTTTATAGACCAGGTCCTATAAAAAGCGGGATGGTAGATAAATTTATAAATAGAAAACTTGGTAAAGAAAAAGTTGTATACGAATTTGAAGAGCTTGAAGAGGTGCTAAAAGAAACTTATGGTCTCATTGTTTATCAAGAGCAGATCATGTTTATATCAAACATTCTTGCTGGGTTTACCATGGGAGAGGCAGATAATTTGAGAAAGGCTATAGGTAAGAAAAAGGCTGATCTCATGGCAAAGATAAAAGATGATTTCATAAGAAGAAGCTGTGAAAGAGGCTATCCTAAGGATAAAATAGAAAAACTTTGGTCTGAAATAGAGGAGTTTGCCTCTTATTCTTTCAACAAATCTCACTCTGTGGCTTACGGTTACATATCTTTTTGGACTGCTTACGTGAAGCTTTACTATCCAGATGAGTTTTATGCTGTGAAATTTTCTACAGAGAACTCCGATAAGAAGTTTATAAACCTTTTAAAAGATGCGAAGTCTTTTGGTATAAAAGTATTACCTCCAGATGTAAACAAATCCGATGTAGATTTTAAGATAGAAGTTCCAAGACACATAAGGTTTGGGCTTGGAAGAATAAAGGGTGTTGGTGAGGATACCGCAAGACATATAAAATCTATGCAAGAAAAAATTGGAAGAGACTTTCTAAGTTTTCAAGATTTTACCAAAAACACAGACAATAGGAAAGTGAATAAAAAAGTTTTAGAAGCTCTTTCAAAAGCAGGGGCTTTTGATAGTCTTATAGAAAAAAGCGGTTATAAAAATAGAGAAGATTTTCTCTCAAGGCTTTTGAATTCTCAGGATATATCAAGCATAGCCCAGAGGTCGTTGTTTGGTATAAAAGCCTCGAAATCCACTGAGCAGATGGAACAAAGCTCTTCTATAGATATATTAAAATTAGAAAAGGAGGTTCTTGGTTTTTATATATCTGGGCATCCACTGGACAAATACAGCTGGATTTTATCTCACAACAAAGACATAACAAATATAGAAGATATAGATTTTGACAATATGCCAAACCAAGCCATAGACAGCGAGGCTGGGCAAAACGCATCGGCGGAATATACGATTGTGGGTGTTATAAGCGATTTACAGATTAAAAAAACCAAAAATGGTTCTTACATGGCTATTTTTAACCTTGTGGATAAAACGGATATTGTTGAAGTTGTGGTTTTCCCGGATAGGTATGCATCTTCTGAAGGTATTATAAAAGAAGATGAAGTGGTGGTGGTAAAGGGTGTTTTAGACATAGACATTGAAAATGAAAACCTTAAGATAGTGGCAAATGATCTTTATTCTATAGATTCTTTGCTAAATCAATACAACACGCTAACTCTTAAGATAGATGAGGAAAAAGCGAAAAACGGCTTTTTAGAAAAGCTTAAATCTATGCTGGACAAATATACGCCTAAGACTAACGAAGATGTTATGAAAACTCAAAAAGTTGTATTGGAACTAGACGTTAGCTCCTATAGGGCTATAGTACAAACCTCCAAGGATGTGGTGCTTTCAAAAACCCTCATAGAAGAACTCAGTAAATACGGTATAGAATTTTCTTTGGCATCTTAACGAAAAATTAACAATTCTTTTTTATAATAAAAGCATCAAAACGTAAGGAGGTTTGTATGAAGTTAAAACAAGTTTTAGCGGTAGCTGTTTTTGCTGGTAGCATTCAAGGAGCTATGGCTTGGACTATAACAGGAGCTGGTTCTACATTTATCGAACCTGCTATGCAAAGATGGGCTCTTCACTTTAAGCAAGCCACCGGAAACCATGTAAACTACCAAGGTATAGGTTCTGGCGGTGGTATACTCCAAGCTACAAAAAGAACGATAGATTTTGGTGCATCTGATGCTCCGTTAAAACCAGCAGAGTTGAAGGAAAGGGGCCTTATTCAGTGGCCAGATGCTATAGGTGGTGTGGTAATGGGTTATAACATACCAGGTGTTGGAAACTATCAACTTCACCTCGCCGGTAAGCAAATATGCGATATTTATATGGGTAAGATAAGATATTGGGATGACCCAAGGATAAAAGCCACAAACCCAAAATTAAATTTACCCCACGTACCGATCACACCGGTTCACAGAGCTGATGGTTCTGGTACCACTTGGATATTCACAAACTATCTTACAAAAGTATGTCCAGCTTGGGCACAAAAGATAGGGTTTAACACCTCTGTACCATGGCCGGTGGGTATAGGTGGTAAAGGTTCTGAGGGTGTGACAAACTATATAATGAGAGTTAGAGGTGCTATAGGTTATGTAGAATACGCTTATTTCAAGCAAAACCACTTCAACGTTGCAGTCTTAGAAAACAAGGCTGGTTGGTGGGTTGCTCCAACTATGCAAACCATGATAGCTGCTGCTAAACAAGCAAATTGGAACGAAGCTATTAAACAAGATTTTTATATGGAGCTTCCAAACCCTCCAGGTAAAGACTCTTATCCTATAGAAGGTCCGACATTTATATTGCTTCCAAAAGGCAAAGCTACCAACTCTTACGTGTTGCAGTACTATACATGGGTCTTTAACCATGGTGATGCTGATTTGAGAGCTCTTGATTACATTACACTTCCAGATTTTGTCAAAAAGGATATAATGGCCTCTTGGAAAAAGCATGGCTTAAGCTGGTAATGACCAAGGTATAGATTTATGATAGAATTAAAAGATAGCGGGGTTATAAGCCCCGCTGCTTCTATGAAAAGAAACGGCAAGGTAGGAAATACCTTATTTAAAATTGCGGCTTTTACAGCAGCGGCTTTGATTCCGTTTGTAGTGATAACTATATTTGTTGTTCTTTTCATAGAGGCATACCCTGCTATAAAAGCTTTTGGAGTTTGGCATTTTATTACCAGTAAAAGCTGGGATGCAGTAGATAATCATTTTGGTGCTTTCACACCGCTTTTTGGTTCTATATATGTTACCATATGGGCTTTTATATTTGCCGCGCCCATAAGTATAGGGGTGGCTATATATATAACTGAATTAGCCCCTCATTGGTTAAAACCTATAGTTACCACCGCTATTGAGCTTTTAGCAGCCATACCTACTGTTATATACGGGATGTGGGGACTTTTTGTATTGGCTCCAGTTATGCAAAATCATATAGAACCTTGGATACTGGATCATCTTGCTACGTTGCCAGTGATTGGATTTCTATTTAACGGTCCTGGTATAGGAATAGATACATTTACAACAGCCGTGATACTTTCTATTATGATTACGCCTTTTATGTCTTCACTTATAAAAGATGCTTTTTCTTTGGTACCAGAGGTGGTGAAAGAGTCCGCCTATGGGCTTGGTGCTACGAGATGGGAAGTCATAAGAAAAGTGGTGATGCCATATGTATCTTCTGGTATTCTTGGATCTGGTATATTTGCCATAGGTAGGGCTTTGGGTGAAACCATGGCAGTGTCTTTTGTAAATGGCAACAACCACAACCCTGGTAATTTTTTCGATATGTTATCTTTGTTAAACTCCGTTACCACTATAACAGTTACGCTGGCGGATGAGTTTACGGAAGCTATGACGCATCTTTATTTGTCAGCTTTGTTCTATATAGCTTTGATACTTCTTACTATATCGTTTAGTACTCTTGCTATAGCAAAATTTATTGTGTGGAGATTGGAAAGAAAATGGAAAACGTAAGAATCAAAGCAAGGGTTGTAAAGAGCAACGTTGTGATGATTTTATCTACATTGGCAGCTTTATATGGTATAGTATTTTTGGGATGGATACTTGTTTCTATTATTTACCATGGATATCAATATCTAAACCTTGATTTCTTTACTAAAGATCCAGCCCCACCTGGGATGCCCGGTGGTGGACTCAGAATGGCTTTCATAGGTCAATTCTTAATCACCGTTATAGCTGCTTTTATAGGTACGCCGATAGGCATAATGGCTGGTATCTTCTTGGCAGAATACGGTAGAGGTACTTGGTGGGCTATGTTTATAAGAAATTTATCAGATATTGTAATTTCTATGCCAGCTATAGTCATTGGTGCTGCTGTTTATGTAGTGCTTGTGGCACCTCTTCACAGCTTCAACGGTTTGTCTGGTTCTGTGGCTCTTTCAATTTTGTCCCTTCCTTACATTACGATAGCCACTGATGAGATGCTAAAGCTTGTGCCAAAGGAGATGAGGGAGGCTGCATACGCTTTAGGAGCTTACAAACACTATGTGATAAAAAAAGTTACCATGAGAGCCGCTAAAACTGGTATACTTACCGGTGTTATATTAGGTCTTGCTAGAATGGCGGGTGAGGCGGCACCTTTGTTGTTTACATCTTTTAACAACGACCATACTACCTTCAATCTTTTAAAACCTATGGCCACTCTTACTATAACGATATTTATATACGCTACTGGTCCGTACCATGAATGGCACGAACAAGCCTGGGCGGCGGGATTTGTCCTTACGTTAGGCGTCTTGGCTGCGGTTATAATAGCCAAGTTTTTGGTGCATGGAGGGTCTTTTACAGCGCCTTTTATGTATGTAGCAAGACGTATTGCCAAGATAAACAAAGGTTAAAGGAGATTGAGTGCGTATGGGTAGTGTAATAGCTATTGAGAGTCCAAAAGCCGAAATAAAAAACCTAAATTTTTATTATAAGAAAGGTCTAAAACCTTCTTTGGAAAATGTAAATATGCCAATACCTGACAAAAGAGTAACCGCTCTTATAGGTCCTAGTGGATGTGGTAAAACCACGCTTTTAAGATGCTTAAACCGTATGCACGATCTTTACCCAGGGATTCTTTATGAGGGTGAGATACTTTTAGATAATCAAAATATTCTTTCAAAATCCACAGACCTTATACTCTTAAGAAGTAGAGTTGGTATGGTCTTTCAAAAGCCAACGCCTTTCCCAATGTCTATATTTGAAAACGTAGCTTTTGGTCTTAGGCTGATGGGCATAAACAACAAAACAGAGTTAAAAGATAGGGTTGAAGCGGCTATAAAAATGGCTGCTCTTTGGGACGAAGTGGGCAATAGACTAAACGAGAACGCTTTTTCCTTGTCTGGCGGTCAACAACAGCGTCTTGTTATAGCAAGGGCTATAGCGGTAAATCCAGAGGTGCTTTTGTTTGATGAGCCTACATCTGCCCTTGACCCGATATCCACCGCCAAAATAGAAGAACTTATCATAGAGCTTAAGAAGAAGATGGCTATCGTGATAGTAACTCACAACATGCAACAAGCCGCTCGTATAGGGGATTATACGGCTTTTATGTATCTGGGTAAGCTTATAGAGTTTGATAAAACAGAAACTATCTTTACAAATCCAAAAGAAAAGCTTACAGAAGACTATATAACCGGTAGATTTGGATAAAGAGGGCTTTTATGCTAAAATATATCAAAGATGAAACATATATATCTTATAAGACATGCTCAGAGTGAATACAACGAAAAAGGTATATTTCAAGGAAGTTTAGATAGTGAGCTAACCCCTCTTGGATATATGCAAGCAAAGCTTTTGTCTTTGGCTTTTAAAAATAAGAAAATAAATATTATTTACTCATCTTTTCAAAAAAGAGCTTTAAAGACTGCTATTTTTTTATCAAAAGCCCTAAACAAAGAAATAATCATAGAACCTCGTATAAGAGAAATATCTTTTGGAGAGTTGGAGGGCAAAAACTTTATAGAGATGTTTAGAGAGTATAAAGATATGATGATATCTTGGTCAAAGAACCCATTAGAGCACCCTCTTCCTACCCAAGAGTCCAAAGAATCTTTTCTAAAAAGAGTAAGAGAGTTTATAGATATTGTAAAAGCCCAAAGATACGAGCATATAGCCGTTGTTTCTCACGGTGGATTTATACACGGGTTTATCATGGAAACTACAGGTTTTAGAGCACCTCTTTGGAATATACACACGGATAATACTGGAGTTTCTAAATTGAGACTTGTGGAGGATAGGTTTTATATAGAATATCTCAACAACACTTGTCATCTTTTATGAGTAAATATAGAAAGGGTAAACTAAAACTTGAACATCACACGTTAGAGGGTTTTGATAAGTATATAAAACCTGTTTTGGAGATTGAGATAGTAGAAGCTGTGATACCAGGAAGGATCTTTAGGAACAACAAAGGGCGAGGGTCTAAAGGTCTTTTTTTACAATATGAGACCTCTTCTGGTTTTAAGCTTTTATACAAAAACGGTACTTCTGTCCAAGAGGTATTTGTAGTTTGTAGCGACAAAGAAACATTTAAATCTATCTTTGAGAATCTATACAAGGAGTAATTTATGAATCTTTTAAAATGGGGTTATATGGGTATTTTTTTGGTAGGTCTTATAGAGTCTAGTGTGTTTCCTCTTTCTACGTTACCTCTTATGACCGCTGGTACAGTTTACAAGATGAACATTTATTTTGTAGCATTTTGTGCACTGTTGGGGGATTTTATAGGAGCTTCTATAGTATATTATATAGGTTACAACTACGGCTATAAGGCTGTGTCTAGGTTTGTTTCTGAAAAGAAATTTAGAAAGACCGAAGCTCTTTTTCATAGGTATGGTGCTTTTGCAATATTGATAGGGGAACCTTTCTATGTGATAAACTGGATAGCTGGCATATTAAGGTTTGGTTATTATAGGTTTATAGCGATGGCTCTTTTGTCTAGGGCTTTTAAGCTTATTGTATTTGCGTTTTTTGGTAAGGCTTTGGAAAGATTTTTATAGACTTTTTCTTTTTTCTGATATTTCGTCCAACATACTTTTGAGATGATCTTTGTTTTTATCTTTTATCGTATGTTCTAACATATCTAACTGTTTTTTGAAAAGCTCTATACTTTTTAATACATTTTCTTGGTTGTATAAAAAAATATCCGTCCAAAGTTCCGATTGGCTTGCACCTATTCTGGTGGTGTCTAAAAAGCCCTGTCCTACATAGTTTTTGTACTCTTCTGGTAATGTCTTTGTAAGAGTGTAAGCTATTAGGTGTGGAAGATGTGATGTAGTTGCAAATATCTCATCGTGGGTTTTTGCATCCATAATCTCTACTTTAGCTCCTACATGCTCCCAAAATCTTTTTACTTTTTCTATATACTCTTTTTTTGATATATCCGTAGGACAAACTATCGTTAGTCTATTTGAAAATAGATCTTTTGATGCATTTTCAAAACCGTTTTTATGAGAACCAGCTATTGGATGAGATCCTATATAACATTCTTTAAAGATAGGTTTTAAAACACTCTCTGGATATTCTTTTACAGAAGCTACATCGGTTATTATGGCTTCTTTTGTGTGTTTTTCTATCTCTTTAGCCGCATTTTCTAGAGTGGATATTGGATTGCAAAATATTACAAAATCGTATTTTACACCCTCTTTAAACGCCCCATCTATGATGCCTTTTTCTATTGCAGTGTTTAATGTATTTTGGTCTTTATCCAAAGCGTATATGTGTTTTGATAGTTTTTTGCTTTTAATATCAAAAGCCAACGACCCTCCTATAAGACCAAGACCAACTATTAAAGTGTTATAAAACATTTATTTTACTACCAGTATATTTGTCTTTATGTAGTGAAATACAAATGTAGTGGTGCTTCCCATGAAAAAATGAACAAGCTTTTTCTTGTGAGATCCCATTATCACCAAATCTATTTTAAGCTTTTCTGCATTTGATACTATACCTTCTTCTGCTATAGCTTTTTCTACTATAAGCTCAAAACTGTAATCCTTTGATAGTTTTTCAAGCTTTTCTTTTTTAGAACCAAATTCATCGGCATGATATAAAAATATTTTTGCGTTGTATACGTTGTTTAAATTTTTGGTAAAATCAAGCAGCTTATCATCTTCATCTTTTCCATCATGACAAATCATTATATTTTCTATAGGTTTATACTCTTCTTTAAAAGCTACAAACACAGGACTCTGCGCTCTTTTTATTACTTGCTCTGAAATAGAGCTTATATGTATGCCTTTTATACTTTTGTCGTGATTAGGCTTTCCAACAAATATAATATCTTCTAAATCACATTGCGAAGCAATCTCTTTTGCCGGGTTTCCCCAGGTTTGAAGTGTTGAAACTTTGGCGTTTAACTTCCTTCCAAAGGCGCTAAATTCATCTAAAAGCGCTTCTGATTCTTTTTCTAAGAATTCTTTTACTTTTGCGCTTATACCCTCATAGTAAGAAAAGCCCAAAACTCCAGCTAAATCCGCTAATAGGCTTTCTTCTGTCAGAGTACTATCTAAAACGTGTATTCCTACTACAGGTATATTTAGTTTAGAACCCAGCTCAAGGCCATAATGAGAAGCCACAAAAGATGGTTTTGAACCATCTAAGCCTACTATCACTCTTTTAAACATCTAAGTTTCTTACCTCCTTGGCGTAGGTCTCTATAAACTCGCGTCTTGGCTCTACGTTTTCGCCCATCAGTATGGAGAATATTCTATCTGCTTCTGCTGCATCTTCTAAGGATACCCTTAAAAGTCTTCTGGTGTTTGGGTTCATGGTGGTTTCCCATAGCTGTTCTGGGTTCATTTCACCAAGACCTTTATATCGCTGTATCTCTATGCCATCTTTTACAAAATTTATTATGTCTTGATAAAGGTCTTCTGCTGGTTTTTCTATATTTTTAACCTTATGCCCAAGTTTTAGGCTTATAGGATAGTTAAAAAATTCTTTATGCTCTTCAAAGAGCTTTTTGTAGGTACCAGAAGTAAGAAAATCTATATCTATAATGCTAAAGTTTTGATAGATATCGTACATAACTATAGAGTAAGAGCTGTCAAAATCGTCGTATTTTAATTTAGCACTGCTTATACTTTTCATAGACTGTATATCTTCTAAGAGTTTTTTAGCTTTTTGCTCATCTTTGAGATAACTTTCATCTATTTTATTTGACAGAAGATATGTTATTACATCTTTGTTTCTTTTGTTTAGTATTTGAGCTATGGTGTTGTGCTGTTCTTTTATAGTATTTAACATGTTTATTAGTACATCACCTCTATAGGTGTTTGATTTGGCGTCTGTTATAGATAAGTCTGTTCTTATGATGTTTAGTAAAAATTTTTCTAACTCTTTATCATCTTTTATATAGGTTTCTTTTTTCCCTATCTTTACTTTGTAAAGCGGTGGTTGTGCTATATACACATGCCCATTTTCAATAAGTTTTGTCATAAATCTATAGAAAAAAGTAAGAAGAAGAGTCCTTATGTGAGAACCATCTACATCAGCGTCTGTCATGATGATGGTTTTGTGATATCTAAGGGCACTTAGATCTACATCTTCTCCTATGTTGCAACCTAAAGCTGATATAATTGCTCTTATTTCTTCGTTAGAAAGGGCTTTGTCTATCCTTGCTTTTTCTACGTTTAGTATTTTACCCTTTAATGGTAATATCGCTTGGAATCTTCTGTCTCTTCCTTGTTTTGCAGAACCACCCGCTGATTCTCCCTCTACTATAAAAATTTCACATTTAGATGGGTCTTTTTCAGAGCAATCGGCAAGTTTACCAGGCAGCGATGTATCTTCTAAAAAGGATTTTCTTCTTACCAAATCTTTGGCTTTTTTAGCAGCTTCTCTTGCTAGCGCTGCTTCTATAGCTTTTTCTACTATAAGTTTTAAAATATCTTGGTGTTTTTCAAAATAGTCTGTTAAAAATTCTACCGTTATTGATTCTACTATGTTTTTTGTTTCTTGGTTGCCAAGCTTTGTTTTGGTTTGGCCTTCAAACTGAGGCTCTGGTACTTTACAAGATACAACGGCCACAAGACCCTCTCTCAAGTCTTCACCGGTAAACATCTCTTTTAACTCTTTTGATATTTTTATATTTTGGGATAGTTTTGATACAACCTTTGACAACGCACTTCTAAAACCTGTGACGTGAGTGCCACCCTCTATGGTTTTTATGTTGTTTACAAAGCTTTCTAAAGATTCTTTGTAATCTTTTGTATATTTAAAGGCAATTTCTACCAAAGTACCATCTTTCCCAGACTCTATGTAGATTACATCGTTGAAAAGAGGTTCTTTACCTTCAGCAAGGTATTCTGCTAGCTCTATGATGCCTCTTTCAAATTTATAAACAAGGTGCTTGTCTAACCTGTCGTCTATTATCTCAAAGGTTACGTTTTTATTAAGATAAGCTAATTCCCTTATCCTTTTTTCTACTATGTCAAACTTTATTTTTGTGGTTTCAAATATTTCAGCGTCTGGCTTAAATGTAATCTTTGTGCCTCTTTTTGTGGTATCACCTATGACTTGAAGCTCAGTTTTTGGAACTCCTCTTTCGTACTCTTGTCTGTATATTTTGCCGTCTCTGTAAACTTCTACTATGAGCCATTCTGAAAGTGCGTTTACAACAGAAGCACCTACACCGTGAAGCCCACCTGAGTATTGATAAGCTTTTTTATCAAACTTTCCACCAGCCCCAAGCACTGTTAAAACCACTTCTACCGCTGGTTTTCCTACGTCTTTATGGATATAAACAGGTATACCCCTACCATTGTCTTCTACCGTTATAGAATCATCTTGGTGTATATGCACCCTTATATGGGTGGCATAGCCTGCCATTGCTTCGTCAACAGAGTTATCCACTATTTCCCATATAAGGTGATGAAGTCCTCTTTCTGAGATATCCCCTATATACATTGAGGGGCGTAGTCTTACGTGTTCTAATCCAGTAACAACTTTTATTGCATCTACGCCGTATTCTTGCATTATAATTATTATACCATCTTAGACTTGTTTGATTTTCCTAAAAGCCAAAAAACTTTACCATTGACAAAATTTATTTTAACATTTAAAATCAGATTGGATGGGCGAAGCTTCTATTAGAAAATGTTATCAGTGCGGCATAAGCATCTCCGGAAATCCTATAGTTTTCAATGTAAAAGGTGTAGATAGAGAGTTTTGCTGTACTGGGTGTTATCTGGTAAATAAGATTTCTGGCAACGAGACATCCCAAAGCGTTCAGAAGTTTTTTATAAAGTTTGGCATAAGCTTTTTCTTGGCCGGTTATGTGATGATGCTGTCTTTTACTATATATGGGGGTTATGCGTCAAAAGATTATCACGATCCTATAGTAAGACTCACAAACTACTTCTTGCTTTTACTCTCTACCCCCGTTATGGCTCTTATTGGTTTTGATTATCTTGTAAACTCTATAAAAGCACTTTTAAGAAAATCCATCACCACAGACCTTTTGATAGCAATAGGTGCTTTTTCGGCTTACGGGATTTCTGTTTATTCTACGCTTATGGGTGTTGGTACACCATACTATGAAACTGCTACTATGATAGTGGCGCTCTCGGCTTTTGGAAAGTTTATAGAGGCTTTTGGAAGGTATAGAGCTGCTAAAAGTATAGGCGAGACTAAAGATCTTTTACCAAGCTACGCTACTGTTGTAGAAAATGGTACTGAGAAAACCGCCAGGATAGATGAGGTAAAAATAGGGGATATTGTAAAGGTAAAACCTGATGAGATCATACCGGTAGATGGGATCATCGTAGAAGGAGAGGGGTTTGTAAAAGAGAGTTTTTTTACAGGTGAGCAAAAACCGGTGGCTAAGTTTGAAGGCGATAGCGTTTATGCGGGGAGCGTTAGTATAGATGGGAGTTTTTTAATAAAAGCCATAAACGATTTTAATTCAAATACTATAAATAAAATTATAGAAAATATAGAACTGGCAAAACTCTCTTTTGCCCCAGAAAAAAACATAGCCGATAAGATATCTGCTATATTTGTCCCCACCATTATAACATTATCTCTTATAACCTTTGGCTTTTGGTATTATGAGTCTGGTTTTGATAAAGCTCTTATGAGCTCTTTGGCGGTGCTTTTGATAGCCTGTCCTTGTGCTTTCAATGTGGCGGCTCCGTTGGCTCTTTGGAATGCGGCAAACTCTTTGGCAAGGCGGGGTATCATCTTACAAAATCTAAGAGCCCTTTACAGCGTTAGATATATAAATGAAGTGCTTTTTGACAAAACCGGCACAATAACCTTAGAAAACTTAGAATACAGCGGTTATACTCAGCTTGGTGATGAAAAAGATTTTATTAAAAAGGTAGCATCTATAGAAAACTACTCAAAGCATCCTATAGCTAAAAGCCTACTAAACCATTATCAAGGGGATTTTATAAAACCATCGAAGGTTAGGATAATACCAGGCTATGGTATTGAGGCTTTTATAGAAAATAAAAAGTGGTATATAGGTTCTAAAGAATTGATGGAAAGTATAGGCATAACACCAAAAGCTTGTGAAGAAAATGTATCTTGTGTATATGTAGCGGTGGATGGTAAGCTGGAAGGAACACTTTATTTTAAACAAAAGATAGATGAAAATGCCTTAGAGGCTATAAAGAGGTTAAAAGACATGGGTTATAAAGTAGGGCTTATATCTGGGGATGAGAGGGCTTTTGTGGAAGAGTTTTCAAATATATTTGATGAGGTTTATTGGTCTTTAAAACCCCAAGATAAACAGAAAGTTGTAATGGATAAAAAATCAAAAGGAGCAAAAATAATGTATGTAGGTGATGGTATAAACGACGCTCTTGCTATGGCAGTTAGCGATGTAAGTGTAGCGGTGGCAAACGCTTCTGGTGTTGCAAGGATATCTGCAAGCATCTTGCTTTTTAATAGAAATTTAAAAGCTATACCCTGGATTATAAAATTTTCAAACAACGTTAAAAAAATCATTTATACAAATTTTATATGGGCAAGCGTGTACAACACCTTTGGCATTGCTTTGGCGATGGCTGGTCTCATACAACCCATATGGTCAGCAGTTTTTATGATAATAAGTAGCGTTAGCGTGGTCTACAACTCCTCTAGGATAGAAAATATGTAATAATATTATTAGAGGAGGAAAATTATGGAAGAAAAAAACAATTTACCTGGGAACAAGGTGAACATATCCACACAAAAGATGCTGGGTGGGATTGGACTTTTAATTTCACCATTAAGCGCTATTCCGTTTTTAGGGGTCCTTTTCTGGATAGTGAGCGGTATACTTTTGCTGGTTAGTTTCAATCAATTAAGCAAAACACTTAATAAACCTGATATGTTTAAAAAATACCTAACAGGTTTTATAATAGGTTTTGTTAGTTATATTGTGCTTTATGTTCTAGGTTTTTTTCTCATTTTATTAGTGTTGATACCTGCTTACATACTTTCTATTATAGTGGCTTATTATTATAAACAAGCTTACGATATGCTTGCTAACGCTCTAAACCATAAGCTTTTTAGCAAAGGCGCTCGTCTTATGTTTATAGGTGCAATCACAACAATTATACTTGTGGGATTTATTTTGTTATTCGTAGGTTGGATCATACTTGCGGTAGCATTCTTTACAGCACCAGATACTGTAGAGATTACGGCTTAATTTTACAAAGACTCTTGATATAACGTATTTTCTTTTGAAAGCACTAAAACAATTTCACCTTTTATGTTGTTTCTTTTTTTAAGCTCTTCTATTACGTCTTTTATATTGCCCCTTATGTATTCTTCGTGCATTTTGGTAAGTTCTCTTGCTATAGCCACTGTAATGTTTGGTTCTATGTGGCTTATAAGTTCCAATGTATCTAATATACGCTGTGGTGATTCGTATAGTATGTAAGATCCAGTATCAGAGCTAAAAACTTCCTTATAAAAGGATTCTTGGGATTTTCTTGGTGCAAAACCTAAAAACATAAAACTATGAGTTGGAAGTCCAGAGCCTACTAATGCTGTAATAAGTGCACAGGGTCCAGGGAGTACTTCTACTGGTATATCTTCTTTTATACATGCGTTTATAAGCTTAAAACCAGGGTCAGATATAGAAGGCGTACCAGCATCTGATACAAGCGCCACGTCTTCATCTTTTCTTATGAGGGATATAATTTTTCTTATTTGTATAGCTTCTTTGGGATGATAGTATGATAAAAGCGTTTTACCTTCTATGTTGTAATGTTTTAAAAGTATCTGAATTCTTCTGGTGTCTTCGCAAGCTATAAATTTTACCGATTTTAGGATATTTATCGCCCTTATGGTTATATCTTCTAAATTTCCTATGGGGGTGGGCACCACATAAAGCTTCATTATTATATTTTATCATATTGTTATATTTGGTTATGGTATAATAACACTATGCTAGATGCAAAAAAAATAGCTACCACTGTTAAAGATTTGGTTAAACCTATATCCGATAATCTTGGATTTAGACTGTTTGATGTTGAATTTAAACCAGAAAACGGATGGGTACTGAGGATAATAATAGACAAAGAAGGAGGGGTAACAATAGACGATTGTGAAGAACTTTCAAAGCGTGTAAGCGCTCTTTTGGATGTAGAAGATGTGATAACAAGTAGCTATTTTCTTGAAGTGAGTTCACCTGGTCTTACTAGAGAATTAAAAGAAAAATGGCATTACGAATTTTTCAAGGGTAAGTATGCAAGACTCTATTTAAAGGAAAAAATAGATAACAAACAAGAGTACGCTGGCTATATAGATAGTGTAGAAGATGATACGTTGGTGTTGAGGCTTTTAGATAAAACGTTAAAAATACCTTTTGATAAAATAGCGAAAGCAAGGTTGGATGTGGAAAAATGGTAAAGAATATAAAGAAGCTCATAGAAAACGTCGCAAAAGAAAAAGATATACCTGCTAAAATAGTGGAAATTGCTTTAAAAAACGCTATAGCCTACGGCATTAGAAAAGAAAAACATATAAGGGGGAAAATTTATATAGATTTTGCAGATGATGATACTATAACGGCTTATATAATTTCTGGAAGAGAAAAAACTAAGCTCGATATATCCACTGAGGATTTAAACCGTATAGCAGCTTATGCTGCTAAAGAAGAGTTTTTAAAAGAATTGGAAAATGCTGAAAGAGAGCGTGGGTTTTTGGAATACGTATCTCAGGAGGGCAACATTGTACATGGTATAGTTAGAGAAATAACCAAAGACCAGACCGCTATTGTAGACTTAGGTCCTATAGACGCTGAGCTTCCAAGGAGAGAACAAATTTCTAAGGAAAGTTTCAAAAAAAACGATAGAGTGAAAGCGCTTCTTTTTTCAGTGCAAAAAGAAAGAGGTAGACCAGTTTTGTTGCTTTCCAGAACGCACCCTAAGTTTTTAAGAAGGCTTTTAGAAGCTGAGATACCAGAAGTAGCCACTGGGCTTGTGAAAATAATTTCTGTTGCAAGGGAACCAGGTGAAAAGGCTAAGGTTGTGGTTGATACAGAAGATAAAAAGATTGATCCAGTAGGTGTGGTTATAGGCATAAAAGGCTCAAAAATAAATCCCATATCCAAAGAGCTTGCTGGAGAACATATAGATGTTGTAAGATATTCTAAAGATAAGAAAAAGTTTTTGGAAAATTTATTCTTTCCGGCTAAAATCCTTGATGTAAGGGAATCAGATAATCAAATAGAGGTGGCTGTTGACAAAGATCAAATTTCTTTAGCCATAGGGAAAAGAGGTATAAACACAAAGCTAGCTTATAAAATACTGGGTAAACATATAGATGTGATGTCAAAGGAAGATTTTGATAAGCTAAAGAAGCTTTCCTGATGATAGTAGAAATTGAGAAACTTGTTCACAACGGCTACGGAATGGGAAGATTTCAAAACAAGGTATATTTTGTGCCTTTTACCTTACCAAATGAAAAAGTTAAGATAAAAGATATTGTAAACAAAAAAGATTATTCTATGGCTAAATTAGAGGCTGTTGTAGAACCAAGCCCACATAGGATAGAGCCCCTTTGTCCTTACTTTGGAAGATGCGGTGGATGTCATTTCCAACATATTGATTACACCGAACAGCTAACCCAAAAATCAAACATCTTAAAAGAGACGTTAAAAAAGATAGGTAACATAGAGATAGAGAATTTAAACGGTATTATCTACGATGAGCCTTATCATTATAGAAACCGTGTTAAGTTTAAGGTTCGAAACAAAGAGCTTGGTTTTGTTGGTGTTGATGAGGATTTTGTAAAGGTAGAGCACTGCCCTATTTCTTCAAAAGCGATAAACGATCTTATGCCGTTTTTAAAAGAGTTTGCCAAGCATTTTAATCCATCTTGGATAAGCGTATTTTATTCGGATACGCAAAAAGAGTATATGGTAAAGTTTGCCTCTTACGATTATATAGATAAGGAAAAGCTAAAGAAGTTTAAAGAACATCTTACTCCTAAAAACGTCGTTGGTATAACGCTTGTAAAGGATGATAAGAGAGAAGATAAAATTATACTTTCAATAGGGACTCCTTTTACTTTTATTGAGCTTTTAAAAATAAAATATAGAATAAGTGTAAATAGCTTCTTTCAAGTAAATATAAAAGTGGCTCAAAAACTTTTACAAACGCTTTTAGAGAAAGAAAATTATTTTGACAGAGTATTGGATGATTATGGTGGTGTAGGACTTTTTGGCTTGCATTTGGCAAGACGCTCAGGCTCTGTTGATATAGCTGATATAAATAAAAGCTCAATAAATGATGCCGAATACTCAGCCAAGATAAACAACATAAATAACGTGTCTTTTTATGTCCAAAACAGCTATGTCTTTTTGAAAAAAAGCCTATATAAGCACGCAAACCTTCTTGTTTTAGACCCCCCGCGTAGTGGTTTATCAAAGGAAGAGATAGGGCTTATACTTCTTGGAAAACCAGATTACATATGGTATATATCCTGTGAGCCTTCTTCTTTAGCAAGGGATTTAAAGCTTTTAGGAAAAAAATATCAAATAAAAGAAATATATATGGCAGATATGTTTCCACAGACTTATCATATAGAAACTGCTGTTAAACTAGAGCTTGTATGAATGACGCTTATCTTGTTATAGAACAATCAAAACATATGGAAGGGATTTTGGAAGTCTCTGGGGCAAAAAACGCAACTTTGCCTCTGATGGCAGCCACTATACTAACGGAAGAGCCCTGCACCATAAGAAATGTACCAGATTTACTTGATATAAAAAATATGATAGAGCTTCTTTCTGATATGGGCAAGAAGATAATTTTAGAAAACAACACTCTTTACATAGAAGGGCCTATTTTAAACAAAGAAACTAGAGAAGACATAGTGCGTAAAATGAGGGCTTCTGTTTTGGTGATGGGTCCTCTTATAGCAAGATATAAAAGCGGTAAAGTGTCAATGCCAGGAGGGTGTTCTATCGGGGCAAGACCTATAGACCAACACTTAAAAGCTGCCAAGAAAATGGGTGTAGATATTGAGATTGAACAAGGTTTTATAAATTTAAAAGCCAAAAACTTAAACCCTATTGATTTTAGATTTGATATGATAACGGTAACTGGCACTGAAAATGTCTTTTGCATGCTAAGTACGGTAGAAGAAGAGTCAATACTAAGAAACATCGCTTTAGAACCAGAGGTGATAAACTTAGTAGATGCTCTAAGACAGATGGGTGTTTTAATAGAAATAGATGATTCAGAGAGAACGGCCAAGATAAAAGGCACAAAAAATCTAAGGGGTTTTGATATAAAAGTAATACCAGACAGAATTGAAGCTGGCACGTTTATGGTTTTAGCCCTTGCCACTGGCTCAAAAATAAACATAGTAAATCTAAACGTAAACCATATAGAAAGTGTATTGCAAAAGCTTGATATAGCAGGTGCTAAGATAGATATATTATCGCCTGATAGTGTCTTGGTTTATCCAAAAGAAGATAAAATAAACCCTTTATATATAGAAACCCTTGAATACCCTGGTTTTCCTACGGATATGCAAGCTCAGTTTATGAGTCTACTTTCTATAGCGGATGGGGAGTCTAGTATAGTAGAAAATATCTTTGAAAATAGGTTTCAACACGCCCAAGAGCTTGCTCGTATGGGGGCTTGTATTACAATACATTCAAAAACAGCCTATATAAAAGGTGTAAAAAGTTTAAAAGGTGCAGAAGTCTTTTCTACAGATCTTAGGGCATCTGCTGGGCTTGTAATAGCTGGTCTTATGGCAGAAGGCAAATCTATAATAAGAAATATATACCATCTTGATAGAGGCTACGATCATATAGAACAAAAATTGGAAAAAATAGGCGCTAAGGTAAAAAGAATCAATTCTTAAATTTATAAAAGCCCCAAAAAGGGGCTACAAAATAATTAAAACTCTACACCTATCAAAGCGTATGGACCTTTTACTTTAACATCTGCATATACACTGCTTTGATCTATTTTTAGCTTTTCATATCTATAACCTACTTGGATAAATGGTACTATCGCACTTTTAAAAAGTCCCACTGGTGACAGTCTTAAACCAGCATTGTAGTTGTAGTAATCGTTGCTTCCGTAAGATACATAGTTTATATCTCCTACCAAAGATACCTGTTTTATAGGTGATATGGAAACGCCTAAATGAGCCATAGGTACTGGTACTGTAAGGGATTTGCTTTCTGTATAATATCCACCAGCACCAACAGGTTGACCATTAATAGTTGCATTGTTACCTGTAAAAGTTTCGCTAAAATCTACTACCCTTACGTTTAGACCAAATCTTACTTTTAGCATGTCTTTTGTGGCTGCTGTGATAAATGGAAGGTGATAATAGGCTAATATATCAAATCTGTTCATCTTTGCATTTAGGTTGAAGTTTGCATTTGCTTGATAAGTTGTACCACCGAATGTAATTTGTCTATTTAGCGTTCCAGAGCCACTAAACTTCATAGGCATGTAATCAAGTTTTATGTTTGGAAGGATTGGTAAGCTGTTGGTTATTCTTACACCTATATAGGGTTGTGTCTTTTGTGAAAAATGAGCATCGTTTTTAAGGTCTAGATAGTCATTGGCCCCTTTTGCTTGATAAGATACAATACCAGAAGGGTCTTGTTCTACACCGCCAGCCTCTATACTGACGTTAAACAACGGTAGGGCTTGAGACAGCGCACATGCGCTCAAGATTCCTGTTAAAAGCATCAGCTTTTTCATAAAAACCTCCTATTTAGTTTTTACTATTATATAAAAACTTTTGAAAATTTGTTTTCTGACATGATGATGTAATATACTTGCAAAAAATAAAATATTTTATAATTTTTAGCTTATGAAAGCTGCTATCTGTAAAGAATTTAAAAAGCCTTTGGTGATAGAAGATATACCAATACCAGAGATAGGTCCCGATGAGGTGCTTATAAAGGTCAAGTATTGCGGTATATGTCATAGCGATCTTCATATAGTGGATGGAGACTGGGAATCTTGGGTAAAACTTCCTGTTGTACCAGGACACGAAGTAGCTGGTATTGTAGAAAAAGTAGGTAGCAACGTCAAAAATGTTAAAGAAGGTGATAGGGTTGGAATGCCTTGGCTTTATTCTTCTTGTGAGATATGCGATTACTGTGTAGAAGGAGAAGAACCCCTTTGTCCAAACCATGAGATCACAGGTATCACCCGCCAAGGTGGCTATGCAGAGTATATGAAAGCCCCGTCTCATTTTGTTACAAAAATCCCAGATAAACTTGAACTTTCTTATGCCGCTCCTTTATTTTGCGCAGGTATAACAGTTTATGCCGCTCTTGTAAGGTTAAATTTAAAACCAAATGAGTTAGTGGTAATCCAAGGTATAGGTGGTCTTGGTCATTTGGCTATTCAGTATGCTAAAGCTATGGGTGCTAAGGTAGTAGCACTAAGCCATTCTGATAAAGAAAAAGTGGCTAAAGAGCTTGGGGCAGATTATTTTATAAACTCATCAAAGCAAGACCCAGTAAAAGAGCTAAAAGCCTTAGGTGGGGCAGATACTATACTTACAACCGTTTATGATTCTAAAAGCATACAAAATCTTGTAGACGCTTTAGCACCAAAAGGTAGATTGTCAGTGGTAGGTGCTGCCCAAGAACCAATATATGTAAATCCCTTTGATCTCATAACAAAACGTATCGTGATAACTGGTTCTGCCATAGGTGGAAGAAAGCTTTTAAGGGAGATGCTTGAGTTTTCGGCTTTTAACAACATAAAACCCATCATTCAAGAGTACAAGTTTGAAGATGTAAACAAAGCGCTCGATGATCTAAGATCTGGTAAAATAGTATTAAGAGGCGTATTAAAATTTAACTAAGGAGAGGTCTATGCTAAATAGAGAACTTATAGATTTGATGAGAGATCTTTATGTGTTTCCCGTGGTGATTAGCACGGTTACCAACGATTTAAAACCCTACAGCGCTTTGATAAGCTGGGTATACCCTGTTTCTGAAAGTAAAATAAACATAGCTCTTAGCACAAAATCAAGAACCGCTCAAAATATAATCACAAACTCAAACGTATGCATAAGTATATTTGCTCAAGATGTAGCTATTGTGGCTCACGGAAAAGGTTATCTTAAAAACAGGATAGAAGAAGTGCCTTTTGATGTATCTGCTTTTAGTATAGAGATAGAATCTGTGGAAAGTAATCTATTTCCAGGGGCTACCATCCTTGGACCTATAGCTTTTGCCCATACTGGAAACATAGAAAAAGCTGTTAATCTTGATAAGATAGTGATAGAGTATCTTAAAAACGTTTGATATTAAAACTAGCCACTGAGTCTAGAGTTTTACAAGAAGTTTACATAGATGATGAAGATGTGCCACCAGCAGGCACTCGTATTTTTTACACTGGGCTTGATGGTTCTATAAAAGGGGGTATCCTTTGGGGTTATGATGCAAAAGCTGTAAAATCAGAAAAAACGGTTGTTTACAAAGATAAGTTACCCATAGTAAACCAAAGCGTATTTGAAGCTGTAAAAGATGCAGGTGAATACTATCTTTACCCAGCTTATACACTTTTGGCAAAGATTATTCCAGATATAATGTTTAAAGTTAACGATAAAAGCCTGAAATTAAAGAAAAATGATGAAGATTTTACAGATAAAACGTTTAAACGTATTTTTAGGCTTTTAAAAAAAAGAAAACTATCTTTAGAAGAAGCTTATAAAAAATATACCAAAAACGCAGTGGATTTTTATATAAAAAAAGGTTTTTTGGAGGTAGAAAACAACATAGGGCCATTGGTAAAAATTGAAGATATAGATATAAAACCCTCTAATGAAGGACGCTTTTCAAAGAGACTAAACATAGAAATAATCACAGGAGATTACAAACAAAAAATTAAGGATATAACAATAGGACCATTCCAATCCCTTGTGGTGGTCCCATCTAAATATATGTTTGATAACTTTAGAGATATCTTTGAAGATGCTATTTTTTTGAAAAGCCCAAATACAGTATCAGAGACAAGGTTTTGCTATGAAAGTGCCATGAAAGAAGATAGAGTGTTTGTAAGTACACCTTTTGGACTGGTGCTTCCTTTTTATAATTTGAAAAACATTATCCTAATAGATGATATGTACTCAGAATTTTATAAATCAAAAAAAGAGCCTTATTTAGATTTTAGAAGACTTTCTTATTATGTGGCAAAGCATTACGGTGCAAATTTATACCTTGTTTCTTTGACACTAAGCATAAACGATTATTTCCTTTACAAGGAAAAGAAAGCAAATCATATTCATATAAGCGTTAAACTGCCACATATAAAAATAGTAGAGAAAAAGGATAAAAACTTTCTAATAGATGATGAAACTATAGATATAATTAAACAGCATATCGATAAAAATATACTATTTTATGTGAACAAATCTGGTTATAGCTATGCTTATTGTGAAAGATGCAACGCTCTTGATACATGCGTTTATTGTGAGTCTTATACCACTTATTTTAAAAGCCTAAATACCATAAAATGCACAAAATGTAAAAATGTAAATCAAGAAGGCGTTTGCTCTAGATGTGGCGGGCCTTTAAAGACGTTTGGTGCTGGTTTAGAACAGTATAAAGAATATATAATTTCTATGTTTGGGGATAGGGAAAACTTTTCTTTTGATACTATAGAAAAAGAAGATACTTATGACGTAGTGTTTGCTTTTTCCTTAGAAAACTTGTTGTTTGCTCCAGAATTAAGCGCTAGGGAAATTTATCATCATAAGCTTTGGAGTCTTTCTTTAAAAGCAAAAGAACTTTTTGTGTTAGAAACCACTCACGTTGATAAATACGCTTTGGAATCTATCTTAAAGAACGATCAATTTATTTTTTTAGAAGATGAACTAAAAAGAAGAAAATTCAACAACGATCCGCCTTTTACAAAAGCTATACTGATAGAAATAGGAAAAGAAATATACGATCTTTACAAAGAGCTTTCTGAAGAGGATTTTTTTTATGTTTCAAAGCCCCGTTATTTTTATGAAAAAGGAGAAAAACGTTTTAAGCTTTTAATAAAAGTAAAAAACACAGCAAATATAAAAAGATTGGGCCATTTGTTAAAAAGCTATAAAAATTATAAAATTCATGTTGGTATAGAATCTTTCTTATAATTAAAAACATTGAAAAAATTTTAATATTATATTAAATTATTATCTCAAACTTTAAACGGAGGTTATAATGGCTACACTGGGGCCTTATCATTTCTCACCGTACCCTACGGCAGTAGTAGAAGGTGTATTAACACCACCACCTGGTAAAGGGCTTTTGTACAACGAGATTGTAGACGAAGAAGTAGCTATGCGTGAGGCTGCTAAAGAGATGCTTACAAGAGAAAACCCGACTATATTCGTAGGACCCCTTGTCATATATGCTTGGAACGAAGAAGCTAAAGAAATGGCAAAGCTTGTAAGAGAAATGGCAGAAGTCTTAAATGCCAAGATTATACCAATGCCAGACTACAGGCCAAAGTATCCAAAAATAAATCCAGAGGTAGAGATAAATCCAAACCATCCAAATCTTACAATATGGCACAACAATATAAAAGCATGTATATTTATAGGTGTTCACTGTCATTTTGCCAACATAGCTTTGAAGATTATAAGAGCTGAAACGGATTGTTTAACAATAGCTATGTGTGCAAAAATGGGTCATGAAGATGCTATGATAACCGTTAGAGATCAACATCCAGAGGATGTGAGAAAGTTTATAGAGATAGCTAAGCAAGTAAAGAAAGAGTTAGGTAAGTAAAGGAGGTTTTTGGTATGGGTAACAACGGTGTTTACTCAGGCGTTAATAAATCGGGACAAAAGATTGTCTCACCAGATTATTTGCTTTTTGAAGCACCTAGAGAAAAGGTGTTTATGACGGGGTCTGAAGCGGTAAAAGAAGCTGTTAGAAGAGCTTCCGTTGATGCTTCTGTGTCGTATCCTATTACACCGCAATCAGAAGCTGCTCACTTGATTGGTGAGCTCTGGGTAGAAGGTTATGTAGGTGTATACTTTAGAGGTGAGTCAGAATTTGGTGTTATGTCAGAAGTAGCAGGATGCTCAATGGCCGGTGCTAGAGTAATAACAACCACCTCTGGACCAGGAACCCTAAGAGCCATGGAAAACTTCCCTATGTGGTCTGGTGCAAGACTTCCTATACAGCTTGTTTTGATGGCAAGAGGTGTGAATGCCCCTCTTACGATACAACCAGACAACTTAGAAATAAGCTTTTTACTTGATACAGGTGTTATGATATGGCATGCTGAAAATGCCCAAGAGCTTTTTGATATGGTATTGGCCGGTTTTGTAGTGGCGGAAAAAACCGATGTGCATGTGCCTATTATCACCGCAATAGATGGTTTCTTTATATCCCACACAAGGGAATCTATAATGATCCCACCAGAAGACATAGCTCTTCCTCCTTACAATCCTTATATGTCACCAACACCAATAATAGATGCTGAAATAGCTCCTGGAAGATATATAAAAGATCCGTTTGTTATGAAATCAAACTATATATCTTATGCTACTCACGCAAGCTGGCAATGGGAAGTAAGAGCAGCTATAGAACGTTCTAGACCTTACGCTAAGCATTATTTAAGGGGTTTAGTGGAAGAATACGGTGACAAAGAAGCAGAGCTTGTATTTGTGGCTAGTGGAACTGCGGCTTCACAAGCTAAGGAAGCTACGAGATTGCTATTGGACGAAGGTATCAAAGCAAAAGTTGTAAAAGTAAAAAGCATTAGACCATTCCCACATCAAGAGCTTTTAGAAGCTACAAAAAATGCAAAGTATATAATAGTACCAGAGTTTAATGTGGTGGGATGGTTAGAAAGAGAAGTAAGAGCAGCTTTCTATGGAAAGTCAAATGCTACCATAATAGGCACACCAAGAGTTGCTGGTGGTATGACGATGCCTCCAGAAATTATATACAAAGATGCCTTAAAGATTTTAGGTAAGGAGGTAAGCTATGTCATTTAATATATACAAAGTAAACGAAGAGCTTAGAGATTTTATGCCTCCAGAAATACTGGAGCTAGAGGGAAAAGCCACTTGGGGCAATCCTAAAAGGGGCGTAATGGATTTGCCCTATGCAAAAGAGTTGTTAGAAGAGCATTCTCTTTGTGCAGGGTGTCCAGAGTCGGATGCTTTTAGATATATACTTGCATCTTTACCAAACCCAGAAGATACCATAATTGTAAATTCTACCGGGTGCACATCACTTGTGTTTCCACATATAGCCTTACATACAGTGCACTCTTTGTTTGGAAACCAAAATGCGGTAGCCAGCGGTATAAAAAGGGTTTTAGAGTATAGATTTCCAGATAAAGTAAAGGATGTCGTAGTGTTGGCGGGCGATGGTGCTACTGTTGATATAGGTTTAGATTGTACATTGCAATCTTTTTTCAGACAAGAAAAAATCACCACTATATGCTACGATAACGAAGTTTATGCAAATACCGGTGGTCAAGAAAGCGGTCTCACGGTGAAAGGCCACGTATTTAAGATGGCTCCCAAGGGTAAACAGTGGGATAAGGTCCCTATGTGGCAACTTGCTATAGATTCAGGTTGTCATTATGTGGTAAGGATGACAGTCTCATCACCTCGTAGGGTTGAACAAGCTGTAAAAAAAGCTATATACGTAGCTAGAGAAGTAGGTCCAACATATATTCATCTTTATACCCCTTGCATACTTGAAATAGGAAGAAATGCCGATGAAGGCTTAGAAGAGATGAAGCTTGGTGATAAAGAAAGGTTTTCTTTCTTTGAGCATATGAGTCCTCAGGCTGAAGAAGTTATCAAAGCAAAGAAGGAGGAAGGTTTAATATGACAATTCAACAACCAATAAGGAAACGTCTTAATATACGTATGCCAGCGTTGGGTGGTCAAGGAGCCGTTACCGCAGCTCATATTATAGCTACCGCAGCAGATTACGAAGGATACTATGCCGTTTCAAATCCATTCTTTGGTGCCGAAAAACGTATGGCTCCTGCTGAATCTTATGCTCGTATAGGCATAGAACCTATATACGACAGAGGAGAAGTGGTTTATCCAGATATCATCATGGTTTTTCACCACCACGTTATTACGATGGGTAAATCTTATACAATGCCTTTTTACTCTGGTATAAAAAGGGGTGGTATCATCATAATAAACACCGACGAAGAGCTTTTGAAACCAGAGGATTATAAGAGGCTTGATTCTATAAACGTAAAAGTTCTAAACTTCCCAGCCACCAAAATAGCCATAGATATAGCCGGTACAGAACTCTCTACCAACATGGCTATGATAGGTGCTCTTTTTGGTGCCACTCAGATAGTTGGCTTGCCTGCTATAGAAGAGGGTATAAAATCAAGATTTATGAAAAAGTTTGTAGCTTCTGGTGGTACAGCCTCTTTGGACTCAGCCCTGGAAAGAAAGTTTAAGAAAAAATTAGAGCTCATAGAAAAGAACCTAAATACCGCAAGAGAAGCTTTCAGCATGGCTTTGGAATGGGCTAAGGAAAACGGTATTAGCCCTATGCTTCCATCTGCTCCAATGAAAAAGCAAGAACCTGTTCAAGCTTAACATACCGTCCTCCGCTTTTTTGGCGGGGGAAATATTTAAATCACCTCAGATATTATTGCATTTGATACAAGCCAAAACTCTGGTTTTATAAAAACTCTACCATCTTTTTTGGAGAAGAAGTCTTTAAGATGATGCGGGATTTTTAACAAATAGCTATCTACACCTTTTATCGTTCTAAGGCCCATGATTATCTTGTTTTTCTTATGTTCTTCCTCGTTTAAGGCTTTTAAACTGAGTTGCTTTTTTAGTAGGTTCTCCTTATATAAGTTTATATCTTTTGGGTTTGAAAACATAAACGCTTCCACTTTTGAATGAGCTCCAGGTCCTAAACCAAGATAGTTTTTGTACTCCCAGTAAGCCATGTTGTGCTTTGACTCATGCTCTTTTTTTGCAAAATTTGATATCTCGTAATGAATATAGCCCTTTAAAGTTTTTCTTAAAAGCTCATAAAACAAAGCTATGTCATCTTCATGTTTTTGTTCATCTTTTTTTGAGTAAAGCGCTGTGCCAGGATAGTATATGAGCATGTAAAAAGAAAGATGAGTAGGCTCAAAAGAAATTGCAGTTTCTATATCTTCTAAAAATTCTTCTTTTGTTTGATCTGGCATACCAAATATGATGTCTAAGTTTATATTCTCAAAACCTGCTTCTTTTGCATATAAAATGCTTTTTATAGCATCCTCTTTTTTATGAGTCCTTCCAAGCCAAAGAAGATGATGTTCGTTAAAGGACTGCACACCGAAGCTAAGCCTATTTATACCAATATCATAAAGCTCTTTAAAATCGTCTTTTTCGTAATCTTTTGGGTTTAGTTCCATTGTAACTTCTTCTACTTTTGATAGGTCTATTAGGTTTTTGAGCTTTTTAAAAAAAAGATTATAATGTTTTGGTTTAAAGATAGAAGGGGTACCACCTCCAAAGTATACGGTTTTTATATCATAATCAAAATCATAAAGCTTAAGCTCTTCTAATAGAATATCAAAGTAAGAATTATCTTCTTTTTCTACCACAGAATAAAAATCACAATAATGGCATTTTGACGAGCAATAGGGTATGTGTATGTAAAGGTGTTCTACCAAAGGCATAGGTTTTCCAAATGACGTATTTGGTCTTTGTAAATAAATATTGCGTCTATTTGGATATTATCTAAATCTATACCGTTTGAAAGGGCGTATTCTGTAAGGCAAAGCCTTATCCGTTCTAACTTTAATCTATCTATGCGCTCTTCTGGAAGCCCATATGTATCTGTGTTGTTTCCTTTTACCTCAAAGGCTATTAGCTTGTTTTCTTTTGTGGCTATTATATCTATCTCGCCTCTTTTACATCTGTGATTTCTTTTTAAAACTTTGTATCCTTTTTCTAAAAGCCATGAAAAAGCCATATCTTCAAACTCTTTACCCTTCATAAGATGAGTTTAAAGCTTTTAGTATAACTAAATTCTTTGAAAGATCCTTGGTTTACAAAAAACTCAAAGTATTCAAAGCTTCCACAAGTAATCCCAGGAGTATTTTTTGGAGCCTGTGAAAAATACTCAAAGTACTCTATTTTTTTATCTTCTATAATGGCATGTTTTATCTTGGTGCAACCTACGTTTGTAATGGCGTTTCCAAACCTATCGTAAAAAAGAATAGAGCCTTCTATAGCATTGTCTTTCAATGCCGGTTTTGGAATATCTAAACTATATTGGTAATTAATCTTAGGTCCTAAAAAATCTATGGATTTTAGCTTGTGAATCCAAGCTGATGCCGGGGCAAAGATATCTCTTCCATGAAACGTGTTTGATGTGGGTTTTAGTATATAAGGATGGTTTGATATATCAACGCAAGAGGGCTTTTCTTCAAACACCATATCAAATATGCCGTTCATAGGTCCTACAAAAAAATAATCTTTGTACTTGCAGGCTATTGGTGCTCTTGAGGAGCCAACCCCTGGGTCTACTACGCACATAAATACCGTTTCCTTGGGAAAGTACTTGTAAGAAGAGACCAAGTAAAAAGCACCTTTTAGTATGTTAAAAGGTTCTATGTTGTGTGTGATATCTATTATTTCAACATTTTTTTCAACAGAATAAATTATGGATTTTACAATACCTACATATGGGTCATCTGTTCCAAAATCAGTTAACAGCGCTATCATTCAATTAAGTATAGCATACTTTTTTAACATAATTTCTGTTTTATGCTTCATTTTGATAGCTTGATTTTGTTTTATTAATTTTTT